>CBFGIY010000020.1:0-32034 GCA_965648935.1 Caldifarciminota bacterium
CGTAGTAGGGCACGGGCGGTCCTCCTTTAGGTATGCCATTACCAACAGGATACAGGACTCGCCCGGCCCTTCTCTCTCTCGCCAAATCTACACACACATCAGGATACTACCCAGGTCGGCCGGTTCCTTGACCCGAGGTGGTCCTGCCAGTATAATTAATGCGAGCGCGAAGAATGTCCGTCCGGGTTACACTGAAGATGTCAGAGAGTGTTGCGGGAACAATCCCGCTTGGCAAAGAATCAGGAGGCAGCATGCGTGGTCCCTATCTGCTCAGGCCCCTGCACGTCGATATCTCTGTGCCCAACAGGGTGGGCGGGGTCTATTGCCTGTCACGCAACTCGAGGCAGGTTTCCTTCGTCGGCCGGGCCGAGCGCGACCTGAGAGACAAGATCAAGTCCCACTGGCCCGAGTATCAGTTCTTCTGGTATGAGCCAGCGCTGTCCTCGCGCGAGGCTTATGTCAACCACTGCTACGCATTTCACAAGCACAGCGAGTCGGGCGAGGTTGACAAGGGCGAGCATCCCAAGCCACCCGACCACGTCGAGGTGAAATGCCCGGTCTGCGGTAAGTAGCCGTTTTCTGACTGCGGGCGGCCGGCGACGGGCCGGCCGCCGGTCTTTGTCCGAGAGACTCTAGTGCCGCTCGGGCAGGCGGAGCCAGTCATGGAGTCCGGCGCGCGGTCTCAGGATCAGGCCACTCAGCAGGTCGCTTGACATCGAACCGTACAGCTGCGTCGAGCCGAACGGATGAAGCCCAGCAGCCGCGCCCACAGTGAGCGAAGCGGGTAACAGGTGGCCGAGAATCAGATCAGCGCGCAGCTCGAGGCCGGCACCGACACGGGCGTAGTTGCCCATTGTGGACAAGTCAAGTCGGCTCGGGCTGCCAGTAATCGCGTCGACGAAGGCTGCACCGTTGATGTTCTGGATGAACACCGGCAGGCCGCCGATGCCGCGCTCCACCCACCACAGCGGCAGGCGCAGCTGCACGCCGGTCGATAGGGCGGTGCGTACCGGCAGGTCGAGGTCGTGGAATCCCCGCACACCCAGCACCGCTGGGCCGGGAGCAATCCGGAACGCTGCGGCGGCGGCCGAGTCGCCCAGCGCGGTCGCGGCAGCAAGGCGCAGTCGCAGGCTCCAGCTGCGGCGCGGTGCTCCGAGGTACAGCGACGAGTGGCCGACTGCTCGCACCAGTGTGTTGCTGCCGAACAGAACCGGGGTCGAGTAGTCGGCGGCAAGCCCGGCCACGATACCCTCACTCGGCGCAACCGAAAAGCGCCACGCGCGGGCGGTGGATACTGCCCAGCCAGCGGCCAAGCGCGAATCAATGATGCTGTCGCGGTGCAGGTTCAGCGATAGATCGAACCAGTGGTCACGCTCATAGGAACGCAACTGCACACCCGCGAAGGCTTCGATTGACTGTGCGGGAAGCGTCAGGTCAAGTGCGAAACCCGGCTTCGCCCACCAACCGCGATACTCGTAGCCGGCTGACAAGAAAGGTGAGGCCGTGCGGAAATCGTAGCCGGCCAGCGCGCTGTAGCGATGACTCTGAAGGGGGTCCCATCCGAGCGTGAAGACTCCGGCACGCATGCCCGGGCAAAGCAGCGGGCACCAGAAGGCCGGTGCAAGGCCCGGCAACGCGCTGTAGTAGTAGAGCGTTGCCGACGAGTCCTGTCCGCGGGCAGGAGGCTCGATAGGTTCTAGTGTGTCAGCTCCGCGTTCGAATTGAGTCCAGGAGGAGGCGTCCACCGGTATGGTGGCGATGTCGAACCCGTTCGGCCCGTATGCGCTGACCGCCATGGATTGATTGTCCGGGGCGAGCGTCGGACAAAGCAGGCCAGTGCCAGTCGCGGTGCATTGGAAGAGCCTCCCGGTGGCGAGTTCGAAGGCGAAGATTTCAAAGACGCCGGTGCGGTCGGACGCGAAGTAGACGAATCGGCCGGTGCGGGACCAGCAGGGGTTGATGTCGTTGTGGCGGTCCTCGGTCAGCGGTGTGACCCAGCCGGTACGTCGGTCAATAAGCTCGATATCGGCGAAGCCGCCGGGGCGGTTCACGCCGACCACAAGCCAGCGGCCCGATGGCGAGAAACGGGGCGAGTGGAACGCTACAGGTTCTTCGGGTTCCAGTAAGGTAGTGACTTCGCGGGTTGTCAGGTCGAGCAGAGCCAGGCGGTTGCGTCCGCCGCCGTCGATTACGAAGGCGATGATACCGGTGTCGGGCGCAAAGTCAGGGTCGCGGGCGCGCAACCGTTCGGTAAGGCGTCGCCTTGCGCCGGTGGCGAGGTCAAGGGTTACTATGTCGCTGAACTCACGGGTGTTGTCCAGCAGGCGATACTCGCCGAATGCGAGAGTCAGGCCGTCGGGTGAAAGAGCGAGGTTGCCGTTGACCACAGCGCGGCACACAATCCGGTTGTAGCGTCCTGCGCTGTCCAGCGCGCGGATGCAAGGATGCTCCAGACCTGAGCCGGAAACGAAGAACAGCTCTGCGCCGCTGCGTGACCAGGCCAGCCCGGATTTGGCGAAACCGTCGTTCGTAAGGCGTCGAGCAACGGTCGGCCCGGGACGCAGAGCCTCGGTGCGGACACTCGTCTGCCATTCACGCCAGAGTGGTCCAAGGCGCTGGCCGGTCAGTCGGCTCAGTGCGGTGCCCTCAGTCCAGGGCAGCGAACGGGCGCGCAGTGAGTTCAGCGAGTCGGGCAGCGCCTGGCCGTACGTCCGGGCCAGCCAGTCAACGAAGCGGCCACCGTACAGGTATGGCGCGGAACCGCCCGGGTAGCGCCGTAACAGGTAACTGCCGCATCGGTCGAGCGGAAGCAGGCGGTCGTGCCTCGCCGCCGCGTCGAGCATCATCCGGAATTCGGCACCCCGGTTGCGGCCGAACCGGGTGAAACGGGTCTCGTTATGAACGGCATACCCCTCGTGGAGCCAGAATGGTGCAAGCGAGTTGGGTAGCACAATGCGGCCGAAAACGCCGCGCAGAGCGGCAAGCGGACCACGGGCTTGGTCCAGCGCCAGGATGTGCGAGTACTCGTGGACAAACAGCGTGGTCAACCAGTCGTCGTAGTTTGTCAGGTCGCCCGCAGGCAGGCTGGGCAGGACCGTAATGGTGTTGGCGGGGAATGGTGCGGCCCAGCCGTTGCTGTAGTCGAAGAAGTCCGCAATGACAACGTTGGTGCGGCGGACCGGGTGCCACGCGGCCGCGCTCGTAAGCCGGGCGTGTGCTGCCTCGGCAATAGAGCACACCGCACGTGGCAGCGCCAGGCAGTCGTTATCGGGCAGTGACGAACACGGAAAGTGCACCGCGAAGTGCTCGGATTCAAGCGTGTACCAGCGCAGGCGCGGATCCAGCTCGATGCCGCCGGGCAACTGCGCAACGAGCGAGAGCGCGAGCAGTAGCAGCATCTCAGTTGAGCGCGAGGCGCTTAATGAGCAGCGTTGCGTAGGCGCCTGGCGGCAGGGTGAACTGAAGCTTGACCTTCGTTCGACCGTGATAGACGTCGTCCGGTTGCGGTTCAGACAGGCGAAGTCCCTCAGGCCGCAAGAGGATGCGTCGATTGAAAGCCTTGAATCGGACACCGGGGATACGGAGCTTGAGCCTGAGACGCGAACCGTCAAGGCCCTCGCGCGCAAGAACCGCGGCGGCGGCGCGCTGGATCCGTTCGCTGCGGAAGCTCGAGTCGGGCGCAGCCACTGGTAGGATCGCCTTGCCGAAGAACTGCATTAGTGTAGGGGAGAGGTCGCGCCAAAACCATATCTCACCCTGCGAGTACCGGGCCGCGACTGCCGCTGCGCCGAGCTCGCGGAGCAGCGTGACGACGGTCTCATTCCAGAGCCAGGATTGGTAAGCGTTGATGAACAGCTCCAGCAGCGAGCGAGGCAGTCGGCGCACAGCACCTGCGAAATCCCCCGGATGGGCAGTGAGGTGCCTGGCAGCGCTGAGTGCCTCGGGCGGGACCAGCGGCAGGCACGCGTGCCAGTCGCCCCATCTTTCGGCGAGTGCGGTGCTCCTGCGACGGGCTTTCGGCGGCTCTGCCGGCGATGGCGTGGCGAGGTAGAACTTCAGGGCGCCGTTGTAGTGCCCGTCAATGAGGCGGCGGGCGATGAATCCCTGTCCGTGACGCGCAGAGCCGAAACGCTGATCGTCGAAGTAGTTTGGCAGGCCGAAGCGGCGAACCTGTGTCGTGTTGGCGGCGATAGCTGCGGCTTCGCCGCGAGAGAGCGCGCGTACCGTGACCGTGAACTCGTTGCCCGAGAGGAGTTCGCTTGATACCGGCACATCGGACCTGCCGACCAATCGCAATGTGTAGTTGGGTTCGCGGATGAGCGCAGGGCCTTTCCCGGGCAGCGACAGGTACTGGATGGTGAGCGCGTAGCGGTCTTTGAGACCGGCGCGTGATAGCTGCCTGAGCCCGTGGTGGCGGGTGAGGTGATCGATGGCGTCCAGCGTGTTCCAGTTGCGCTTCTCGAGTCGGTAGACCGAGAAAGCACCGGTAGGCTTGAGCCTGAGCCGCAGAAGTTCGCGGACGACGAAATCCTCGGGCCGAACCTTGAGCTTCACGCCGCGCGGATCGTGCGCAAGACGAGCAGGGCGCCGAGCACGATGAAGAGCAACCCGGCGCCGAGATGGACCCAGCGCACTGGCAGGTGACGCGAGACAACCGAGCCAAGGCAGGTCGCAACGAGCGATGATGCGATCAGCGCGAGCGCGCTGCCGACGAAGACGCTCCAGAAAGCGCCTCGGTTGGCGCAGGCAAACGAAAGCGTGGCGAGCTGGGTCTTGTCCCCGAGTTCAGCAAGAAAGACGGAACCGAACGTGGTCAACAGCAGTTGCCAGTTCATGCTTGAGTCCCAGTAATCGCGGCGATGTCGGCTGCTTTGCCCGCGGGCACTACCGACAGCTCGCGGTCGATGCGGCGTGCGAGACCGGCCAGCACCGAGCCGGGGCCGACCTCGAGAAAGCCGTGGCAGCCTGATTTGCGGGCCGTGATGATGGTCTCAGTCCATCGCACCGGGCTTGTTAGCTGGCGCGAGAGGTTCTCGCGGACCTCGGCAGCGGTTGTCTGTGCCAGACCAGTTACATTGGCGATGACCGGGAAGGAAGGGGTGCGAACTTCGAATCCGCCGAGGTACTCGGCAAACTCCGCCGCCGACTCGCGCAGCAAGGGTGAATGGAAAGCGCCCGACACAGGCAGAAGCACTGCCTTGAGTGCGCCGCGGGTGCGGGCCAGCTCGGCGGCGGCTTTGACCGCTTCGACTTCACCCGATATCACCGTCTGTTTCGGTTCATTGTAGTTGGCCGGTACCACCGTGCCCGGAACCTCACGGCAGAGCGCTTCGACAGCCGAAGACTCGAGCCCGATTATCGCGGCCATCGTGCCCGGGTTCCTTTCGCCTTCGGCAAACATCAGTGCGCCGCGCCGCTTCACAAGTCTGAGCGTCGAGTCAAAATCGAGTGAGCCGGCCGCGTACAGCGCCGAATACTCGCCCAGACTGTGTCCTGCGGCGAGGACTGGAGCGATGTTGCCCAGGCATGCGAGCGCGGCCATCGAGTGGACAACCAGCGCGGGCTGGGTGTAGCGTGTCTGGCGCAGTTCGTCCTCCGGGCCTTCGAAAGACAGCTGTTTGATGGGCAGTTCAAGGACCTGCTCGGCGCGTTCGTATACCGCGCGAGCCGATTCGTAGGTCTCGTAGAGGTCGGCACCCATGCCGACAGCCTGCGAGCCTTGGCCTGGGAACAATAACCCGGGATTCGCTGCCATACCGTATGCCTCCTGTATCGATTCTTGCGGCCGCGGCCGGGTGTTCTTGCGTGTGTCCGGCCACCGCGCCGGTCGCTGCGAATGAAGCTATGCTAGGGCAGCGGACGGCAGTGTCAAGAAGCCTGGCCGCAAGCGGCGAGCTGGCCACAGGCTGCTGCGATGCGTGGGCCTTTCGACCGGCGGATGGTGACCGCTGGCAGTACCGGGTACAGCCGTTCGGCGAATCCAGTGACTGCCGCCGGTGTGGGGGACACGAACTGGGCACCCGGGAAGGCGTTGAACGGTATCAGGTTCAGCTTGCAGGGGATGCCGCGCAGGAGTGACGCAAGTGCCGCGGCGTCCTCGGGCCGGTCGTTCACACCGGCCAGCAGAACGTACTCAAAGGTCACGCGCCGGCCAGTGGCCGCGACGTGGTCGCGTACTGCGGCCATGACATCGGCCAGGGGCCAGCGCCGGCTGATCGGCATAAGCTCGGCGCGCAGCTCCGGGCGGGCCGAGCCGAGCGATACCGCGAGGCGAACCTGAAGAGGCAGTGTAGCTAGCTGCCTGATTCGGTCAGGGATGCCCGCGGTCGACACGGTCATGTGGCGTGCGCCGATACCGACTGCGGTCGGCGAGTTTAGCACGCGGATAGCCGTGATGACCGCATCGTAGTTGAGCAACGGTTCGCCCATGCCCATGAACACGATGTTGGTTGGCCGCACACCGGCAAACCGGGCAATGTCGACCGCTTGCCCGGCAATTTCATACCACTCAAGGTCGCGCGTGTAGCCGGCCGCTCCGGTCGCGCAGAAACGGCAGCCGAGCGGGCAGCCGGCCTGGCTGGAGATGCAGATAGTGCGGCGGTCGCGGTCCGGGATGCATACTGCTTCGGCAGTTGCCCCGTCGCTGAAGCGGAACGCGAACTTGGCCGTGCCGTCCGGGTCGTCAGCGCGGCGGACGAGTTCGGGACTGCCAACGGTGTATATTTCAGCAAGAGCGGTCCGTCGGTCGAGGGCCAAGTCGGTCATTGCTTCGATTGTGGTCACGCCCTTGGTCCAGAGCCAACGCCAGATTTGGCGGGCGCGGTAAGTCTCCCATCCCATCTCGGTTGTCAGTTCGGTCAGCTCAGACTCGGTGAGTGAACGCAAGTGTTTCATCGGTTCATTCTGGCCGGGCGGCCACGTTCAGCGCGAATCCAACCATGGCGAAGTTTAGTACCAGCGAGGAGCCGCCGTAACTGAGGAAGGGCAGCGGGATGCCCGTGATTGGCATCAGCCCGACCAGCATGCCGACGTTGACGAACGTGTGGTAGACAATCGCAGCGGCGATGCCGGCGCAGATGATCGCAGCGGCGCGGTCGCGGGTTCGCGTCGCGGCTCGCAGGATGCGAGCCACGAGCAGGGCGAACAGGCCGAGCACGACGAGACAGCCGAGCAGTCCGAACTCCTCAGCAAGCGAGGAGAAGATGAAGTCGGTATGACGGTTGGGCAGGAAGCCGAGCCGCTTCTGCGTTCCCTGGAGGAAGCCCTTTCCCAGAATGCGGCCTGAGCCAATGGCGATCTGTGACTGGATAGCGTTCCAGCCAATGCCGTGCGGGTCGAGCCAGGGCGCAACGAAGTTGCGGATGCGCGCACGCTGGTACTCCTTAAGGAGAGACATGACTGCCGGGCTGAGGAGCCCGAACACGGCACTGACGCCAAGTGTTGCGGCGGTGCGTCCGAGGTCGCTGCGCCAGAGCATTAGAGCACCCAAGAGCATGAAGAAGGGTACCCAGGTGTAGAGAGAGAACCCGGCGACGAAGGACAGCGCCGGGGTGAAGAGCAGCAGGACATGCAGCGGGCGCATGCCCTGCCAGTAGAGCATTGTCGCGAGGACTCCGACAAACACGAGCGACGTGCTGAGGTCGGGCTGGACCGCGACGAGCAAAGTAGGTATCCCGGCGATAGCAAGCGGAAGGACAAGGCGTTTGGGTCTGAGGTCGAGCGGGCGCTGGTAGCTCAGGTACTTGCCGAGCAGGATGATCGTCGCCAGCTTGGCGAATTCCGACGGCTGCAGGTAGAATCCACCCACCGAGAACCAGCGGTTCGACCCGGGGCCGGTGCCGACAAGAAGCACGGCAAGAAGCAGGACTACGAAAACAACCCAGAAAGCCTCCGCAAGTCCGTAGACGAGACGGCGCGGTACCAGCGCAAGCACAGTCCCGGCCGCCAACGCCACCGGCAGGAAGAGCAACTGACGGGTGAAGTGGTAGGTACCGCCGGCCGAGTATATCAGCGCTGCGCCGGCCAGCGCGAGCAGCACCGGCACCGCGGCCAGCAACGCGTCGGCGCGTTTCATGGTTCGGCTCCATCACGGGATAACGAATCGCTGGTCGAGCTGTCGGGTGGCACCGGTTCGCCCGGGAAGAAGTACTGCCGGACGAGCTGGCGTGCGATGGGCGCGGCGACGGCGCCGCCGTGGCCGGCGTTCTCGACGAGCACTGCGAACGCAAGCTGCGGGTCGTCAGAGGGGGCGTACCCGACAAACCAGGCGTGGTCGGGCCGGGGCGGAGCCTGGGCCGTGCCGGTCTTGCCCGATATTGCGACCTCGCGCATGCGTGCTGCAGCACCTGTGCCGTGTTCGACGACCCGATCAAGTCCGAGCCTGACTATGGCGAGGTCGGCCTGGCTCACCGGTAGAACGCGTTGCTCGATAGCCGACTGCCAGATCGTTTGGCCGGACAGCATGGCGCGCTCAAGCAGATGAGGACGGCAGGCGATGCCCCGGTTGCCGATCGCGGCGTATAGCCATGCCATCTGCAGAGGCGTGGCCAGCACTTCGCCTTGGCCGATCGCGAAGTTGAGCAGTGAGCCAGCGCCCCAGCGGCCGCGGCCGTAGCGGCGGTTCAGCCAGTCGCGCGTCGGAATGTTGCCGGGCTTTTCGCCGGGGATGTCGATGCCGGTGAGCTCGCCCATCCCCAAAGCTCGGGCGTACAACGTGAGGCTGTCGAGGCCAATTCGCTGTCCAAGCTGGTAGAAGTAGACGTTGCACGACACCGCCAAGGCCTCGATGAGATTGGTCGAACCGTGTACGCCCCAGCAACGGAAAGTGCGGTTGCCGTAGCGCAGCGCGCCGGCGCAAGGCTGAAGACGCGTGTCGCGGCTCACCACTCGCCGACGGAGGCCGGCCAGAGCGGTGACGGGCTTCATCGTGCTGCCTGGCGGGTAGCCTGATGACACGACCCGGTTGTAGAAAGGTTTTGAGGGATTGTCGGCGAGCCGGTTCCACGCGGTCGGATCGACTCGGTCAAGGAAGAACGCGGGGTCAAACGCAGGGCGCGAAACGAGGCACACAACCGCCCCGGTCTTCACCTCGATGGCAACTACCGCGGCGCGCTCGTAACCCTCGGTGAGTCGCCAGGCGAGTTCCTGCATGTCCACGTCGAGAGTCAGGTGGAGGTCAGCGCCCGGTATGGCCGGTTCGGGTCGCTTCTCGCGCAGTGGGCCGATCTCCTGCCCGCGTGCGTCGACTTCGAGGTACTCGAACCCGGCCCGGCCGCGCAGGAGCTGCTCGTACTGCGCTTCGATGCCGACACGGCCAACGTAGTCGAATCGGCGCAGGCCCGTGTCGGCCTTGAGTTCGTTGTCGTTCGCCTCGGCGACGTAGCCGACTGCGTGGGCGCAGGAGCGGCCGAACGGGTAGTACCGCAGGGGGTCCGTGCGCACCGCGACTCCATTGAGTCGAAACGCGTTCTCGGCAAGTCGGGCGACTTCGTCGAATGGTAGGTTGCGCTTCACAGACACGGGTGAGGGCCACGCCGCTACCGGTCTGAGGCGCGCGCGCAACGCCTCGCCCGAGTAGCCGATGGCGCGGGCAAGTCTCTCGATGGCCGCGGAGTCAAGCTCAGTCGGCACCGCAGTCGCGGTGTAAGATGGTCTGGAGTCAGCGATTATGCGGCCAGAGCGGTCGAGTATGCGGCCGCGTGGGGCGGGCCTGATGACCTGGCGGATGCGGTTGCGGTCACTCAGCCTGGCGTAGCGCGAGCCCTGAGCGACTTGCAGTATGCCGAGCCGGAATACGATTGCCGCAAGCAGCAATGTGAAGACCGCTGCAGTCGGCCTCAGTCTTGATTCCATTTCGGAAACAGCACTTGTGCCACGAACCAGTCAGCGAGGGGAATGAAAGCGAGCGTAAGCGCCACCGATATAGAAGTCGGGAACGGGTCCGGAGGATTCGGGCTGGCGGTCAGTCTCAGAATCCAGCGGATGACAAGCGCGAGTACAACCAGCAGGGGTGTTGCCCAAGCGACGCGGTAGATGTAACGTCGGGCAGCACCGGCGAAGTAACCGACTAGCGCGAATGCCGCGGTGTGCAACCCGGCCTGAGAGAAGGACAGGCTGTCGAAGCAGACGCCCAGGAAACCGGCCAGCAGCACCGCCACAAGCCGGGTCTCGTGGAGGGCGACGACGATGACAGTGACGTACGCCAGGTCAGGTGCCGCTTCGTTGATGGCCGACTGGAGCAGGAACAGGACGTAGACAAGGACGAAAGCGGCCGCTGTTCTCATTGAGTGGTTCCACCCTGCGGTATCAGCGTGTCGGGCGAGCCGATATTATCAAGCCAATCGCTGCCCGGGATGGGTCCGTCAAGACGAAGGACGAGCGCGGTGCGCAGGTGAGAAACGCGGGCGAAGGGGGTAACGACGACCCGTTGGAGCATGGGGTCGGCACCGGGACCGACCTGGCTGACGATGCCCACTGGCAGGCCGCGGGGGAACACGCCGCCCAGTCCAGCCGTGACCAGGGTGTCGCCAACTCTGTAGTCGGCGTCCTGAGCGGCGAAGTACACTTGGAGCGCGCCGAGCGGACCAGGACCTGCCAAACCGGGAGAATCAGTTCGACGGTTCAGGACCGACACGCGGAAGTCAGGGGCGTGCACGCACTCGACCAGCGACTGGGCTGGTCCCACCCGTACTATTTTGCCGACGACGCCCTCAGGGGAGAGCACCGGTGCAGCAAGGCGCACGCCGTGCTCTGAGCCGCGGCCGATCACCATGTATTGCTGAAAAGTTGCCAGGTCGCGGGCGACGACTGGCGCTCTGACAAGCGTCGGGTCGTACGCCTCTTCATTCGTTTCCCGGGTGAGCGTGAGCAGTCGGGCGTTTTCGACCGCGAGCCGTGTGGCGAGTTCGCTCAGGCGGCGGTTCTCTTCAGCAGATCCGATGAGCCGATCGGCGAGTCCCGCTGCGAGTCGCAATGGGGCCAGGATGACCATCTGTGCCGAGGCGGCGGCAGCGCGGCGGGTGCGCGCAGGCAAGGCCTGGAGCACGATTCCTCCGAGAACCAGCAGTGCGGCAGCTCGGCCGGGCCAGGTATCAACCAGCGGGATTTTCATGCAGGCACCAGGCAAGCCCGTCCATGCGCCCTACTTCGCGCGCAGGATGAGCTTCTCGTTGACGTGGATGTTCTCGAGGATGCGGCCGGCGCCGCGGACCACGCTTTCCAGCGGGTTCTCGGCAACGTATACAGGCAGGCTGGTTTCCTCTTTCAGAAGCAGGTCGAGACCACGTAGCAAGGCACCGCCGCCGGCCATGTAGATGCCGCGGTCGACGATATCGGCAGCCAGTTCGGGCGGCGTCTTTTCTAGCGCAAGACGGACTGCGTCGACGATGAGCGAGACCGGCTCTTCCAGCGACTCGCGTACTTTGGTGTTGGAGATGCGGATGGTCTTGGGGATGCCGGACACGAGGTCCCGGCCTTTGACGTCCATCGTTTCTTCCTTGCCGGTCGCGTACGCCGAGCCGATGGCCATCTTAATGCTCTCGGCGGTCTGCTCGCCGATGATCAGGTTGTAGTTCTTCTTGATGTAGTTGATAATCGCCTCGTCCATTTCATCGCCCGCAACGCGGATGGAGCCGGCGTTGACCACACCGGACAGGGCGACCACGGCGATCTCAGTCGTGCCGCCGCCGATGTCGATTATCATGTTGCCGGTGGGCGCTTCGACGGGCAGGCCGACGCCGATGGCCGCGGCGATAGGCTCGGAAACGAGGTAAATCTCGCGCGCGCCCGAGGCCTCAATCGAGTCGCGCACTGCACGCTTCTCGACCTCGGTGATGCCAGAGGGGACGCAGACGATGACCCTCGGGCGGACGAAAAGCTTCTTGCGCTGGACCATACCGATGTAGCTCTTCAGCATCAGCTCGACGATGCCGAAGTCGGCGATGACGCCGTCTTTCATCGGGCGAATGGCGCGAATGCCCTCGGGCGTGCGCCCGAGCATTCGCTTCGCCTCTGCTCCGACCGCAACAACCTCGTGAGTGCCTTCGTCGATAGCCACAATCGACGGTTCGCGCAGTTCGATGCCCTTGCCTTTGACATAGATAAGGGTGGAAGAAGTGCCCAGGTCTATGGCGATGTCATTGGAGAAGCGCTCGCCGATGCTCTTGAAGAAGCCGCTGACTGTCACGGCGATAGGCTAGTCCGCGGCAGGCAATAGTCAAGCACAGAGCTGTTGACTGTCGCAAGTGTCGGTGATTGTCCGAGTTGCACGCGACTTGCCAGGCGCTTGGCGGGTCCGGCCGGAGCGGGTTCATAGGCGCGAGGGGCGATCCGACTCGCCGAGCGATTCCCATACGTGGATGGCGGGAGACCGGTGGCGCCGCACAGCAGTCCTGTCGGGCCGGCGCGTTCTCTGCTTTGCTTGACAATGATTCGTCAGACGTCATAATGTCCGCGGACGCGGTAGCAACCGTCCCAACGGCTCGTGGCCCGGGCATCGTCCGGGCCACCTTTTTGTATATCCTTGGGACACCACAGGCTGGCAATCGGCTGGCACAGGTCGCGCAGCATCAAGATTCATTTGACAAGCAGCAGTCGACGACTAGTATCGGCTCAGGGCCGGTCGGCGAGGAGGCGCCGGGAGGCAGCTTCTGTCTGCCAACCTGTTCGATGAAAGACTCGCCAAGGCCTGCCAAGCCTTGTTCCAAGGCAGTTCTAGAAAACCTGATTGTCTGTCCGTAAGGTCGGGTGCATCGGTCGGGCCCGAGCTGATTTACAGGCTTTGCGAGACAGACTCGGTAACGGATGCGACCGCGAAAGGGGTGCTGTGAGATGAGCCTGCTCGTGGTGTTTGGGGCTGTGGCACTGGTGGGTATTGCCGCGTGGATGTGGTCGGGCGCGATGGTGCGCGCCCGGATGCATCGTCTGATGATGCAGATCGAGATGAAGGCCGAGAGCCTGCAGGCTGCCAATGAGGCCCTGCACGGCCAACTCGACAAGCTGGACAGCGCCAACGAAGAGCTGCGGCGCGAGCTGGACAGAGAGAAGGAGTTGCGGATACAGGCCCAGACGCGACTCGAAGAAGCCTCGCGCGGCATCAAGGAACAGAAGAGGCTGTTGGACGAAGCGACCGAGAAGCTGAAGAACTCGTTCAGCCGCCTTGCCAACGGCGTTCTCAAGAGCAACAATGAGGTGTTCATCGATCTGGCGCGCAAGGCGCTGGAGAGCGTTGTGGGCAAGGCCGAGGGCGGTATCGACCGGCAGCACGCGGAGATGAAAATGCTGGTTGGCCCGATAGCCGATGCCCTGAAGCGATTCGAGGCCCGCGTTGATGAGCTTGAGACTGAACGGCAGAGGGCTTATGGCAGTCTCGAGGAACAGCTCGCCGGACTGGCGCAGGCGAGTGAGACCCTGAAGCGCGAGACCGCGGCCCTGGTTGCCGCCCTCAAGCAGACGCCGGGCGGAACGGGGGCATGGGGACAGGTTTCCCTGCGGCACGTGGTCGAGCTGGCTGGGTTGGCCGAGTTCTGCGAATTCGGTGACCTGGAACCCGCAGCAGAAGGTGAGCGGCCCGACCTGCTGGTGCGGCTGCCCGGGGGGCGGTCGATCGCGGTCGATGCCCATGTACCGCTGGGTAGCTATCTCGAGGCAATGGAGGCAAGCGATGCGGCGACGCGTACCGCAAAGCTCGCCGAGTACGCATCCGCCGTGCGCGAGCATCTCGCGCACCTGGGCCCGAACGGTCACGGCGAGGCAGGTAGACCCGATGTCTCCGTGCTGTTCCTTCCCGGAGAGTCTTTCCTGTCAGCCGCGGTCGAGCAGGACCGTGAGCTCGTGGATGACGGCTTGCGTTCGAAGGTCGTGATGGCGACGCCGGCAACCCTGGTCGCGCTGCTCAAGTCAGTCGCATTGACCTGGCAGCAGGAGAAGGTGACCGTACGGTCCGAGCAGATACGCGCAGCGGGCAAGGAGCTGTACGAGCGTGTTTCCCGTTTCACGGACCATCTTGAGGAAATCGGCGAGGGACTGCGGCGCGCGTCGAAGTCCTACAATGATGCAGTGGCGAACTGGAACACCAGGCTCGTGCCGGGTGCGCGCAGGATGGGCGAGCTGACTGCGAATGGCGAAGCGACCGATAGCGGTGAGGGGGCTGCGCCTCAGGCGATCGATAGCGTGGTGCAGCAGGTCAGAGTGTAGCGCGAGACGCGCGGCGATTCCGGCAGGCGGCGGGGCAACCCGCCGCCCTGTTCTGTGATCGCTCGGTGGGCAGGGTTCTGCTGCCAGTCAGCAGGCTTCCGTCGTCGAACGGCTAGCGTGGGCGGTACCTGCCGGGCCGGCCGGCTTGGGGCATTCTGCCCGAACCCATCGCGCGGGCCATCTGGCGGGCCTGTGCGAACTCCTTCAGCAGGCGGTTCACATCGGCAACCGAGCTGCCGGAACCCGCCGCAATGCGACGGCGGCGCGAGCCGTCGATGATGTCCGGGTCGCGGCGTTCGGCAGGGGTCATTGACTGGATCATTGCCTCCACCTTCGTGAACTCGCTTTCGTCGACATCGATGTTCTGGGCGCCCGGGACCATGGCGAGAAGCTTGGAAAGGCTGCCCATCTTCTTGATGCTGCGCAACTGATTGAGGAAGTCGTCGAAGTCGAACTTGCCTTGCAGGAACTTCTTTGCGGTTTCAGCCTGCTGGCGCGGGTCGGTGGCGGCCTGCACCTTTTCGGCGAGACCTTTCATATCGCCCATCCCAAGAATCCGAGAGGCGATGCGGTCTGGGTGGAATTCCTCGACATCTCCCAGGTGTTCGCCGGTACCGATGAACAGCACGGGCAGACCGGTCATGTGGCGGACCGAGATGACCGCACCGCCGCGCGCGTCGCCATCGAGCTTGGTGAAGCAGAGCCCGGTCACCTTCAGACGCGAGCTGAACTTCTCGGCCTGAGTCACGGCGTCCTGGCCGACCATGCCGTCCAGCACGAGCAGGGTTGCGGTCGGGTTCGCCACATCCTGTACTGCGGCAAGCTCGTTCATCAGTTCGTCGTCGATGTGAAGGCGACCAGCGGTGTCGATGACGATGACGCCGTTGCCGCGGTCGCGGGCGTGGCGCAAGGCCTGTCGAGTCGTCGCGACCACGTCGTCAGAAACCGGGAAGAAATCGACTCCGGCACGTTCGGCAACGGAGCGCAGCTGGTCCGAGGCGGCCGGTCGCGTCGGGTCGCAGGCAACCAGCAGCGGCCGGCGGCCCTTGTAGCGGTGGGCGAGCTTGCCGGCGAAGGTGGTCTTGCCCGTGCCCTGAAGCCCGACAAGGCTGATGATCGAAGGGTTGGGCGACAGGTCGAGCTTCTGGGCCCTGCCGCCGAGAAGCCTGACCATCTCGTGGTAGAGCGTGACATTGATGAGCTCGCCGGGCTTGAGGCTGGCCTCAACCTGCTGCTGTTTGACCGCTGTTTCAACCGATCGCACGAAGTGGCCCACGACCTTGAAGTTCACGTCGGCGTCGAGCAGCACGGAGCGCACATCGCGCAGTGCCGTGGAGACTTCACCGGCGGACAGGCGACCGTAGCCGAGCAACCTGCGCTGTAGCTGGGTGAACTTGTCGGTCAGAAGGCCGAACACTGGCGCTGTGGTGAGCCCGAACGAAGGTCGGGCTGGGTCGGGGATCTCACTTGTCAGCTCCTTTGAGCGCGCGGATGGTCGCTGCATAGTCCGGGCTCTGGAAGACTGCCGATCCGGCGACGAGCCAGTCGGCGCCAGCCCTTACGATATCGGCGGCGTTCGCTGTGTTGACTCCGCCATCGACCGCAATCGCGCAGGGCAGGCACTCGCGCCCGATTCGCTCGCGCAGGCGCGCGATGCGCTCGATTGCCTCGGGCATGAAGGCCTGGCCGCCATAGCCGGGGTACACGCTCATCACCAGGACCTCATCTACACGTGGCAACAGGTCGAAGACCTGTTCTATCATTGTGCCGGGGTTGAGCGATATGCCGAAGCCCCGGCCAGCGCCGCGCACGGTTTCGATGCAGCTGTCGAGCATCTCGGTTGCCTCGACGTGTACCGTGATGAGATCGGCAAATGGCGTGAACTTCTCGACCAGCCACTCCGGTTCGAGCGTCATAAGGTGCGCGTGGACCGGGACGGTGACCGCGGCGCGCACCGCCCGGGCGATGGGCACGCCAAACGACAGGTTGGGCACGAAGTGACTGTCCATCACATCGAGGTGTATCGCGTCGGCCCCGGCGCGCACGGCCGCGTCCAGCTCCGCGCCCAGCCGCAACCAGTCGCAGTCAAGTATCGAAACGGACAACAGCGCGCTCATTGTCGGGGGTGGGCGATGATGAGCCCGACGGTATCGCCGGACTTCACGGCCGTGCCATCCTCGGGGTACTGGATGAGCACCATTCCCGGGGGTTCGTCACTGGCCGCCTCGCGGACTTCGCCGAGCACCAGCCCTTGCGACATCACCAGTCCCTGGGCGGTCTCGATGTTCATCCCCACCAGGTTGGGCATCGGGAAGCGGCCGACGCGTGAGGAGACCTGCAGAATGACGGATTCGCCTTCGCGCAGTTCGGTGCCGCCGGCGGGGACCGTGGCAATCACTTGTCCAGCGGGCAGGTTCTGCGTCCGCAGTGACTCGACGCCGCCGAAAACCAGCCCGGCTTCTTCTATGACCTCGGTCGCCTTGTCCAGAGGCAGACCGGCGACGTAGGGCACGCGCGTGCGGCCGGCGCCGCGGCTGACATCGAGGCGCACGCCGCGGCCGGGCTTGACCCGCGTGCCCGGGGCCGGTTGCTGGGCGACGACGTGGTCGGTCTTGACTTCGGCGTTGGGCACGGTGCGCACTTCAATGACGCGCAGTCCTCGTCGGTTGAGCGTCTCTTCTGCAGCAAAGCGGTCAAGACCGATGACATCGGCGACGATCGTGACGCGGCCCTGTCCCACTACGAGTGGCATTATGACCCAATTGAACAGCGCGGCGAGGCCCGCCAGTACCAGAATCACGAGCAGAAGGGTGCCGATCGCCGACCCTCGGTGGGCCTTGCGTTTCACGGCTGAACCATCCTTTCACCGGGCTTGAGCCGGTATCCGTGGATGAAGTCTGTCCCGCAGACGGTCTTGCCGCCTTCAGGGCGCAACTCGAGCAGCTCAACGGCGGTATCGGCGCAGGCAACCGTGAGGCTGCCGCACTCGACCATGACTGTTCCGGGCGGGCCTGTGGCAGACTGTGCGACCGGACGGGAGCGCAACAGGACGAGCCGGCGGCCGCGCAGGGCGGTTACCGCGCCGGGTTCGGGCGAAAGCGCGCGGATGAGATTGTGGACCCGCGCGGCAGGGCGGTTCCAGTCCACGGCGCGGTCGGTCTTGGTGATCTTGGGAGCGGTCGACGCGCAGGTATGGTCCTGGGGCACGGCAGTCACCTCACCGGAAGCCATTCTGTCGACGACGGCGACAAGCAGGCGTGCCCCGGCCTCGGCAAGTCGTGCAGAGAGCTCGCCGGCCGTCTCTTCCGGACCGACCGGCGTGCGTTCCAGCGCGGCGATGGCGCCGGCGTCCACCTTGCGTTCCATCCGGATGACTGCGACGCCGGTCTCCTGGACTCCGTCCATCAGGCAACGCTGGATGGGCGCGGCGCCACGGTAGCGGGGCAATAGAGAAGGGTGAAGGTTCAACATGCCGCGGCGAGGTATCTCCAGCAGGCGACGGCGGAGGATCGAACCATAGGCGACCAAGACACCCAGTTCGGGTTGCAGCGTCACCACCAGGTTGACAAAGGCCGGGTCGTTGGGGTCGAGCGGCTGCAGCACGTTGAGCCCAATCCGGCGTGCAGCATCGTCAACCGGACTGGCGCGCAGCCGCTGGCCTCGGCCGGCCGGGCGCGGCGGCGCGGTGACCACGGCCGTGATTTCGTGGCCGGCATTGAGGAGTGCGCGCAGGCTAGGCACCGCGAACTCGGCCGTGCCGAAGAAGACTAGCCGCATTCGGCCTTCTCCTGTTCCTCCAGCTCCTTGAGCCGCGCCTCAAGCATCCGCCGTCGCGTCGGGCTGATATGGTCGATGAAAAGAATGCCGTTGATGTGGTCAATCTCGTGGCAGAAGGCGCGCGCGAGCAGGCCAGTGGCCTCGTGGCGAACCGGTCTGCCGTTTTCGTCCAGACCACTGACCACCACGCGGGCCGGCCGTTCGACCACGTCGAACAGGCCGGGCAGGGAGAGGCAGCCCTCTTCGTTCTCAACACTGCCTTCACGCTCGACTACGTCCGGGTTGACCACGCAGAACGCACCGGCGCCGTCCTCGCTACCCCGCGGGTTCACCGCGATTACCGCCAGCGGCTCGCCGATCTGGTTGGCGGCAAGGCCAACCCCGTCCTGTTCGATCATCGTCTTCTTGAGGTCTTCGAAAAGTCTCTTAAGGCCGGGTTCGATGCGCTCGATCCGGCGTGCGCGCGTGCGCAAGGCCGGATTGCCGTAGAGGACGACGCGGCGATTCCTGCCGGTCACGAATCGGGACGGTCGGTTACTGCTGGGCGCCGATCTTGTAGGCGACCGAGCCCTTGTCAATCTCCAGTTCGGCGTTCTCCGCGACCTTGACGAGGAAGGTGTGTTCCTTCACATTGCTGATGATGCCGTGGATGCCGGAGGAGAGCACGACGCGGTCGCCGCGCTTGAGTGCCTCGAGCATCTGCTGCTGCTTTTTCTGGCGGCGCTGCTGGGGCAGGATCATCAGGAAGTAAAGCACAGCGAAGATGAGGATGATGGGCAGGAACCCGAGAATGCTGTTCATCGCGCCGCCCGCTGCCGGGGTCTGGCCCGGGGCAGCGGTCTGGGCGTGGGCGATACCGAACATCAGTGGACCTCCGTCATTTGGTTTCTCTGCGGTCGGCCGCATTCAGGTAGAGCCGGTGACGGCTCGCGTACCTGGCCACTGCGGTGGGTAACATATACTGCACAGAGCGGCCCGAAGCAAGCCTTGCGCGGACCGCGGCGGCCGCGATGTCTACCGGTATCACATCGATAAAGCGAACGCGCGAGCGCGGGTGCCCGGGCCAGAGCCGCGGACGCGGTGACCCGGGACGGCTGATTACCGCAAGCCGGGCGAGGCGAACGAGTTCCTCCGGCCTGTGCCAGCGCGGCATCGTGGCGTACTGGTCGGCGCCGACAATGAACCAGAGTCGGGCCCCGGGTTTCTCGTGCGCTATGGCCGCGAGGGTCTGCACTGTGTAGGAGGGCACGGGCAGTCGCTCTTCAATGTCCAACACGTCAAGCCCGGGCAGAAGTTCTGCACCCAGCCTGGTCATTGTCCGGCGATGACGGTACTCGGCAACCGGGGCGCGGCGGTGGGCCGGGGCAAAGGTGGGCACGAAGAGCACCTGGTCCAGCCCGAGCTGGCCGCGGACGTCGTCGGCCGCGAGCAGGTGACCAAGGTGAAAAGGGTCGAAAGCACCGCCGAAAATGCCGAGCCGCATGGCGGCCCTAGCGCAAGGGCCTGAGCCGGGACCGGGCCTGCTCCCTGGCGGCGTCGTCAAACGGGCCTTCAAGTATCGCCTCGAAGACCCGGCGCGCGCGCGCAGTGTCGCCGGTTCCCAGCAGGGCGATACCGTACTGCACCCGGTCGAGGCCGGTCCATCTCATCCCGGGCCGGTCAGCTTCGAGGTAATCGTAGTAGACCAGGGCCGAGCGATACTCGCCTGCCTTGAAGTAGAGCCGGGCTGCGGCCAGTTCTTTGGCCGCGAGGCGTTCTTCGATGGCCGCGGCCAGCGATTCGGCCCTGGGCGCGAGCGGTGATTCCGGGTATTCCTCGAGAAATTCGGCGACTATCGCGCGAGCCTTGAGCGCGCGGGACTGGTCGCGTGCCGCGGGCGGCGCCGCTCTGAAAGCTGCGTCGGCGAGCTTGAAGTTCGCCTCCTCGCGGTAGCGCGCGTTGGGGAAGTTCTTGAGGTAGAAGTCGAACTCGGTCTGGGCCTGATCGTAGTCCTTGTTGCGGTAGTGGGTCTCGGCCAGCCAGTACTGGGCGTCGGCGGCCTGGCGCGAGCCTGGGTAGTTGAAGATGACGAAGGTGAACGCTTCGGTCGCGGGCTTGTACCGGCCGGCTTCGAGATGTTCGATCGCGCGCTCAAGCGCCTCGGCCGCATCCGCCGGAAGCGGTGCCCGGGCCTGGCGCTTGGGACAGGCGACAAAGAGCACCAGCGCGGCGAGCAGCAGGCGCAGCGCGCGGCTCAGATTGCCTCCACGACCGCGGCAACCAGCCGGGTGAGTCTCGGTTCGGCCTCGGCCGCGACGCGCAAAACCTCGGGCAGGTCCACCGCGTGCAGCGCGTCGGGCAGGCCCATGTCGGTTACGACCGAGAAGCCGAGCACGCGTAGCCCCGAGTGGCGGGCCACGATGACCTCGGGCACGGTGGACATTCCGACGAGGTCGGCGCCGATAGTTCTGATGTAGCGGTACTCCGCCGCGGTTTCGAGGTTGGGGCCGGTGACCCAGGCATAGACGCCGCGGCGCAGGGCGATGCCCAAGCGCAGCGCGGTCGACTCGGCCAGGTCCACCAGTGCCGGGGTGTAGACCTCGAACATGTCCGGGAATCGCGGGCCGAGGCTGTCGTCGTTGGGCCCGCGCAGCGGGTTGTGGCCGGTCAGGTTGATGTGGTCGGTGATGGCCACGATGTCGCCGGCGCGGAACTGGGGATTGACGCCGCCGGCCGCATTGGACACGACCAGCGTCGAGATGCCCAGCGCCTTGAGCACGCGCACGGGCAGGGTTATCTGCGCAGTATCGTAGCCCTCGTAGTAGTGGTACCGCCCCTGCATCACCGCGACGCGGCGCCCGGACAGCCGGCCGAGTATGAGCCGGCCGCGGTGGCTCTCAACCGTGGGCGCGGGGAAGTTGGGAATGTCGGAGTAGGGTATCGTCGTGTCGGCCTCGACCTCTGTGGCGAGGCGGCCCAGGCCTGTGCCCAGGATTATGCCGACTTCGGGTTCGAACCCGGACCTACTCCGGATCGCCTGCAGGCTCTGCTGTATCAGCTGGCTCGTCGGAGTCGTCGGCATCTTCGATGTCTTCCGGCTTGCTCTCGAGGCTCTTTGCGAGCGAAAGATAGGTCCGCGCGACTGCGGCAATCTCGTGGATGAGCGCAGCGCGCCGTGCAGTGAGGCCGCGCACCTGTCCGCGGATCCGGTCGGCATCGCGTCGGGCATCGAGCAGCATCTGTTCGGCCTTGAGCCGCGCGTCGTTCTCGATGCTGCGGGCGTCGCGCTCGGCCGATTCGCGCAGCTCGCCGGTCGCCTTCTGGGCGGTCACCAGCGTGTCCTGGAGCAGCTTCTCGGTGCGCTCGTAGGTCGCGATGCGGGCGAGCAGCTCCTCGACCTTTTCGCTCAGCTCGGCGCGCTCGCGGCGCAGGTCCTCGATTTCGGCGGCGACTGCGTTCAGGAACTCGCGCACCTCTTCCGGTGCCCAGCCGCGCAGTGCGCGACCGAATTCCTTCTTGCGAATTTCAATCGGGGTAAGCGGCATGGCCCGATTCTAGTTGCACCGGCAGGGGAGTCAAGGCGACGCTGTCAGGCCGCCTCCAGCGCGCGCACGAGGTCGGCGACGATGTCCTCCACGGCTTCGATGCCGACCGAGAGCCGGATGAGCCCGTCCGTTATCTTCGCCTGGCGCCGCAGGTCAGCCGGCATCGTTGCATGCGTCATTGACGCCGGGTGCTGTATGAGGGTCTCGACCCCGCCGAGGCTGACCGCCAGAGCGCAGAGTCGAGTGGAATTTATCAGCCGCACGCCGGCGTCGAGCCCGCCCTTCAGCTCGAAGCTGATCATCGCGCCCGGTCCCGATGCCTGGCGGCGGTGCAGGTCGTATTGCGGATGGCTGGCGAGGCCCGGGAAGGCGACCCAGTCGACCTTAGGATGCGTCGACAGAATCTCGGCGACGCGCTGGGCATTGGCGCACTGACGTTCGATGCGCAGGGCCAGGGTCTTGATGCCGCGGTGGACGAGGAAGGCCTCGAACGGCGCCAGCGTTCCGCCGAGGTGGTTCAGGGTCTTGCGCAGCGGCGCGTAGTCGGCCGCGTCCCTGGTGACGATGGCGCCGCCGACCACATCGGCGTGGCCGTTCAATGACTTGGTGAGCGAGTGAACCACGAAGTCGGCGCCCAGGGCGAGAGGTTTTTGCAGGGCCGGGCCCATGAAGGTGTTGTCGACCGCGAGACGGATGCCGCGCTCGTGGCAGATTGCGGCGATCGCGGCGATGTCCGAAACCACCAGCGTCGGATTGCCCGGGGTTTCGACGAACACGAGCCTGGTTTCAGGCCTGATGGCCGACCGCACCGCGTGCAGGTCCGAGGTGTCGACCATCGTGAAGTTGATGCCGAGCCGGCCAAGGACGCTTGTCAGCAGGCTTGCGGTCGCGCCGTAGACCGACTCCGAGCAGACGAGGTGCTCGCCCGATGAAACCAGGCCGGTGATGAGGGTGCTGATGGCGGCCATGCCTGATGAGCAGGCCAGGCCGTGACTGCCGCCTTCGAGTTCGGCAAGACAGTCCTCCAGGGCCCGCACGGTCGGGTTGAGCAGCCGGGAGTAGATGTAGCCTTCCTCCTTGCCCGCGAACAGGTCGGCGCCGTGCCGGGCGTCGCGGAAGCGGAAGGTCGAGGATGCGACTATCGGCACAACGAGCGGGCCGGCGCCCTCGTGAGGCTGGCCCGAGTGAACGCAGAGCGTTCTGAAGTCCTTAGGTGTATGGCTCACGGCTGCTCCTTTTCTCTGACGCAAGTCGGGGTGGGTATCATCGGCTGATTCCGGTCGGCTGTCAACATCGAAGCCCGCGGGCAGCGCACTTGATAGCGCCTGGCATCACGGCTTGACTCACGCAAGGCCGGGCCTATGCTGTGTTTGATACCTTAACGTTTTTGAACCGCTCTCGTTTCAAGTTCGGGCCGCGGCTGCTGCAGCTTTACTTTGTAGCCGGGCTCCTGGCGCTGGCCGGGGTCTGGTTTTTCTATTCCCAGGTGGTGCTGATGCGGTTGTCGCGCCTGTGGGACCGCTACGCCCGAACCCTTTCGGTGGAGCTGGAGAACGACACCCAGCTCCGGTCGCGGCTCTACGCGAAGTTCATGAGCCGCGCCACCGAGCCGTCCGAGTCCGGCTCTCCCGAGCTGGACATAATCTTCGAAGAGGTAATCAAGAAGCTGGACTTTCCCGTGGTCATTACGGATGCAAGGGGCGTGGCGACTTCGCACCGCAACTTGCCGGTTGATGACCCGGATTCGGCCCAGCTTGCCGCCATAGTCATCGAACTTGACCGGGAGCACGACCCGGTTCCGCTGACCGTGGCGGACAGCGAGTCCACCCGCTACCTCGGCGAGATTCACTATGGCGTGTCCGGTTCGACGATCATCCTGCGCCGGATAAATGCCGACCTTGCCGCATCGGTGCGCTCGGTGCGGCTGTTCTCGGTGTTCCAGTTGCTCCTGCTTGTCGGGTTCATCGCGGTCGGGGTGTGGGGGATACTCGCCTACAAGCGGCGCGAGCAGGAGCATATCTGGACCGCGCTGGCCAAGGAGACCGCTCACCAGATGGCCACGCCGCTGTCGTCCTTTGCCGCGTGGCTTGATGTTATCCGTGCGCGCGGCGGGGGTGAGGTTGTCGGAGAGATGGAAGCCGACCTCGACCGGATGCGCGTCATACTGGAGCGGTTCAGCCGCATCGGCCTGCCGCCCGAGCTTTCGCCCCAGCGCATCGGCGCGGCAATCGAGCGCTCGGTCGCCTTTGTCCGGCGGCGCTCGCCCCGGACCGTGCGGTTCGCGGTCGAACTGGGCGCGGACGAACCGGTCCGCGTCGACGAGGTTCTGTTCGCCTGGATGCTGGAGAACCTGTTGCGGAACTCGGTCGACGCCATCGGCACGCGCGAAGGCGAGGTCGTGGTGCGCACTGCGCTCACCGCGGACCGGCGCCAGATGGAGATCGAGGTCACCGACTCGGGAGAAGGAGTCAAACTCGACCGGCTGTTCGAGCCGGGCGTGACGACCAAGAAGCACGGCTGGGGCGTGGGTCTGACCCTGGCCAAGCGCATAGTCGAAAGCTACCATTCCGGCAGCCTGATACTGAAAGAGACCCGACCGGGCAGGACCGTGTTTTCGATCTTCCTCCCGGTCGCGTCGGACGGTTCGGAACAGCAGACGGCAAGGGCAGGTGGCGCATGAGGATTCTCTGGATCGACGACGAGATCGATATGTTCCGACCGTTCGTATACGCGCTCAAGGACAAGGGTTACACGGTCGAGACGGCGACCAACGGCCCGGACGGACTGGAGCTGCTCAAGTCGCGCGACTTCGACCTCGTGCTGCTCGACGAGATAATGACCGGTATGGACGGGCTCGAGGTGCTGACCCGGCTCAAGGCGGCCGACCCCAACCTTCAGGTCGCGATGGTCACCAAGTCGGACGAGGAGATGCTGATAAACGAAGCGTACGGCAAGCTCGTCGACGACTTCATTATCAAACCTTTCACCCCGGCTCAGCTCCTGGCTGTGGTCAAGCGTCTGCTGGAGAAGCAGCGGCTCGTTGCCGGCCGCATCGGCGCCGAGTACATGGCCGCAACCAGCCGGGATCGCGAGGCGCGCGACTGGGCCGGCTGGGTCGAGCTCTACCGCAACTTCCTGCACTGGCAGCGGCTGCTCGGCCGGTACGGTGACGCGGCGCTTGAGGACGTGCAGGTCGACCGCCGGCGCGAAACCAACGAGCTGTTCTGCCGCTACGTTGAGGACAACTACCGCGGCTGGCTGAGCGGGTCCGGTCCGGTGATGTCCCACCGGTTCATCGAAACCTTCGTCCAGCCGCTGTGGGCCGACGGGCCGGTGTATCTCGTGGTGCTCGACTCGATGCGCCTGGACCAGTGGGACGCGCTCGTGCCGCTGCTGCGGGACCACTTCGCTGTCGAGACCCGCGAGTACTGCTCGATACTGCCCTCGGCCACGCCGTATTCGCGAAACGCCATCTTCAGCGGGATGCTGCCGCTGGAGATTGCCCGGCGCTATCCCAAGTTGTGGGTGTATGAGGAGACCGGGCAGAATCGCCACGAGGCGCAGTTGCTGGAGGGCCTGCTGGAACGGCTGCGCATGGGCGGCCGCTTCGCCTACGTCAAGATTGCCCGCGGCGAGGAGCTTGAGGCGGCGCGTTCGACCCTGCTTGACCGGGGCGTGCGCTTCACCGCTGTCGTGGTGAACTTTCTCGACCTGCTCATACACACCGTGCGCCAGACCCGGCTGCTTGATGAGATAATGCCCGATGACGCGGCGCTGGTCGGGCTGACCCGGGTCTGGTTCGCGTCGTCGCCGGTGCTGGAGTTTCTCAAGACCCTGGCCCGGCGCGGGGCGCGCGTGGTCATTACCTCGGACCACGGCTTCGTGCGCGTGCGCCGACCCACGCTCATCTACGGTTCTCGTGAGATATCGGCCAACTTGCGGTACAAGTACGGCGGCGCGCTGCGCGTCGACGAGCGCGACGCTGTGCTGCTCGCCCGGCCCGAGGACTGGCAGTTGCCGGTTGAGGTGAGCACCAGCAAGTTCGCCATCGCCAAGTCCGACCATTACTTCATCTACCCGACCAAGCCGCGGGAATACGAGAAGACGTACAAGCACACACTCCAGCACGGCGGGATGTCGCTGGAAGAGATGATAGTCCCGGTCGCGACCCTGCGGCCGAGGTGACGCAGTCTCGGGACGCAATCGCCCTGCCAACTTCCTCCATACGAGCGAGCGCGTGTTTGCATGCTGGCGTGGCTTCGGCCCAAGCGCGGGCAGGGCGTGCCGGGAGAAGCGGCCTGATACCATATGTAGCGGGGGGAGTGACTCCGGGGGTCAACCGGTAGTGAAGATGTCTGACAAGCGACGCGGCAAGCGGTGATACGAGGCAGGGCGCAAGCCCGCGGGTAAGCGTTGTCTCGATGCAGGGTTCGAGTGCGAAGTTGAACCCCCTAGCAAGTTACGCGTTCAACTGGCGGAAAAGTCAGGGGTTGGGACCGCGGTCTGCTGCGGTTGTGATCCCGGCGCAGATGCTGCAGGAAAGCCGTGGTACGGACGCGGGGTTCGCTTGCGCGTCGGATGCCTGGTTCGTGGTCTGGGTGCCGGTTCAGGGTGGTGGCGGCCCCCGAAAATGGCTGCTGCTTTCTTCTGCCGGCGGCCGTCAGCCGGCAGTCGTCCTGCTAGTACGTCCGCGCGTAGTAGATGCGCGTGGAGGTGTCTTTGCCGCAGACGATGCAGTGGCCAGGATGGTTTTGCTCGTTCAGCGGCATGTTGCGCGGGGTGGTTCTGGTTTCCTCGATGAGCCTGTTCTCGCAGTCCTGTGAGCCGCACCAGTGGACGCGGACAAGGCCGGGCCGGGCGGCCTGGCTGGCCTTGAATTCTTCGATGGTGGTGGCGTCTGTGGTTACACTCTGCATCCAGGCGCGGCCGCGCTCGAGCAGACCGCTCTGAACGTCGTCGAGCGCTGTCCGAACTTCCTCAGCAATCTGGGCGAACTGGATGAAGCGTTTGCCCGAGCCGTCGCGGGGGATGAGCACGGCCCCGCCCTTCTGGACGTCCCTGGGGCCTATCTCTATGCGCAGGGGCACGCCGCGCATCTCGTACTCGTTGAACTTCCAGCCGGCGGTGAACTGGGTCCGGTCGTCCAGTTTGACGCGGAACGAAGATAGCAGGCCGAGGGCCTCGCGGCACCTGGCGATGACCTCTTCGTCGTTCTTGCCGAAGAGTATCGGCACGATGACGGCCTGTATGGGCGCGACGCGGGGAGGGAGAAACAGGCCCTTGTCGTCGCCGTGGGCCATTATCAGGCCGCCGATGAGCCGAGTGGACACTCCCCAGCTCGTGCCCCAGGGCCGCTTCTCGGTGTTGTCTTCGTCGAGGTAGCGGATGTCGAAGGCTTCGGCAAAGTGCTGGCCGAGGTCGTGGGAGGTGCCGGCCTGCAGGGCCTGGCCGTCGGGCATCAGCGCTTCGATTGAGTAAGTGCGCACAGCACCCGGGAACTTCTCGCTCTCGGGTTTGACCCCGGCGATGACCGGGAAGCCGAGGTCGCTTTCAACGAAGTCGACGTAGATGTCGAGTATGCGCAGAGCTTCCTCGTGGGCCTCATCGTGGGTGCGGTGCAGGGTGTGGCCTTCCTGCCACAGGAATTCAAGCGTGCGTAGAAACAGCCGCGTGGCTTTTTCCCAGCGGAAGATGTTGCACCATTGGTTGATGAGAACGGGCAGGTCGCGGTAGCTCTTGACCCACTTGGCGTACATCGTGTTGATGATGGCTTCGGAGGTAGGGCGCAGGGCGAGGCGTTCGGTGAGGTCGGAATCGCCGCCGCGGGTGACCCATGCTACCTGGGGCGCGAATCCCTTCACGTGTTCGGCTTCCTTGATAAGGAAGCTTTCGGGGATGAGGGTCGGAAAGTAGGCGTTGACGTGGCCGGTTGCCTTGAACCGGGCGTCAAGTCGGGCCTGCATGTTCTCCCACAGGGCGAAGCCGTAGGGGCGGATGACCATACAGCCGCGCACCGGGGCGTAGTCGGCAAGCTCGGCCTTCAGGACGACCGCGGTGTACCAGTCAGAGAACGCCTCGGACTTGGAGGGGATTTCGCGAACCTGGCCTGCTTCTTTCATCGTGGGCAATGCTAGCGGTGCGCGGGCGAGAGTCAAGGCAACCGGCCGAGCGCGTGGGGGATGCAGCGCCTGCGAATCCTGCTTGACACCCGGGCAGGGGGTGCTAGACTTCCTCCCGTGGGCAGTGGCCCACTCAGCCGGCGCTAATCAGACCGAACAAGGTCAGGATTACGCTTGAGGCAAGCAGATACAAACCAAGGAGGACAGAGTGAAGAGCAGTGCAATACTGCTTGGGCTGCTGATGAGCCTTGCGCTTGCAGTAAGCCCCACGTCGCTGACCGCCCCGCAGACCTCGGTCACGGCTGACGTCGACCAGGCCGCTCAGGGCCGGGTGCCCTACGGCCAGTTCGCCACCGACGTCGAGTGGGATACGGTCTGGAAGCAGAACATCGAGATGGGTGGCGGCGTCTACAACGTGGGCGTCACCGACGTGCAGGATACCCTGATGTGGGTATCGGCCGGGCAGACCCAGCTCAAGATCTACCGCTGGCGGATTGACCCGACCCGCACTTTCATCGACAGCTTCCCGCAGACCGGCGGCCCCTCGGGCTGGGGCGTCCGCGACATGGCCTACGACGAGGCGACCGATTACGTGTACGCCGGTTTTGACGGCGGCCGCTACCACGTGTACAACGCGACCACGATGGTCCCGGTGAACACCTACACGGTTTCCGGCTTCTCGGGCACGGTCCGCGCGATGGCACACCACCCGCTTGAGGATTCGCTGTGGACCGCGAACTTCTCCAGCAACCCGATGTGGAAGTTCTCGGTGACCGGCACGAATGGCCATCAGGTCAAGCCTGCGGCCCAGATGGGTTCCTGCTACGGCCTCGCCTGGGACCCGCTGAACAACTGCTTCTGGTCGACCAACGCCGGCGCGTCCGGCGCCAGCCCGATGTGGAAGATCGACTACCCGAGCTACACCGTGTCGGATAGCTTCAACCCGGCCGGCTGGGACCTGGGTGGCGGCTGCGAAATGTGGCGCGACAACTATCTGCTTGCCCTCGAGCAGGCCACGCCGGATATGGTGTGGTGCATCCGCATCGGCGGCAGCGCGCCGATCGGCCACGACCTTGCGATGGCGGCCATCCTTGCCCCGAGCGGCAACGTGATGCCGGGCGCAATCGCCCCGCGCGGCCGCATCCAGAACCTCGGCACCAACCCCGAGAGCAACTTCCCGGTCACTTGCTGGATCGACTCGGGCGCGACCCGCGTCTACAACTCGACTTACACTTACACCGGTACGCTCAACCCGGGCGCGACCGCCGAAGTGACGTTCACGCCGAACTGGACTGCGGTCGGCGGCTCCTACAACGTCACGATGTTCACCAACCTGACCGGCGACGAGCGTCGCTCGAACGACACGCTGCGCACCACCGTGACCGTGACCGCCGCGGTCTGGGAGACCATCCCGCAGCCGCCGGCCAACCAGGACCGGCTCGCCCACGCCGTGGTCTATGACCCGCTCGGCGACAAGCTGTACATGATCGGCGGCAACCCGGCCGGCCAGTCCGGCACCTACCTGACTGCCAACTACGAGTACAACCCGGCCACGCGGACCTGGGCCACCAAGGCCTCGATGCCGACGGCACGCGGCTGGCTGGCTGGCTCGGTCGTTGACGGCAAGATCTACATCATCGGTGGCCACAACAACTCGGGGCAGGCGATCGCCACCAACGAGTGCTTCGACATCGCCGCGAACACCTGGTCGACCCGCACCGCTCGTCCGCGCATCGGGCTTGCCGCGGCCGAAGTGGTCTGGCGCGACTCGCTCATCTACGTGCTCGGCGGCAACAACGCCTCAACCGGGTTCAATAACGTTGACATCTACGATGCCACTGCTGATGCGTGGTCGGTGGGTACCGCCCTGCCCTTCCCGCTGTTCATGGGCTCGGCTGGCATCATTGGCGACACCATCTTCATCGCGCAGGGCTATAACAACTCCGCGTGCTGGCCCAACCTGTACAAGGGCGTCATCAACCCGGCGAATCCGACCCAGATTACCTGGACCGCCGGCCCGACGCTGGCTGAGCCGGTGTTCAACGGCGGCACAGCCGTCATCGGCGGCGACGTGTACTGGCTGGGCGGGTTCATCAACGCCGCCACTGTGACCAACAAGTGGTGGAAGTACAGCACCGCGACGGGTGCCGTGACGGCGCAGTCGCCGCTTTACCCGGTCACGCTCGCGCGCTGCAACTTCATGGCGTCGCGTCCGTCGACTTCCGAGTTGTACGTCCTGGCCGGTGACATGGCCGGTGACTGGACTACCCCGAACCGTCAGTACTGGAAGATCTCCCTCGCACCGCAGGCAGTCGCCGAGACGCCTGCGGCCAACCTAGCCGTGGTCGCCGACGCGCAGACCTTCGTGCGCGGCGCGGGTCGCGTGAGCTTCAGCCTGGCCAAGGCGGGCAACGTGAACCTGAGCGTGTTCAACACCAGCGGCCGCCTGGTCACGACTCTGGTCAATGGCACCATGGGTGCCGGTAACCAGACCGTGAGCTGGAACGGCACCGACGCCAACGGGCGCCGCGTTGCCGGCGGGACCTACTTCTACCGCCTGACCGTCGACGGCCAGACCGCGTCGACCAAGGCGATAGTCCTCAACTAGCCCCGCGGTCAGTCACTTGCGGAACCGCCCTTCGGGGCGGTTCCGCTTCTGTGGAGCCAGTGGTGTTGACTTCGATGGGCAACGGGCTAGACTTGCGTTCCGCCCGAAGCTCTGAAAGGAGTCCACTTTGAATACTGCCGAGCATATCGCATTGGCCGAGAGACACAGCGCCCGTAACTACCTGCCCCTGCCTGTGGTGCTCTCCCGCGGTGAGGGGGTCTGGGTCGAGGATGTCGAGGGCAAGCGCTATATGGATATGCTGTCGTCCTACTCGGCGCTCAACCAGGGCCATCGTCATCCCAGGATTGTCGCGGCGATGCGCGAGCAGATGGACCGGCTCTGCCTGACCTCGCGCGCGTTCCATCACGACACATTCGGCGTCTTCTGTGAGACGATCACGCGCGTCTGCGGCTACGACCGGGTGCTGCTGATGAATACCGGGGCCGAGGCGTGCGAGACCGCCATCAAGGCGGCCCGACGCTGGGGCTATCTGAAGAAGGGCGTGGCGCCGGACAAGGCCGAGATAATCGTCTGTCGGAACAACTTCCACGGCCGCACCACGACGATCGTCGGCTTCTCGACCGAGGAGTTGTACCGTGACGGCTTCGGTCCCTTTGCACCGGGATTCGTCATTATCCCGTACAATGACGTACCTGCTTTAGAGGCCGCCATCACTCCGAACACCGTGGGCTTCTTCGTGGAGCCGATTCAGGGAGAGGCAGGCATCGTAGTGCCGGCCGATGGCTACATGGCTGCCGCACGCGATGTCTGTCGCTCGCACAACATTCTGCTGATGGCCGACGAGATACAGACGGGATTCGGACGCACCGGCCGGCTCTTCTGCTGCGATCATGATGGCGTCAAGCCGGACATACTCACCGTCGGCAAGGCATTGGGCGGCGGCTGCTTTCCGGTATCGGGCGCACTGGCGTCGGATGAGATAATGAGCGTCTTCGTGCCCGGCAACCACGGCTCGACCTTCGGCGGCAACCCGCTCGCCTGCGCGGTGGGCAAGGCTGCGGTCGAGGTCGTGGTTGAGGAACGGTTGAGCGAGAACTCGGCCGCGCTTGGAGCATACCTGCGCGAGCAACTCCTGGCGCTGGATTCACCCCACGTCGCAGAGGTACGGGGTCGGGGTCTGTTCGTTGGTGTTGAGATCCGGCGGGAGTCAGGACCGGCCCGGCCGTTCTGCGAGCGGCTGATGGCGTTGGGCATTCTGGCCAAGGAGACACACGGCACGGTCATCAGGCTTGCGCCGCCACTGACGATCACCCGCGAGGAGATCGACTGGGCTCTAGAACGCCTCAGCGACGTGCTGAGGTAGCGGGTGCGGGCCGGTCGGCTTGACTTTGCCCAGGCACTTGCGTATAAGTTGCCGTGCGGGCGCTGGTACTGCGTAACCGAAACGACCTCGATGCCGAGCTTGAGCGCGTCGGGGCGGACAGGTGTTGCTGGCAGCTGTTCGCAGACAAGTCCGAGGTAGTGGCCTTCAAGCTCGACGGCCTCTCGGTCGCGGCAGCTAACATCCTGAAACAGACTGCTCTCATCTGCGGTGCCGACTGCGCGGTCCACCGCGATGCGATATCAGGCCGTGTCCGCAGAAGTGATGCACTGCTGATGGGCACGCCGCGGCAGCTTGCCGCCGTTGCGGCCCGGCTTGATGACCAGCCCGATTGCGTGGCTCGCCTCGCTCCGCAACTGAGAGCGCAGCTCAGGCAACGGGGTGAGCCGCCGCGCTGGCAAGTGGGCAGCAGGCTGATTGATCTTTCCAGCCGCATCCACTTGATGGGAGTGCTCAACGTAACGCCCGATT
>CBFGIY010000021.1:0-31850 GCA_965648935.1 Caldifarciminota bacterium
CCCGCAACCACACCTCCTGCCCCGGTGCCGGCGACAAGCGAGCCCGAAGCGCCGGCGCAGCCGGAGCCGGAACCGATTCCCCTGCCCGCCGCGCCGGCGCCGGCCGCCGAGGCCGCCCAGCCTGCCTCCGAAGCGCAGGAAGGCGAGAGCAAGCCGCGGCGCGGCGTGCCGCCGCCCAAGGACCCGGAGAAGGGCGGCTACATCTGCGACGCGATGCTGGGGCGGCTGGCGCGCGAACTGAGAATGCGCGGCCTGGACGTGTTCTACGGCCGCAACCTGGGCGGGATGATGGCGTTCCGCCAGTCGCGCGCGAGCGGCCGCACCCTGCTGTCGCGCAACAAGCGGCTGGCCGGGCTGCCCGGCGTCGTGATGATCGAGTCGAACAACATTCGCCAGCAGGTGGCACAGGTTACCGGCGAGCCGGTCGAGCCCGAGCCCGAAGCCGAGGCGCTGCCCGAGGCCGCGGAAGCAGCGGAGCCGGTCGCGGCCGAAACCGGGACAGAAACGCCGTTGCCGGAGGCCGCCGCCCCGCCGGCCCGGCCCCAGCGCCTGCAGCCGCGGCGCGAGCCGAGACAGCAGCCCCGGCCCGAACCGCGGCCCGAGCCGCCCGCCGAACCCCAGTTCGGCCGGTGCCTGGAGTGCAACGCGCCGCTGGAGCAGATATCCCGCGATGCGGCGCGGCCGTCAATACCATTTTTCATATATCAGATTCACCACGACTTTCGCCGCTGCCCGAAGTGCAAGAAGGTCTTCTGGCCGGGCAGCCACGTGCAGGATATGGAGCGGCGGGTGCGGCCAGCGGGCCGGTATCCGCGCCGCGGCGGCCGGGGCCGACGCTGAACTGGCCGGGCACTATCAGACGCCGCTGTCCGACTGGCGGACGCGGCCGGAATCTGGCAGAAGTGACCACGGAGGATAACCGATGGCAGTAGTTCTGGACGGCAAGAGCCTGAAGATCGAAGACATGGTTCGGGTCGCGCGCCACCGCGAGAAGGTGGAGCTTGCCCCGGCCGCGAAAGAGCGCATCAACCACTGCCGCGGCTTCATCGAAGAGAAGGTGAAGGCGCGCGCGGTGATGTACGGCATCACCACCGGCATCGGCGAGCTTTCCGAGACGATTCTCTCGCCGGAGCAGACCGAGCAGTTCCAGCGCTACATCGTCTACTCGCACTCGGCCGGGTGCGGCGTGCCGCTGCCCGAGGAGGTGGTGCGCGCCGCGCTGTGCTCGCGCATCAACGTGCTGTCGATCGGCCACTCCGGCATCAGGCTGAAGGTGGTCGAGACGATGGTCGAGATGCTCAACCGCGGCGTGACGCCGGTCGTGTACGACAAGGGCTCGGTCGGCGCGTGCGGCGATCTCTCGCCGATGAGCCAGCTCGCGCTGGTGCTCCTGGGCGAGGGCGAGGCGTACTATCAGGGCAAGCGGATGAGCGGGGCCGAGGCGATGAAGGCGGCGGGTATCGCGCCGGTGCAGTTCGAGGCGCGCGACGGCCTGGCCTGCATCAACGGCTCGAACATGACCGCGGGCTGGGGCGCCATCCAGCTCTGCGACGCGGCGCACTACTTCAAGGTCTCGGAAATCGCGGCCGCGCTCACCCTTGAAGTCGTCAACGCAAACATGGCGGCCTATGACGAGCGCATCCACAAGGTGCGCGGGTATGCCGGCGCGGTCGCCTGCGCCGAGAACGTGCGCCGGCTCACCGAAGGCTCGGTGATGCTCCAGCAGCCGGGCAAGAAGGTGCAGGACGCCTATTCGCTGCGCTCGACCCCGCAGGTCGTGGGCAGCGCCAAGGACGCGCTGGTCTGGGCGCGGCAGATGTTTGAAACGGAGCTCAACGGCGTCGGCGACAACCCGCTGTTCTTCCCCGACGAGAAGGCCTACCTGACCGGCGCGAACTTCCAGGGCACGCCGCTCGGCCTGCCGCTTGACCTCATCGGCACCTGCGTCACGATGATCGCGGTGCTCTCAGAGCGGCGCACCAACCGGCTGCTCAACCGCAACCTGTCCTGCGGCCTGCCTGCGTTCCTGACCAAAGGCGCGGGAATGTTCTCCGGCCTGATGCTCACCCAGTACACGCAGGGGATGCTCATCGCCGAGGACAGAATCCTGTCGGCGCCGGCGTCGATCGGCTCGATTCCCGCCGCGGCCGACCAGGAGGACTTCGTTTCGATGGCGTTCACCGCCGCGCTCAAGACCGCCCAGATACAGAACAACGCGTGGTACGTCGTGGCCATCGAGCTGATGGCCGGGGCCCAGGCCGTCGAGTTCCGCAAGCCGCTCGCGCTGGGCAAGGGCACTCAGGCGGCCTACGACGTCATCCGAGCGCACGTCGCGATGATGGTCGAAGACCGGCCGGTGCAGGAAGACATCAACAACCTCACCGCCGCGGTGCGCTCGGGCGAGCTCCTCTCGGCGGTCGAAGCGGCGGTCGGGCCGCTGAAGTAACCACGCGCAAAGCGTTGCACTGGACGCCTGACGCCCGGACCCGGGCCAGGCGTCCAGCCGTTGTCTCAGTGCAGCGCGAAGGGCGTAAGGCGGCATGCTCATCAAGCGCCTGAAGGACTGCGCCGAGGTAGTCGCGGCCGACCGCACCCGCCTGCGCGAGCTCCTGCATCCCGAGCGCGACGCGGCGGCGATCCGCTACTCGCTCGCGGTCGCGTGGCTCGACCCGGGCCAGCGGTCCGCGCCGCACAAGCTCAAGTCGTCGGAGGTCTACTTCATCATCCGGGGCTCGGGCGTGATGCACGTCGGCGACGAGTCGTCCAAGGTCGAACCGGGCGACGCGGTGTACATCCCGGCCGGCGCGGTGCAGTGGCTTGAGAACCCCGGCGCGCACCCGATTGAGTTCGCCTGCATCGTCGACCCGCCCTGGCGGGCCGAGGACGAGCAGGTGGTCTAGAACCACGCCAGGCCAGGGATGAAACACCACGGAAACATCGACCCGGTGCGCCTGATCGAACGGCAACTGGGCATCAGGTTCACCCGCGACCTCGGCATAAGGAACTGGGTCAGGGCCGAGTTCGGCACGCACCCCCTGTTTGCCTGTTCACTTCACGGCTACCCGCACTGGCTGAGCGTGTATGCCAATGCGCGCGAGTTGTGCCGCGCCGTCCCGAACCTGTCGCCGCACGAACGGGACCTTGTCCGGGTAGCGGCATACCTGCACGACGTCGGCCGCTTGTCGCCGGGCGCGTCGCAGGGAGTTGACACCCGGCACGGGCGAGCGTCCGAGCGCGCAATCCGCGCGGCACTGCCGCGCGTCGCGCAACGGTTCGGCGCGAAGGCCGATGTCGCCGCCATCGGCCTGCTCGCCCGCTCGCACATCGACGAGACCGACATCGTACAGCGCCGGCTCGCCCGCGGCCGACTCGCATTCGCCGCAGACATCGTGCGGGAGGCAGACAGCCTCGACTTTGTACGGCTCGAGGCCGGCGGCGGCGAGTCGTTCGACCCGACCCGCCTGCGGTTCGGCGAGAAGTCCCTGCGGCTCGTTCCCCTGGTCCGGGCGCGCTGGCAAGCCTGGCTCCGTCAGGCGGCGGCGACCTGCCGGGACAGGGCGCGAACGCACCCAACTTCCCGCCGCCGGGTTCCGTGAAAATAAGCCAATCGGTATGGTTTGATGCGCTGATTAAACCACCAGGCTAAATCGGGGGAACGGCCGGAAACCGACCTAAGCCTCGGAGCGGCAACCGGTTGCCGGGAAACCGGCGTTCTGGCCCCTCTCGTCCCCCGGGCCGTCTTTCGGCCCGTTGCGCGCGGCACCGCGAACCCGGCAACCCGGGGCCCTGAGTGCGGCAAAACAAGCAGGATAGCGCCGGGTGTCATGCGCGGCCCGGCTGGCCCCGCGGTTCCCGGCGCTTTCGCCCGGCTCTGCCCGGCGCGTCCGCTGGTTCGCGCCAGTTGTCTTGACACCCCGCAGCGCGGTTCTAGACTTGCCCCGATGCAGTTCATCGCCGACCTTCACATCCATTCCCGCTATTCGCGCGCGACAAGCAAGGAGATGGGCGTGCCGGGCGTCGCCGCGATGGCGAAGAAGAAGGGCATCGCGCTCGTCGCCACCGCAGACTTCACCCATCCGCAGTATGTCGACGAGCTCAAGCGCGACCTCAAGGACGAGGGCAACGGGCTGTTTTCCTACGACGGGGTGCGCTTCATTCTCTCGACCGAGCTGAACCTTCTTTACAACCACGACAAGCGGCTGCGGCGGATTCACCAGCTCGTCTACCTGCCGAGTTTCGAGGCGGTGGCGAAGCTGACCGAGTGGCTGGACGTTTACGGCAAGCTGGCCGCGGACGGGCGGCCGACTCTGTCGCAGCTTTCCAGCCGCGACCTTGTCGCCAGGGTGCTGGAAATCGAACCGCGCGGGTTCGTTGTCCCGGCGCACATCTGGACGCCGTGGTTTTCGCTGTTCGGCTCGAATTCCGGGTTCGATGCGGTCGAGGAGTGCTTCGGCGACATGACCGGCGAGGTGTTCGCGGTCGAGACCGGGCTTTCCTCGGACCCGCCGATGAACTGGCGCGTCTCGGCCCTGGACCGGTTCGCGCTGATTTCCAATTCGGACGCCCACTCGCCCAACCGGCTCGGGCGCGAGGCAAACGTGTTCGACTGCGAGCTGTCGTTCGACGGGCTCAGGGCCGCGCTCGCGGCAAACGACCCGAAGCGGCTGCTCTACACCATCGAGTTCTACCCCGAGGAAGGCAAGTATCACTGGGACGGGCATCGCTCGTGCAACGTGGTCTCTGCGCCCGAGCAGTCGCTCGCCGCAAGCGACATCTGCCCGGCGTGCGGCCGCAGGATGACGATCGGCGTGCTGCACCGCGTGCTGCAGCTGGCCGACAGGAAGGCGGACGAGCTGCCCGCGGGCCGGGTGCCTTTCAAGAGCGCGGTGCCGCTGGAGGAGATAATCGCCGAGGCGCAGGGCGTGGGCCGCGACACGGTGGGCGTGGGCAAGCTGTACGATTCGATGGTCGCGGCCCTGGGCAGCGAGTTTCACATCCTGCTTGACGCGCCGATCGCCGAGATCGAGAAGCACTCCAATGACCGCATAGCGCTGGGCATCGCGCGGATGCGCGCGGGCGAGGTGGAGAAGATTCCGGGGTACGACGGCGAGTTCGGCCACATTCACGTGCTGCCCGGCACCGCGGTGCAGCCGACCGTGGCGCGCGACGCCGCGCCCGGAACCCAGATGGGGCTTTTCGGATGAGGATCAAGCCAGAAGCCAGAAGTCAGAAGCCAGATGACAAAACCGCCGGCCCGCGCGGTTCTGCGTCCTGCGTTCCGGCTTCCGAGGTTTGACTTCGGCCATGCGTACGCTGTGGGCTCCCTGGCGCGCGCAGTACATCTACTGCGCGGCGGGCGGCAAGGCTGATTCCGGCCCGAAGCACTGCCTGTTCTGCCGGCTGTGGCGCGAGAAGGACGATGCGGCGAACCTGATAGTGCGGCGCGGCCGGCGCGCGTTCGTCGTGATGAACCGGTTTCCCTACAACAACGGACACCTGATGGTCGCCCCGGTGCGCCACTGCGCGACGCCGGAGAAGCTCAATCCGGCCGAGGCGGCAGAGATGCACGAGCTTCTGCGCGCGGCGCTTGCGGCCCTGCGCCGGGCGTACAGGCCGGACGGATTCAACATCGGGGCGAACATCGGCCGGGTCGCGGGCGCGGGCGTGGCCGGGCACGTGCACCTGCACGTCGTGCCGCGCTGGAACGGCGACACCAACTACATGCCGCTACTGTCCGAGACCAAGGTCGTCAGCGAGCACCTGGCCGACACCTTCGCGAAGCTGTCGGCGCTGTTTTCGGCACGAAGGCGGCGCGGTTCCTGATGCACCGCTGCGTGGCGCGTCGAGAACGGCACCGTGCGCTTTGTCCTGCGACCTTTAGCATCCCTGCGGCGCGACCCGGAGGAGGACGATGATAAGAGCCGTCGTGTTCGACGTCGACAACACGCTGGTCGATTTCATGAAGTTCAAGGCCGCGTCGATCGACGCGGCGATTCACGCGATGATCGACGCCGGGCTGGACCTGACCGCGGCGCAGGCGCGCGCCAAGATAGACGAGATCTACCGGCGCAAGGGCATCGAATACCAGCAGGTGTTTGACGACTTTTTGCAGGAGACCCTGGGCTACATCGATTACCGGATACTGGCCAACGGCATCATCGCCTACCGCCGGGCGCGCGAGGGGGTGCTGGTCGCCTACCCGCACGTGAACATGGCGCTTCTGAAGCTCGCGCGGATGGGGCTGAAGCTGGCCGTCGTGTCGGACGCGCCGCGGCTGCAGGCGTGGATGCGGCTGGCGCAGCTTGGTGTGGACGGGTTCTTTGACGTGGTCGTGACGTTTGACGACACGGGCAGGCGCAAGCCCGCGCCCGAGCCGTTCCAGCGCGCGCTCGAACTGCTTGGGGTCGCGCCGCAGGAGGCGGTGATGGTCGGCGACTGGGCCGAGCGCGACATGGTCGGGGCCAAGGAAATCGGGATGCACACGGTGTTCGCGCGCTACGGCGACACGTTCGGAACGGTCAACACCAGGGCGGACTTCGAGATAAACGATGCGCTGGAGCTCATACCGGTCATTGAGAGACTCAACGGGCAGTAGGCCGGACCAGTGCAGAGCGCAGAAGGCAGAACAGCGACTGCGGGTTCGCGCCGGCAGCCGGGCCTGCCAAAGCGTCTGACAGCAGCGTTTTGACATCCGACCCCGCGTCCTAGTATGGCTGTCTTCGGCGTCGGCATCGACCTGGTGAAGGTCTCCCGGATAAGGGAGGCATTCGAGCGTCACCCGGCGCGGTTCCGCGACCGCATCTTCACGCCGGCCGAGTGGCGTTTCTGCGAGACGCTCGCCGACAAGTACCCGTCGTACGCGGGCCGGTTCGCGGCCAAGGAGGCGTTCTCCAAGGCGCTGGGAACTGGCCTGCGCGGCGCAATCGGCTGGACCGAAATCGAGGTCCGGGACAACGAGCGTTCGCGGCCGACCATTGCGGTGACCGGCCGGGCCGCGGCAATTCTGGGGGCGCGCCGCGTCCACGTAAGTATTTCACATCTAGACGATTACGCGACGGCAGTCGTTCTGATAGAAGACATGTAGCGGCCATCGCGCCTTGACTTGGCGCGGGCCGGCCGCTATTCTTGCCGCCCAATGGTGAAAAAAGCGGCCGCAAAGATAGTGAAGAAAGCGACCGGCGCTGCCCGGCGCCGCGACCTTCTGATTGTCGAATCCCCGACCAAAGCTCATTCCATAGCCAGGATGCTGGGCGGCAAGTACACCGTGCTGTCGTCGACCGGGCACGTCGCCGACCTGCCCAAGTCCCGGCTGGGCATCACCCTGCCTGCCGAGTGGCTCGATGAGCGATTGCCCGACTACCTGCGGCGCAACATCCCGGCCGGGCCCCTTGAGCTTGAGTACATCCGCATCCGCGGCAAGGCGAAGATTATCAACGGGTTAAAGAAAGCGGCACAGAGCGCCCGCACGGTCTACATCGGATGTGACCCGGACCGCGAGGGTGAGGCCATTGCCTGGTCGGTCGCGGCCGAGGTGAAGGACGGCGCGCCGATAAAGCGGGTGATGTTCTTTGAAATCACACCGAAAGGGCTCGCCGCCGCTTTCGCCGAACCCGGCGAGATAGACATCAACCGGGTGAACTCGCACCGGGCGCGGCGGGCGATTGACCGCCTGGTCGGGTACCTGGTGTCGCCCATCCTGTGGAAGAAGGTGCGCGGCGGGCTGTCGGCCGGCCGGGTGCAGACCGTGGCGCTGCGGATGATTGTCGAGCGCGAGCGGGAAATCCAGAACTTCAAGCCCGAGGAGTACTGGGTGGTGCGCGCGCTCTTTGCCAAGGCGGACGGCGCGACCTTCGAGGCCCAGCTTGCGAAGATAGCGGGCAAGGATTTCAAGCTGCGCAACGCGGCCGAGGTGGAGAGCGTCAGGGCCGGCTGCGCCGCGGCGCGGTTCGCCGTGGCCGAGGTGAAGAAGCGCGACCGGGTGCGCCGGCCGTTGCCGCCGTACGTGACCGCGACGATGGTGCAGGATGCGGCCCAGCGGCTGGGGTTCAACTCGCGCCGGACCACGCGCGCGGCCCAGCAGCTTTTCGAGGGTCTGGCCGTGGGCAGCGAGACGGTCGGGCTCATCACTTACCCGCGCACCGACTCGTTCCGCGTGGCCGACGATGCCATAGGCCAGGCCCGGCAGGCCATCGAGCAGCAGTACGGCAAGGATTACGTCGCGGCCAAGGCGCGGCACTACCCGGACCGCAAGGGCGCGCAGGGCGCGCACGAGGCGATAAGGCCGACCCGGCTCGACCTGACCCCGGAGCGGGTGCGCGAGTCCCTGTCGCCCGACCAGTACAAGCTCTACGACCTCATCTACCGCCGGTTCCTCGCCAGCCAGATGGCCGAGGCGGTGTACGAGCTGACCGAGGCGCGCATCGCGGGCGGCGAGTACACGTTCGCGGCCGACGCGCTGAAGTGCCGGTTCTGCGGGTTCGAGAAGGCATACGGCGACCCGGACAAGGAGAAGTTCCTGCCGCCGCTCGAGCAGGGCGAGACCGTGAACCTTGAGGAGCTGCGGCCCGAGCAGAAGTTCACGCAGCCGCCGGCGCGCTACACCGAGGCGACGCTGATCAAGCGGCTCGACACCAACGGCATCGGCCGGCCCTCGACCTACGCGTCGATAGTTTCAACGCTGTTCGACCGCGAGTACATCGAGCGCCGCGAGGGCCGGCTCTGCCCGACCAGCCTGGGCATCACGGTCCACGACACGGTCGTGCCCGGGTGCAAGGACGTTTTCGAGATCAACTTCACGCGCGAGATGGAGCGCGAGCTGGACGAGGTGGAGGAGGGCGGCGAGCAGTGGCAGACCGTGGTCGAGCGGCTGTTCCGGCCCCTGCAGGAGGACCTGATAAAGCTCGGCGACATGGCGCGGCCGATCGAGCTGCTCGACGAGGACTGCCCGACCTGCGGCGCGAAACTGGCCGAGCGCTGGGGCCGGTACGGCAAGTTCACCGCGTGCAGCCGCTACCCGGAATGCGGCTACATCAAGAAGGACAAGGGCCGCGAGCTTGACGAGAAGTGCCCGAAGTGCGGCAGGCCGCTGGTTGAGCGGACAGGCCGGTTCGGGCCGTTCGTGGCCTGCTCCGGCTACCCGGAATGCAAGTACATCAAGCGTGAGCCCAGGCCCGAGCCCAGGCCGGTCGAGGGCACCTGCCCGAAGTGCGGCAAGGGGCTGGTCGAGCGGCAGGGCCGGTTCGGGCCGTTCGTGGCCTGCTCGGGCTATCCCAAGTGCCGCTACATCGTCAAGGGCAAGCGCGAGCGGGTCGCACCCAGAAAGCTCGACGAGACCTGCCCCGAGTGCGGCAAGGGGCTGGTCGAGCGGCAGGGCCGGCGCGGGCCCTTTGTCGGCTGCTCGGGTTACCCGAAGTGCCGCTACATACGAGCCGACAGAACGGCCCGGGAGGAAGAGTGATCTGGCGCCGGGCCGGCGGCTTCTTCATCCTGCGGCTCGAGCGCGGCGAGGACATACCGACCGAGGTTACCGGCTTCGTCCGCCGGCAGAAGGTGCGCTCCGGCGTCGTGTCGGGCATCGGCGCGGCCTCGGACATCGAGCTGGGCTACTTCCATCTGGGCGAGCGCCGCTACGAGCGCAAGCGGATAAAGTCGGAGTGCGAAGTGGCAAGCATAACCGGCAACATCGCGTGGGCCGAGAACGAGCCGGTCTGCCACCTGCACGCGGTCGTGACCGACAGCCGGATGCGTGCCTGGGGCGGGCATCTCTTCGCGGCGCGGGTCGCGGCGACCTGCGAGGTCTGCATACTGCCCGGCCGGGCGCGGCTCGGGCGCGCCCTCGACCGCGCGACCGGGCTCAAGCTGCTGGCGCTTGCGCCCGCGCCGCGCCGGTCGGCTTGACTAGCGCGAGCCTGCAGATAAACTGCTACGTTCGGGCAACCCGGTGACCGGCTACGCGGTCGGGGAACGGCCCGGCAAAGCCTAAGGAGGAAACTGATGGCGTTGACAGACGACGTCAAGAACATCATCGTCGAACAGCTCCACGTGACCCCGGAGAAGGTCACCGACACCGCCCACTTCGTCGACGACCTCGGGGCGGACTCGCTCGACATCGTCGAGCTCGTCATGGCATTCGAGGAGAAGTTCGGCCTCGAGATACCGGACGAGGACTCCCAGCAGCTCGTCACCGTCGGCAAGGCGGTCGAGTACCTCGAAAAGCGTCTGGCCGAGAAGAAGTAGACCAGAAAGACAGCCGGGCAGAGCGATGAATCGCACCGGGCCAAGCGCAGCGTCCGGCCGGCGCGTGGTCGTCACCGGACTGGGCATCGTCTCGCCGGTCGGCAACGACGTACCGACCTTCTGGGACAGCCTGATGGCGGGCCGGGTCGGGACGGCGCGGCTGGAGGGTTTCGACCTCACCGACCTGGACGTGACCATCGGCGCTCAGGTCAAGGACTTCGACCCCGCGGCCCGGTTCGACCCGAAGCTGGCCAAGCGGTCGGACCGGTTTGTCCAGTTCGCGCTGTGGGCCGCGGACGAGGCGGTGCGCGCGGCCGGGCTGGACTGCGCGAAGCTGGACGCGGACCGCGCCGGCGTCATCGTCGGCTCGGGGATGGGCGGGGTCCAGGTCTGGGAAGCGCACCACGCCCAGTTCCTGCAGCGCGGGCCGAAGCGGGTGTCGCCGCTGCTCATCCCGATGATGATACCGGACATGGCCGCGGGCCAGATCGCCATCACCTACGGCCTGCGCGGGCCCAACTACGACACAACCTCGGCCTGCGCCTCGGGCGCGCACGCCACCGGCGTCGCGTTCCGGCACATCGTCGCGGGTGACGCCGACCTGATGATCGCCGGCGGTTCAGAGGCGGCCATCACGCGCTTCACGGTCGCCGGGTTCGCCAACATGGGCGCGCTGTCCAAGCGCAACGATGAGCCCGAGAAGGCGTCCCGTCCGTTCGACCGGGACCGCGACGGTTTCGTGATCGCCGAAGGTTGCGGCGTGTACATTCTCGAAGAGCTTGAGCACGCCCGGCGCCGGGGCGCGCCGATAGTCTGCGAGATCGCCGGGTACGGCGCCACCGCGGACGGCCACCACATCACCGCGCCCGACCCCGAGGGCCGGGGCGCGATCAACGCGATGAGGATGGCGGTGGCGGACGCGGGCCTGCGCCTTGAAGACATCGACTACATCAACGCCCACGGCACATCGACGCCCCTGAACGACGCGACCGAGGTCAAGGCGATCGTCGACCTGTTCGGCGCGCACGCGGCCCAACTCGCGGTCAACTCGACCAAGTCGATGATCGGCCACGGCCTCGGCTCGGCCGGGTCGATGGAGTTCGTGGCGATGGCGCTGCAGATCCAGCGCGGCCGGCTGCACGCGACCGTGAACTTCGAGAGCCCGGACGACGGCGTGACGCTGGACTTCGTGAAGGACGGGCCGCGCGACGCGCAGATTCGCGCCGCGCTGTCCAACTCCTTCGGGTTCGGCGGCCACAACTGCTGCCTCTGCGTCAAGGCGTACCGCGAATGAGCGAGCGGGCCCGGAGGCCGAGATGAACATCACGATCTGCATCAAGCAGGTGCCATCGACCGAGACCCGCATCCGGGTCAGCACCCAGACCGGCTTCGTCGACACCAGCGACGCCGACTGGGTGATAAACCCCTACGACGAGTACGCGCTCGAGCTCGCCCTGCGCGCGAAGGAACAGCTCGGCGCCGCGACGATAACCGCCGTCGCGCTCGGCCCGGAGCGCGTCAAGTCGGCGCTGAAAACGGCGCTGGCGACCGGCGCGGACAGCGCGGTGCACCTCTCTGACCCGGCTTTCGAAGGGCTGGGCGCGCTGGCCACAGGCCGGGCACTGGCCGCGGCGATAAAGCGCGGTCCGTACGACCTGGTGCTCTGCGGCAAGCAGGCAATCGACGACGACCTTGCCGCGGTGCCGCAGGCGGTGGCGCACTTTCTGGGCATCCCGCACGTCGCGGTCGTGGCCGAGGCGCACATCGCGGGCAACAAGGTCACGGCCCACCGCGAAGTCGAAGGCGCGACCGAGGTGGTCGAGCTTTCCCTGCCGTGTCTGCTGACCATACAGAAGGGCAAGTTCGAGCCGCGCCTGCCGACCCTGAAGGGGATGATGGCGGCGAAGAAGAAGGAGATTCCGACACTGGGCGCGGCCGACCTCGGGCTCGACGGCGCCGCGCTCGGCCGCGGGCTCGAACCGGTCGCGGACCGGTTGCCGCCGGGGCGCAAGCCGGGCCGGGCCATCGAGGGCGACCCGGCCGCGCAGGTGGCCGAACTGGTGCGGGCCCTGCGCGAGGAAGCCAAGGTCATCTAGGCGAGGTGAGCGATGGTGTTTGACCGCAAGCTCGGCCGGGAACGGCTGCTGGTCGGCATCGGCGGCCAGATGGGCGCGGGCAAGACGACGGTCATCGGCGAGCTGAAGCGCTACGGCGCGAAGGTCATCGACGCGGACCAGATCGGCTGGGGGCTGCTGGCCAAGAACTCGCCGCAGTACGCGGCGCTGGTCAAGACCTTCGGCAAGGACATTCTCGACAAGGCCGGCCGCATCGACCGCCGGTCCCTGGGCGCGAAGGCGTTCGCGGGCAAGGCCGCGCTGGCCAAGCTGAACAAGATAACCCACCCGCCGCTGGTGGAGAAGCTGCGCGCCGAGATCGCCCGGCACAAGAAGGGCCTGGTCATTGTCGACGCCGCGCTGCTGTTCTTCTGGGGTCTGGACAAGGAAATGGACGTGTCGATTCTCGTCACGGCGCCGGAGCGCATCAAGGTCAAGCGGATGACCGAGCTGGGCATGACCCCGGAACAGGCCCGGGCCCGGCTCAAGCTCCAGCCGCCCGACGCCAAGGTCTGGCGCCGCGCCGACTTCGTGCTGGAGAACTCGGGCTCGCTGCCCGAGCTCAAGCGCAAGGCCCGCGCGCTCTGGAACTTCTTCTACAGCGCCCGCTTCCAGAACACGCGGCCGGAAGACCAGAAGGCCTAGGCCAGGGGCCGGGGCCGGTTCCCGTGAAACTCAACCAGGTGCCGCTCGAAGAGCTGGAATGCTCCGGCGGCCTGGTGCGGGCGAGCACACCCTACATACTCGAGTACGACGAGGTCGCGAGCCTGGCCGCGGGCCTTTTCGAAGTCTATGCCCGGCTGGTGAACCCGGCGGCGAGCAGGCTCGGCCCGCGCGCGCGCGAGGCCAACGCCGAGAGCTACGAGTTTTTCGCGGGCGAGCGCGCGGTCGGCCGGCTGCACGTGGTCTACGACGTCGAGCAGACGCGGCTGGCTCTGGAGCTGCCTGATGACGAGGCGTCGAAGTGCTACAGACTGCTGCGCGAGCAGCGGCTGGTCCGGCCCGACCTGGAGTCGATCCGACGCGCGATGTCGGGCAACCTCGCCGAGACGGTCGCGGCGGTTCTCTGGCAGATCGGCGCGATCAAAGTCAGCCTGGGGGACCTGCGGCCGCTGTTCAAGGTCGACGAGGGGCGCAACTTCTCGCCCATCTACATCGACGTCAAGGGCCTGACCGCGTATCCGGAGGTAAACGACTTCGTGCTGGCGTCGGCCGCGCTGCTGGTGCGCAACGTCGAGTTCGACGCGGTCTGCGGCATCGAGTCGGGCAGCATCTCGATTGCGGCGAGCCTGGCCCAGAAACTCGCCCGGCCGATGTTCTACGCCCGGCGCACGCGCCGCTTTCCCGAGGCGAGCCCGTTCGAGGGCATCAAGAGCCACGAGCTGTTCCGCAAGCGGGTACTCTTGGTCGACGACACGCTGGTCCACGGCTGGACCAAGGCGCGGGTCATCGCCGAAATCCGCGAGTGGGGCGGCCGGGTAGACACCTGCTTTGTCATCTTCGACCGCCAGCAGCAGGGTTCGGTGGACCTGCAGTGGGCCGGGGTGAAGCTGCTCTCGCTCACCGACCGCACAGCCGGCCTCTCCGAGAAGATACCGCGCGAGATTTCCTTCCTCACCGACGAGGAGTACGCCGAGGTCACCGAGTACTTCAGCGACCCGGCCGCGTGGCACGCGCGGCGCGGGCTCGAGTTCCACCGCCTCGCCGAGCGCCCCAGGCCCGCGGCCGGGGCTTGACAGCCGCGCGCCGCGGCCCCATCATCAATCACAGCCCGCCGCCGCGGGCGGGCCGAGGAGGAGCGAGTGTACTGGCATTACAACTGCCCGAGATGCGGGTCGCCGACGTTCATCAACTGGGACAGGCTGGCGCACGAGACCAGGTGCCAGTACTGCGGCGAGCACCATTATCCGCCGACCCCGGCCGAGGACCACTACGCCTATGTCGACGACCGGCACTATCCCCAGGATATCCGCGACGTCGTGCTGTCGCTGCGCGGCACGTCCTGCATGGTGCCGGGCTGCTACCAAGAGGCCGAGGCGCTGGTGCACAAGAAAGCCTTCAGCCACGGCGGCCGGACCTCGGTCGACAACCTCGTCCCGATGTGCCCGCGCCACGCCCAGCTCAAGGGCGAGCACGACTACGACGAATGGCTTGAAAAACTGAAGGCCGAGACACCGGCCAAGCCGGTGTTTGAGGTCACGATAACGACCAAAGAGCCCAGGCCCGCGCCCGAGCCGCCGCCTGCGGCGCCGGCGCCGCGGCAGTCCGCGCCGGCAATCCAGCCGATAGCCGCGGGCCGGGGACTTGAAGTCGAGTCCGGCGAGGTACCCGAGCCCGGGGCGACGCTGTGGCTGGCGATGCCTTTCCTGCGCGGCACGACGGCGCGGCTGGTGCTGGACTACGACTGGCAGACCCAGGGCAGCGGGACCTGCCGGGTCTGGCTGTGCGCGTGGCCGGCCGGGCCCGAGCCGGACTTCACGGCGCTCGGCACCGAGTCGTTCCGCGCCAGCGCGGCCCGGGCCGAGCACGCGGGCGGCGGGAGCAGCAGCGCGCGCATCACGCTGGACCTGCCGCCGGGCTCAACCGGGCGCTGGACCGCGGCGATTGTCGTCGACGACCAGGGCGCGGGTCTTGTGATCGGGGAATACGTCATCGCCGGGCTTGCCGGCTAGCGCGGCCGCGCGTCAGTCGCGGAAGACCGCGCGGACCTCTTCGACCGCGGCGTTGGACGGCACCTCCATCTGGGTGCCGGCGCCGAGGTCCTTGAGCGTGTACACGCCGCGCGCCAGCTCGTCCGGCCCGACCACAAGGCAGCAGGCGGCGCCGGCCGCGTCGGCGGTGCGGAACTGGCGCTTGAGGTTGCGCGCGTCGAAGTCCATCTGCGCCGGGACGCCGGCGGCGCGCAGCCGGTCGGCGAGTTCGACCGCGTGGTCGCGCTCGGCGTCGGAGAACCACGCCACCCAGCAGAGCCGGCGCCGGCCCACGCGCAGCGGCGGCTGGGAGGCGAGCATCGTCCGCTCCAGCCCGATGGCGAGCCCGACGGCGGGCGTGTCCGGCCCGCCCATTTCCCGGAAAAGATAGTCGTAGCGGCCGCCGCCCCCGAGGCTGTCCTGCGCGCCGAGCGCGGCCGAAGCGTACTCGAAAGTCGTGCGGTTGTAATAGTCTAGGCCGCGCACCAGCCGGTCGTCGACCACAAAGCGCAGGTTGCGGCGAGCGAGCGTGTCGAGCACGGCGTTGAAGTGGGCGTTGCACTCCGGGCAGAGGTGGGCGCGCGGCGCGGGCGCATCGGCGACTGCGGCGCGGCAGGAAGCGACCTTGCAGTCGAGCACGCGCAGGGGGTTGGTCGCGGCGCGCTGGCGGCAGTCGTCGCAGAGCGAGTCGAGCCGGGCGGAGAGGAACTCGACGAGCCGGGCGCGGTGATCGGGCCGGCAGGCGACGCAGCCGATCGAGTTGACCTTCACCGCGCAGTCGCCGATGCCGACGAGGGCGAAGAACTCCGCCCCGAAAAGGATGACCTCGGCGTCGACCGAGGGCGCGGCCTCGCCCAGCGCCTCGGCGCCGAGCTGGTGAAACTGGCGGTAGCGGCCCTTCTGGGGCCGGCTGTAGCGGAAGTATGGCCCGGTGTAATACAGCCGCAGCGGCGGGCGCAGGCCGGATTCGAGCACGGCGCGGACGATGCCGGGCGTGCCCTCGGGCCGCAGGGTCAGGCTGCGACCGGCCTTGTCGGTGAACTCGTACATCTCCTTGGTGACGATGTCCGAGCCCGCGCCCGAGGTCTTGACAAACACATCGGTGTGCTCGAACACCGGAGTCTCGGCGCGGCGGAACCCGTAGACCTCGGCGAGGTGGGCGAAAGCGTCCTCGACCCAGCGCTTGTGCTCGGACTCCGGGGGCAGGAAGTCGAGCGTACCCTTGGGCCGCGCGCGCTTCTCGTCGCTCATTTCACCAGCGCCCGCGACAGCTCGAAGCAGGCCAGGCCGAGCAGCGCGCCGCAGAGGTTGGCGAGCATGTCGATCTCGCTGTAGATGCGCCACTTCATCAGCCGCTGGACCTGCTCGAGCGCGACCCCGACCGGCAGGGTCACCAGAAGCGACGCCCAGGGCGCGGCCGCCTGGGCCAGCGTGCCCATCACGGTGAAGAGCGCGACGTGGACGACCTTGTCGCCGCCCCGCTCCAGCAGCGCGGGCTTGCGCTCGAGCTTGACCGAGAGCGTCACCGCGGTGAGCGCGATCCAGAGAATCAGAAACAGCCAGGCCCGGCCCCGGCGCACCTTGCCGCCCCGGCCCAGCTCAGTCCTCCTTGCGGATGATTTCCTTCACCCGCATCAGCCGGGTCAGGTCGCCGCGCTCGGCCTCGGACAGCTTCAGGTTGATAAACTTGACCGTTTCCTCGATGGATGGGATGAGCACATACTCCAGCGCGTTCACCCGGCGCCGGGTCTTCTCCATCTCGTCGGCGAGCAGCTCCAGCGCCTTCTCTTTCTCGGCGAGGGTGAGCAGCGAGTCCAGGAGCCCGTCGAGCGCGGCCAGCGCGAAGTCGAGCTCGGCCGAGGTGTGGGCGAAGCCGTAGCAGCGGGTCCGGCCGGAGATTTCCTTGGCGAAGACCGGGACCTTGACGTTCATCACCGTCTGGGTGCGCACCGTGACCGCGACCTTCTTCTCGGGCAGCATCACGGCGGCGTCCAGCGCCGCGGGGCCGTAAGCGGCGCGGGCTACGGCGAACCGGCCGAAGATGCGCGCCATCTCGGCCTCGACCCGCGCGCGGTGGGTGCGGATTTCCGCGACAAGGGCGAGCACCCGGCGCATCAGCTCTTCCTGCTTGTCCTTGAGCAGCTTGTGGCCGCGGCGGGCAATTGCCAGCCGCTTCCTCAAGCGCATCAGTTGCATCCGGGTCGCGCCGACAGCGAGTCGCATCGTGCCGATTCTACCGGGAGGGGTGGGGCAGTCAAGGCGACCGCAGAAAGCGGCCATCCCGCACCGGGTCGGGGGCCGGGCCGCCGGCAGGTGAGAGCCGCGCGGCGGGGCTTGCATGAATGTTCGGTTTTGATTATGATGCGCTGACCGGCCCCGGCCGGCCGCGGGGAGACAGCGGTCCCGGCCCGGCGCCGGACACAACACCGATGACCAGGGTTACCGTCTTCTCGTCCTCGCCCCGCCGCGAACGCGGCGGGACAGGGAAGTTGCTCGGGCCCTTCATAGCCGGCCTGCGCGCGGGCGGGGCCGAGGTCGAGCTGGTCCACCTTTTCGACAAGACAATCGGGCCGTGCCGGGCGTGCTACAACTGCTGGTTCGAAACGCCGGGCCAGTGCTTCCAGCGCGACGCGATGGACGAACTGCTGCCCCGGTTCGCCCAGTCCGACACGGTCGTGCTGGCGACCCCGCTCTTTGTCGACGGGATGACCGGCGTGATGAAGAACTTTCTCGACCGCTGCATCCCGCTCATCCAGCCCTACTTCGTCCTGCGCTCGGACCACTGCCGCCACGACCTGCGGCCCGGGGTCAAAGCCGGTCACCTCGCGCTGGTGTCGGTCTGCGGATTCACCGAGCTGGACAACTTCGACCCGCTTGTCGCCCACGTCCAGGCCGCCTGCCGCAACCTCGGCCGCGACTTCGCCGGGGCGCTGCTGCGGCCCTACGCCGCGTCGCTCGACGAACTCGCGCGCCACGGCTTGCCGGTCGCGGACGTGCTCGAGGCCGTGCGCGAGGCCGGGCAGAAACTCGTCGAGCACGGCCACATACCGCGACGCCTGGTCGAGCGGGTCAGCCGCGAACTGATGCCACGCCAGATATACATCCAGGCGGTCAACGAGAGCTTTCGGCGTCGGCTCGAAAAGCGATGAAGTCCATCGCCGCGGTCGCGACCACGCTCTGCCGCCTGCTCGGGGTCGAGCGGCCGGTGATGGCGCGCTCGCCCGCGCTGGGTGAGGTGGTTGACGCAGCGCCGGGCCGGGTCGAGCGGATGCTCATCTACGCGCCGGACGCGGTCGGCACCTGCATCCTTGCCGCCCATCCCGACCTCCTGTCCCGGCTCGAGGCGGTAGCCCCGCTGCGGGTCGGGCTCGAGGCGATGCGGCCGGCCAAGACCCCGGTCTGCTTCGCCTCGATGTTCACCGGCGCGCCGCCCGAACTCCACGGCATCCGCAGCTACGAAAAGCCGGTCCTGCGCGTCGACACCGCGTTCGACGCGCTGGCGCGCGCCGGGCGCAAGGTCGCCATCGTCGCGACGACCGGCTCATCGATGGACCTCATCTTCCGCAACCGGCCCATCGCCTACTACAGCGAAGACAGCGACGCGCGGGTCACCGAGCGCGCTCTCGCCCTCGTCGCGGCCGACGCGACCGAACTCATCGTCGCCTACCACCAGGAGTTTGACGACGCGCTGCACCGGGAACACCCCGACTCGGCCGCGGCCCGGGCCGCGCTCGAGCGCCACGTCGCCACCTTCGAGGCCTTCGCGGCTGCGGCCGACCGGCACTGGTCCGGCCGGGTGCGCTGCCTGTGGTTCGCCCCGGACCACGGTGCGCACTGCAACCCCCAAACCGGCCGCGGCGACCACGATGAGGCCGACGACGACCGGCCGGTGACCCACTACATCCGCTTTGCCGCGGCCGCCGCGGCCGCCCGGCCCGGAGACGCGGCCGCCGAAACCGCCGCGCCCGCTGCCGGCACGCTGCCGGCCGACATCGCGGCCCCGGCCCTGCTCGACGCCATCGGCGAAGTCATCGGGATGCGCGTGCTGGAAATCGGCTGCGGAGACGGCTACTTCTCGCGCCAGCTCGCGATGCGCGGGGCTTGGGTCACGGCCATCGACGCTTCGGAAAAGCTTGTCGCGGCCGCGCTCAAAACTGAAACCGAGAAACCTATCGGCATCGAGTACCACACCCTCGACCCGCAGGCCATCGTCGGCAACTGGGGGCCGGACAGCTTCGACCTCGTCGTGTCCTGTAACACGATCGCCGACCTACCCCGGCCCGAAGCGGCCCTGCGCTCGGCCGCACGCACCCTGGGCAAAGAAGGCCGGCTCGTGGTTACTGTGCCCCTGCCGCCGGCGGGAGTGCGCACGGCCGAGCAGTGGGTCAAACTCATCGAGTCGTCAGGCTTCGGCGTGCGCCGGGTGAACGAGCGCTGGGCCGGCGAGGCGCCCGACCCCAACTCGCCCGCGGCCCGCCCGGCCGACTACCTCGTCATCGACGCCGCGCCGACCCTTGCTCCTCGCCGCCCCGCCTAGTCTTCTTCCCTGGTCGCGGTTCTGTCTGCACTCTGCCTGCTGCGCTCTTCCCTCGTCCTGCCGACCTCTGATATTGGTTCTGTGACACATCGCGGCTGACGTCGCGGCCGCCCGGCTATGGGGCGCGAAGCGCAGGTCGTAGACCTGTCTTCGCTCTGCCCTGCGGGTCCCGGCCTCTGCCCGAGCCGGCGCGGACTCAAGCCCCGGTTCGATGACAGGCCGGGGCGCCGCGACCGGCGGCGGGAACTGCGCCGAGACACGGACAGGAAGTTGCGTGGATGGAGGGAACGCGACGGGGTCAGATACAAAGTTCGGTCAAGGCGCAAGGACAAGCCGGGCGAATCGGGCCGATGGTCGGGTCGGGAGCCACAAACGAAGTCGGTCCGGGCTTCGGGCAGAGACTTGTCCAGATGGTTGGGCACTCAGTTGCGGGGCAAGAAGTCCTGCTTGTCGCGCCGGAAAGAGCTGCGAAGGAAACCGTGGGGGAGGCGGGGGAGTCCAAAACGGCCTCGGCCCATTCTGGCCGGCAACATCTCCCCCGCACTGAGGTTACGCGGTCAGACGACTTTGCCGCCACTATAACCATGGTTATAGTGATGCTGGAAATGGCCAAGTGCGACGGGCCAACGCCGACGCCGGCCCTCAAGCTGGGCGGCGGGATTGCTCCCGCCGCCACACTGTGAAGTTGTTGTCCTGCTACTCGATTACCAGCTTGCGCGTCAGCTCTGCGCCGCCCGTTATCCTGGCAAGGTACACCCCGGGCGGCAGGGCACGCAGTTCGATACTACCACTTCTACCGCTGAGGACAGCTGTCCGCACGCATCGACCCGCCGCGTCGTAGACCGCCAGACGGAACGCAGCCGAAGGCAACCCGGACCAGCGGACCGCCGCCGTGCCGCGCGATGGCGTCTGGGCGGCCAGCAGCGAACGAGACGCTTCGCGTTCCAGCCCCTGCTCACCGGTCTGCGCGGGCCGAGGGATGCGTGTCGCTTTCGGCGTGCCGGGCGCGTACCGCCAGAGTTCCAGCGTCTTGTTGCCTTTGAGCGCGTACACGGCACTGCCGTCCGAGGCCAGATCAGCACCTGCCTTCGCCCGCTTCTTCTTGGCCGTGTAGCCGAACTGCGGCAACGTTTCGGCCTCGGCCCAGCCCAGCGTGGAAAGGCTCAGACTGTAGAAGTCCTGCGTGTTGCCGCCCTTGAGAGCGTAAAGGTAGTCGCCCAGCACCGCGCCCGACCCGCCGTCCTTGCTCTTCTTGCTCCTGCCGGTCTGGGCGCAGAGCACGGGCATCCCGGCCGGTGCTTGGTTCCAGGCCTGCGCTGCCAGGTCGTAGAGATGGAGTTCGTGGTACTTGGCCTTGTGGGCCAGGAGCCGGCCGCGTGCCTCGTCCAGCACCAGCCAGGAACCCTTGTCCCACTTCGGCCGCACCCCGGCCGGCGCATCGGCAAGCTGGCACCACGTCCCCAAGGCTGTGTTGTAGCGATGGAACTCCGCCTTGTAGCCCTTCAGCAGGTAGATGTACTGGCTGTCGCCTGCGTCGACGTATGCGAGGTCGGTCCCGCCCTTGACCTTCTTGTTCGATGGCCCCAGCGGCACGTCGGCAAGCTGTTGCCACGCGTCGGCGCCGGCATCGTAGCGCCAGAACCCGGTCGTGTTGTTGCCCTTGGTCGTGTACACCACGCCGTTGCCCGTGGCGCACCCGGCCGCACCCTTACCCGGCGGCTTCGCCTCGATGCCCAGCGGCCAGTCGGCCGCCTGGCTCCAGCCGCTGCCCGGCTCGAAGGAGTAGAAGTCGCCGGTCTTGTAGCCCTTGGCCGCGTAGAAGCGGCCGCGGCCCGCGTCCCACACCAGCCAGCCGCCGTCCTTCACGGCCCGGCCCGACGGCATCAGGGGCATCGGTGACTGCTCGACCCAGCCGCCCTGCGGCGGCGGCGGCTCCTCGATGCAGAAGCCGTACCAGAACCCCCAGCCGCCGACAAACGAAGCCGATGCGCCCGGCCCCTGCACTGCCTGCCCGGCCGTGCCGTTAAGCCGGTAACTCGCGCTTGCGCCCGGTGCCCCGCCCGGCCCGGCCGCGCTCTTGACCAGCACGGTCTGGCCGAACGCCCCGCCGACCAGCGTGAGCAACCCGGCCAGGCCCGCTATTCGGCTAACCACGGCCTACTCCCCGAACCGGGCCGACCGCAGCATCTGCTCGTAGCGCGCGCGCCCGGCCGCGGTGCGGAAGTCGATGCCCTGGGCCTTGCCCTCGCGCACGAGCTGCTCCATACAGCCGGAGAGGAATTCGTCGTCGAGCATTCGCCCGGCGAGTGCGCCGGTCTTGACCTGCTCCACCGGCATCATCCGCCGTGTCGCCTCGGCCGACACGTCCTCACGCTCACCCGTGGCAATCCAGTTGACCTTGATGCCGGGCTTGCCGCCGACCGCAAACCGGTTGCCCGATACCTCCTCGACCAGGTACACGTCCGAACTGCCGATGCCGGTGAGCACAACCTGCGGGTTGCGGTTGAGCGCATCGAAATAGTCGGGCAACCCGACCACCGCTCTGCCCGCGGCATCGAGCACCACGCTGCCCCGGTAGATGTTCAGCATCTCCGGGCCCTCGATGAAGTAGTGATTGAGAATCTTACCCTGCGGGTCAAGCGGGTGGTCGATGGTGAACGTGCCGGACGCCTTGGACAACGTGCCCACTCGAGTCTGGTTCGACGCGGTCGCGGTCTGGCCGTTGAACGCCGCGGAGTTGTCGTAGCCGGTGGGCACGACCGAACGGTTGTTGGTGGCGAAGCTGTACATTGCCGCAGCAGTGTCATACTGGCCGCCCGGAACTGTGGCATACTGCCCCAGCGCGTTGTTCGAGTGCCCGCCGCCGACCGTCGAGTGCTGTTGAGACGCCTGATTGTAGCCGCCCCCCGCGACCGTCGCGTAGTCGGCCAGGACGCGGCCGTATGACCCTCCGCCAATCGTGCCGTAACGACCGCGGGCGAAGTTGTCCCGACCGCCCCCGATGGCGGCATGGGACGACTCGGCCCGGTTCCTTGCGCCGCCGCTCACAGCAGAATACTCCCCAGATGCTATATTCCAGTTTCCACCAGCGACTGCCGCGTAGTTGGCCGAAGCCGTATCATAGGCACCGCCGCCGACCGTGGCGTTCGAGCCGGACGCGGAGTTGCCGTATCCGCCCGAGACAGTGGACTGCGTGGCGATGGCTTGATTCATACCTCCACCGCAGACCGTGGCGAACTGCGCGCTGGCGACGTTGCCACTCCCGCCGCCAATCGTCGGCGCGTTCGGCCCAGACGCCAGATTGCCCGCTCCTCCCGCTATTGTCCCACCCCACGCGGTGACGCGGTTGTAGACCCCGCCGCCGACTGCTGAATACACCTGCGATGCGACGTTCTGCCCTCCCCCAGCGACCGTTGCGTATCCGTAGTTCTGCCCACTGGTCCCGGTCGTGCAGGCCACGCCGAGATTGGTATGTGTGATGCGCTGGTTGCCATAGAGCATGTTGTTGGCTCCGCCGCGTGCTATGCCAAGCTGACGGATTGTGAATAGCACGCTGTCGTTTGGAGACGCCAAGCGCATCCAGGCGTTGTCGCCGGTTCCGCCGACATCATCAGTGCCGGGTGCCCAGCTCGTACCGTTCCACTCTAGCACTTGGCCATTCGACGGTAACGTCGCGGCAACCGGACGCGTCTGAAGTCGAGCGACAGTCGGGTTCGGGTAGTTGCCCGACAGGTCACCGCCCATCGCCGTCGCCAGCGTCAGGTTCGGCGTCTGCCCGCCCGATGAAGCCAGCGGGCTCGACGCGGTCACCGACTGGACGTAGTTGTGCGTGTGTCCGGCCAGCGCGTAGCCGCTCGGCCCGATTCCACCGAGCTGCTCGGCGTCGGCCGCGAGACTGGCGTTGTAGCTGTACGGTACGCTCACCAGCCGCACCCGCGGGCTGATGACTTCGGTCCCGACCGTCACCTGCAGGTACAACTCCGGCCCGTCCGGCACCGTGCCGACCGGCGTGACACTGCCGAGCATCACGTTGAACACCCCTTCGGTCACGGGGACCCCCGATTGCGTCTCGCTCCAGAACGCCGTTCCGCCTGACGCAGAGGCATACAACTCAAATGCCATCCCGTAGCTGCCGTTGAGCGGCGTGCCGCTCGCATCGGTCAAGTAGCCCTGGTAGTTGATGAGTCGCGGAATGCTGACAGCGTCGGCACCCGGGCCGTCAGTAGTCGGTGACTTGGTATCGGCCGCGCCGGCAACGGCCGCCGCGAGCGCCATCACGAGCCACAGTTGTCTGTTCATTTTGCCTCCCGGTCCAGCGTTCCCGCACGGCGGCAGGGCTATCTCCATCTACCCGCGCCGCCCCACGGCGCAGGCGTCCCGTCAAGCCGGGCAAGTCAACACAGCGTAGTCCCCCGCCCGCTCCTGTCAACGGAAGGACCGAACCCGGCCGGACACCGATTGCACCACCACGTTGTCAATGTGCTGGGGGCATTCGGCGCTGCGCTTCGCGTCCAAGCACGCGGGGTGTCGTTGACCGGGCCGGGTGCGGTCTTATACTGCGTCGAGCGGCTTCTTCAGGGCGGCTTCGCGTGGCTCGGGCCAGGTTTGTTTGGAATCTGGCTCACGCTGCGGCTCTGGTCGGTGCAGGGCAGAGTGTGGCTGCTGCCGCGGGCGCTGCGGCCGCAGGAGTGGCTGGCCGTCGCCGCCGGTTTCGGGCTGCTCGTCTTCCAGCTCTACCGGGCCTGGCGCCGCCGTGCCGTGCCGCGCCCGGTCACCGACAGCGTTCTCGTACCGTTTGTCCGCTTCTGGCACGGCTGGCGCGAGACGCGCGTCACCGAGTACTCGGTCCGGCTGGAAGGCCTCGACTGGACAATCCGCGTCAATCCCGCTGACCGGCCGCTGCCCGAGCCGGGCCCGCCCGACTTCACGCTCGACCCGGTGCCGCGCTGCCCGGAGTGCGGCCTTGCGGTCACGGAACAGCTGATGGGCCGGACCTGGCTCCGCTCCTGCGCCTCGGCCGCCTGCAACTGGCGCGAGCTTAGCCGTGAGCCGCGTTGGCGCACCGTGGCGTTTGTCACCCGCGCTGCCCGCGCTGCCTGGCTCGCTTCCCGGCCCCGGCCGGACCGGGCACGCGGCAGGTAGCCAGCCAAACAATCAGGTCGCCGCAGACCGGGCTGACATCGGCGGGGACTCTGTCGATGACCACGAGCCGGCCGTGATAACGCACGGCGTGCGTTACCAGCCGGGACACATACTCGCAGTGCCGACCGTGTCCTGCAGCGTGCTGTTCAGACACGCAGACGTTGTGGCCCGGACTACCGCAAGAGTCAAGCGCGTGCAAGGCTGCGGCGAGGAGAGGTCTCCCCGCCGCAATCTGTCTGGGTCTCTTCCGTGCCCCTGCCCCGGCACTTCGCGCGGATCTTCAGGCGGTGCTTTCCGTCGTACCGCAACCGAGACTTCCTCCGATACTGCTGACGGACCTCTCCCGCGTACCTCGCGCCGTCCCCCTGCCCGACTCTCCCGGTGCACTCACCGAGGCCTATTCCCGACCACAACCTGCTGACCTGCCGTCTGTTATCCACGCGGCTCCGCTCGAGGTCCAGTCCTTGCCTTCGCGGCCATCACCCGAACAGCTTCGTCAACGTTTACCACAACCACTATCCCGACACCTACTCGTACCACGGCTACTACTACCACTTCTTCTACTGCAGCATCACCGTCTTCATCATCGTCATCACGGACACGACGCTCCCGGCGAGCACCTTGATCATCACACCGTTGAGCGTCGACCGGCAGCGGTTTGCACCTGGCGTGTGGAAAGGTAACCAAATGTTGACTTTTGGCTGCAGTAAGACACAATGTCTCTATGGTGGAGCCGAAGTCTCCGCGGCAGCGTGTGATGAAGATCGCGTCTCGGACCGGAATCGCCCGCTGGCGCGACTTCGTTGCGGCCGGCGCACACCCGGAGGTCGTGCGTCGGCTCCACAAGGAAGGTGTGCTAGTGAAGGTTGCTCGCGGCGTCTATGCCCTGGCGGGGCACGACGGGGGAGAGAATCGTCAGCTTGCCGAAGCGGCCAAGCGCGTGCCCAGCGGTGTCGTATTCCTGCTGTCCGCCCTGAGATTCCACGGTCTCACCACACAGCAGCCGCACCGAATCTGGCTGGCGGTCGGTCGCACCGCGCGGCTCCCCAAGGCAACCGGTCTCCCCCTGCATGTACTCCGGCTGTCCGGCCCGGCGTACACCGAGGGTGTCGAGACGCACGAGGTTGAGGGCGTGCTGGTGAAGGTCTACTCGGTCGCCAAGACAGTCGCCGATTGTTTCAAGTACCGCAACAAGATCGGGCTCGACGTCGCGCTCGAGGCCCTGCGCGAGGCCAAGCGCGCCCGCCGGCTTGACACCGACGAACTCTGGCGTTTCGCCAAAGTCGACCGCGTTGCCAACGTGATGCGGCCATACCTCGAGGCCTTGGCGTGAGCCGGCTTGAGCCGAAGAACCTCGCGGCATCGGTCAAGGCACGGTTGCGCGCCCTGGCTGACAAGAGGAGAGAAGTCTTCGATACCACGCTGGTGCGCTACGCCGGCGAGCGCCTGCTGTACCGGTTGAGTATGTCCAAGTGGCGCGACCGGTTCGTCCTCAAGGGTGCGATGCTCTTTGCGGCGTGGGCCGACAAGCCGTATCGGCCGACGCGCGACGTGGACCTTCTGGGTCGGCTCGCCGCCGACGCCGAAACCGTCGGCCGCGTGTTTCGTGACATCTGTGGAGTCGAGGTCGCCGCCGACGGTCTTGAGTTCGATGCCGAGTCGGTCAGGGTGGAGCAGACCCAGGCCGACGAGGAGTACGGCGGGTTCAGAGTGATGATGCAGGTACTGCTGGGAAAGGCCAAAGTCGACTTGCAGGTCGACATCGGCGTCGGCGACGCGGTCACGCCCAAACCCGAGCGCATCGACTACCCGACAATGCTCGACTTCCCGCAGCCGCGCCTGCTTGCCTACCCGGTCTCCACCTTCATCGCCGAGAAGTTTGAGGCGATGGTCGAGAAGGGGATTGTGAACGGCAGACTCAGAGACTACTACGACCTGTGGGTGTTGGCGGCGACGCGCGAGCTGGATGGGTCCAAGTTGTGCGCGGCAGTGAAGGCGACATTCGACCGACGCGCAACGCCCTTGCCGGTCGAGACTCCGGACGGGCTCAGCGACGAGTACGCCGCTGATGCCAGTCACGCTCGCCAGTGGCGGGAGTTGCCCGTCGCGGTCGAGATACAGCGTCCGCCGCTGCCCGAAGTCCTCGAAAAGCTCCGCCGCTTCCTCCTGCCTGTTTCCGCTGCAGCAGCGCAGGGCGCCCCATTTGCCCGCGTCTGGTTTCCATCTTCCGGCTGGCGCAAGCCGGACGCTGCCCGCGTACGCTTTGACATTTGACTTCTGCCCTTTGGCTTCTGACTTGATCCTCTGAGGTCCTTCGACTCGCTGCGCCCGCTCATGACACTCTCGTCCCTCCGGCGCTTCTGACTTGGTCCTCACGGGTCCTCTTGGGCTTTGGGGCTTGGGGTTACCGCCAAAGCCTGCGCGCCGCCATCAGCGCCTCGCGCGGAAGAGAGGCGTCCTCTTGACTCTTCGCCCTATGCTGCTAACTTTGGCGGAAGGGCCCGTAGCTCAGTTGGTCAGAGCAGCTGACTCATAATCAGCCGGTCGTCCGTTCGACCCGGACCGGGCCCACTCCATCTGCCGCCGCTCATTGTGGAGCGTGCGGACACGACACCCAAACCGGGTTTCACAGTCTCTTGAGAATCAGCTGCCTGGTCTGCACCGCGAATGAAAGCGGGCCGGGCGGCCGGGCAGGAGAGGGATTTCTCCAATCGGCCGAGGACGGCCTCCGTCGAAATGATACCATAGGGGCCTGAGAGCATCGTCCTGCGTAATGATGTGCGGTAGAATCTGCGCAGGACATACAGGAGGTCCACTATGGATGAAGCACAGGTTTCCAAGGACACTGCGGTCTATGTCGGCGTTGACCTGCACCGGCGCTACTCGACCGTGGTCCGCAAGGACAGCATGGGCAACGTCCTCGAAACGACCCGGCGCGTCAATCACACGCCCGACGAGTTGGCCGAGTTCGTCGCTTCGCTGGATGCCGATTGCCGTGTTGCGGTTGAAGCCACCGGTAACTGGTACCACTTCTACGAGACGGTCGAAGCAACCGGCGCCCAGGTCGCGCTCTGCCATCCGCTGAAGACCCGCGCCATCGCCTCGGCCCGCATCATGACCGACAGCATCAGCGCCGACACGCTGGCCGACCTTCTGCGCTGCAACCTGCTGCCCAAGGCCTACGTCCCGGGCATGCCGACCCGGGACCTGCGGGAGGTGCTGCGTTACCGGGCGGCGCTGGTCATGATGACGACGCAGGTGCGCAGCCGGCTGCGCGCGGTGCTGGCCAAGAACGGCCTGGACTGCCCGTACAAAGACATCCTCGGTCCGAGCAGCCGCCGGTTCCTGGCGGCGGCAGAGTTGCGCGACAGCTACCGGATGGAGGTCGACGGCCTGTTGCGCCTCGGCCAGCACTTCGTTGCCGAGACCGAGCGGGTGCAGCATCACATCGACCTGCTGGCGGAGCAGGACGAGCGGGCGCAGTTGCTGCTGACCATCCCCGGTGTCGGGCCGTACACGGCACTGCTGGTGCTGGCCGAGATCGGCGACATCAGCCGTTTCCCTTCGGCCGGCCACCTGGCGTCCTATGCCGGGCTGGTGCCGTCGGTCCACGCCTCGGGCGGCCACACCCGGCTCGGTCACATCACCAAGGAGGGCAATCGTTACATCCGCTGGGCGCTGGTCGAAGCGGCCTGCAAGTCGCCGAGCAAGGACTACCGGCTCGGGTGTTTCTACCGGCGGCTGGCGGCACGGCGCGGACCGCTCAAGGCGCGGGTGGCGGTGGCGCGCAAGCTGCTCGTGGCGGTGTGGCACGTGCTGACGCGCTATGAACCTTACATGGCAACAAAGTCCCCGACAGTCTGAGCAAGCCCGGACGGGACGCTGGCCGGGAACGAACAGCCGAGGGTAAGAATGGGAAGCTCAGGCTCGGATATCAATGTGTGCCACTGCCAAGGCGAATAGAAGCTTGAGACGAATGTCTGACGGGAACAGACCGAACCGCTCCAGGAGAACTATCGAACCCCAAACTTAACACGAGGCTCTTCATAGAAGTGTCCCTGAGATCAATCGAAATTCTGAAATCCCAGTCGGAATCAGCAAGACAGCCCGCATCCTGGGAGTGGCGTCCAACACACTCCGCAGCCGAATCATGGAGACGCCGGCAGCGCAGTAATGAGGCATCCGTCCGCACACGCCGCGGAGCACGTCGCCTCCTTGACTAATGACCCGGGCTCGGGCATTATCGACACTCGGCTAGCCAGCACTTACTATGGCACTTGATGTATTCCGATTCTGCGGGGACGTGGTTGACGACTACGCCTCCTATGTCCGTGGTTTCCTGGCTATCCGTGACCCGAGAATCGACGCGTGCGTTGAGCAGTCGCTGGCTTCCGGCGTCCTGTGGCCGGAGCCGCTGATTCAGGTCAACCCAGCATTTGAGTCGGGTGGGACAGTCGAAGCCCTCTGTCAGGCAGGGCTGCTTCATCCGACCTGTGACCGCATCTTCCGCCGCAACAACCGCACATTCACCCTGTACCGCCACCAGGAAGAGGCCATCCGTCATGTTACTTCCGGCAGGGATGTCGTTCTCACATCGGGAACCGGCTCCGGGAAGAGCCTCGCGTATCTCATTCCCATCTTCGACTTCATCCTCAAGAACCCTGCTTCCAGTCCGCGAGTCCGCGCCATCATCGTCTATCCGATGAACGCGCTGGTAAACTCGCAGCAATCGGCAATCGACGACCTACTCAGTACATTCGGAACCGGTAAGCCGCCCATCGTCGTGAAGACCTACACGGGGCAGCAGTCATGGGAAGAGAAGAAAGACATCCGCGCAAATCCGCCCGATGTCATTCTGACCAACTATGTGATGCTGGAGTACATGCTGGCACGTCCCGAGGAGCGTCACTTCACGGACAAAGCCGCGGCCGACCTGCGTTTTGTAGTGCTCGACGAGCTGCACACCTATCGCGGTCGCCAAGGTGCCGACGTGGCCCTTCTTCTCCGTCGGCTGCGTGAACGCTCCGGCCGTCCGACTCTCAGGTGCGTTGGTACCAGCGCGACGCTGGCTTCCGGAGGCACCCGGCAGGAGCGTCGCACGGCGATTGCCGAGTCTGCCACCAAGCTCTTCGGCGTCCCGCTAGAACCCGATGATGTTATCGAGGAGACGCTGCGGCGGTCGTGCGACTCGGCGGTCGATGCCGGTCCGGAGGCACTCGCCCGGGCCGTCGTGAACCCGCCAGCACCCGGGGCTAGAGCCGGCGACCTGGCGGTGCATCCATTGGTTGCCTGGATAGAGACAGTCCTTGGTCTCCACGAGGAAGACGGCGTCCTTCGTCGGCGTCATCCGGTCACGCTGCAAACTGCAGCCAAGCTGCTGGCCGAGGCCAGTCGGCTTGCTGTTGACGCGGTGGCTGAGCCGCTGAAGCGAACGCTGTTGCTGTGCGGGACCGCGACCTCAGATGCGACCGGACCGTTCTTGGCCGTCAAACTCCACCAATTCATCGCGCAGGGCGACTCAGCCTATGCCACTCTCGAACCTGCGGACAAGCGCCTGATAACCTTGGACGCGGGCTACCGAGCGCCGGGCGAAGACCGTGAACGGTTGCTCTATCCGATTAGCTTCTGTCGTGAGTGCGGGCAGGAGTATTATCTGGCCGACTTCGACGAGGCAAAACGCACCCTGCTTCCTCGGGCGACCGACGCGCCCAAGCGCCTGCCCGGCGACCCGGTGCGTGATGGCTACTTCCTGGTTGATTCCGACTCTGCCAATCCCGTATGGAGCGAGGAGCACGAGGACCAACTCCCGGACTACTGGTTTCGACCGACGCGCAGCGGCAGAGCGATTCTGTCACAGCACAAGGCCAAGCTGCCCAGACACCTGACCTGCCGTGCTGATGGCGCTGTGGCTTCCGAGTCCGGCCCGGGTACAGTCGACGGCTGGTTCATGCCGAGCCCGTTCCCTGTCTGCCTCTTCTGCGGCGCCGCCTACACCGGTCGAGACAGGAAAGACTTCAAGAAACTCGCTCGTCTGAGCAGCGAAGGTCGAAGCACTGCGACGACTATTCTGACCATATCGGCTTTGGCTCGGATGCGACAGGCCGGAATGGCGGATGCGGCCCGCAAGCTGCTCAGCTTCACGGACAACTTGCAGGATGCTTCCCTCCAGGCGGGACATCTGAACGACTTCGTGAACGTCGCGCTCCTGCGGTCAGCGGTCTGGAGAGCACTGGAAGCGGCCCCAGAACACACTCTGGACCACGCGAGCATCGTGCCGCAGGTCACAACAGCCCTCGACCTGCCTCAGGAGGAGTACGCCAAAGAGGTCGGTCGGACCGACTCGGCGGAGCGCCACAACCGCGAGACCATTGAGCGACTCGTCGAGTACTACGTGCTGACCGACCTGCGCCGGGGATGGCGCGTCGTACAGCCCAACCTTGAGCAGTGTGGCCTCCTGAACATCGAATACCGTGGCCTACGCGAGGCGTGTGAGGACGACTCGCAGTGGCAGTCGCACACGCTTCTGGCAGGCTGCCCGGCTGAACAGCGATACAGAGCCGTGCGCGGATTCCTCGACCATCTCCGGCGGGAGCTAGCCTTGGACGCCCACAGCCTGTCTGAGACAGGACAGAAGGAGATGAAGCGTCGCGTCATTGCTGCCCTCAAAGAGCCTTGGACCTTTGACGACGACGAGCATCTTCGTGCAGCGACACGCTTCAGCCTGTCGTACGATGCACCGCAGTCCCGGGGCACGAGTCTCGGTCCACGCAGTGTCATTGGTCGCTACCTGCGCAATCAGGAGACCTGGCCGGGTCTCTCGTCCAAGCTAAGCGAGGCGGACTACCCGTTGTTGCTGAGAGTGCTAATTGATGTACTCCGTGGCGCCGGCCTCCTCCATCGTTTTGAGGACCGGGGCCTTGAGTACGTGCAACTCCGCGTCGATTCTCTGTTCTGGGTCCAGGGCACGGGGCAGGCCCCCGAACCTGACCCGGTGAGGAGTCTTTGGGTCGAAACCCCGCGCTCCTCCGAGGTCGAGCGTCGAGTGAACACCTACTTTCGGGACTTCTACCGCCGACCGGTCGAGGGATTGCGTTCCGTGGTCGGTCGCGAGCACACCAGCCACACGGATAA
>CBFGIY010000022.1:0-31356 GCA_965648935.1 Caldifarciminota bacterium
CTACCGGTCAGGGCAAACACCGAGTCCGGATAATAGCATGCACACCACGCCAGCCCGGTTGTGCTGTTGCCGTCAATGTCGGCCGGCGTGCCGCGCACCGGCACCACGGCAGTGAGCGAATCACCGGCACCGTCAATCACCGCGACGCAGGAGCTTTCGTGTACCGTGACAAACAGCCGGCCGGCGACCTGACTGTACCACAGGTTGTGGCCCGGTGCCGGCAGCGCGACGCTGGCGCTGATGTTGTTGGCGGCACCGTCAATCACCACCAGCCGGGCGCTGTCCGATGCACAGTAGACCTTGTTGTTGACGGTGTTGACGGCGAAACGGTAGTTCCAGCTGCGGGGCACACCGAGCGTGGCCAGAATCGTGTCGCCGGCGCAGTCAACGACCCCGACAAACTCCAGCTGCGGCCCGCAGATGACATACGCCTTGTGCGCGACCGGGTTGTAGCAGCACTGTCCCATTCCGGTGTAAAACGGCACCGAGTCAACATAGCGGCCGGTGGCACAGTCAAAGATTCCAAGATGGCCGGCCGGCACACCCGAAACCAGCAGCTGGTCCTCGTCCGGGTTGTAACAGGCGCCGCGTTCCCGCGCCCAGCCGCCGCGCGCATCGGTCCGGCTCACCTTCTGGCCGGTGGCATTGTCGATGCCGAGCACGCTGCCACGCGCCATCACCACGAACACCCTGTTCTGAACCGGGCTGAAGCCCAGCGCCTGCGGCTCTCCGGCCAGTCCGAACCGGTCGGGCAGCACCAGCGTATCCTGCTGCCATTGACCGTCGGCAGCCGCGACTGTCAACAGCGCGAGCAATACGACGGACTTCATCGCAGATTTCATCTTGCCTCCCCGGGCAGTAATGCGCCCTGACTCAAGATCATAGCTTCGCCCTCTCCGCCACGTCAAGCGGAGATGCTGGACGCCGGCACCGGCCTTCGCTATCATGGCCAACTGTGTCAATTCAGGCGATAATCTTCGATCTTGACGATACACTGGTCGTGGACGAGGCCGCGGCGCAGACCGCACTGCGGGCCACCTGCATCACCGCAACGCAGTGGTACGGCATCGACCCGGACGCGCTCTACATGGCGATTCGCACCCGGGCGCGCGAGTTGTGGCGGGGCAATCCGACCGTGGCTTCATCGCCGTGCTGCGGGATGAGTTCGTGGGAAGCGCTGCGCTCAGACTTTCCCGGCAGTGACGAGCTGATGACCGGGCTGCGGCAGTGGGCGCCGAAGTTCCGCTTCGAGGCGTGGCTGGCCGCGGTGAGTGACTGTGGTGTCTTTGACCCGGTGCTGGCACAGGAACTCGCCTGTCAGTACCCGCGCGAACGCGAAGCGCGCGAGGAAGCATTCCCCGACGCCCTGCCCGCGGTGGCAGACCTCGGGCAGGATTACCGGCTCGCGGTCGTCACCAACGGGCCGTCCGACCTCCAGCGCGGCAAGCTCTTCGCCGCCCGGCTCGAAGATCACTTCCCGGTTATCGTCGTATCGGCCGAGGTCGGAGTGTGGAAACCGGACCCGGCTATCTTCAGGCTCGCGCTCGAACGGCTCGGGGTCGAGCCGCGCGCGGCGGTGATGGTCGGGGATATGCTCGCGCGCGATGTCGGCGCAGCCCAGGCCGCGGGGCTGTGGGGTATCTGGCTCGACCGCGCTGCCGACGGTGGCATCGCCGCTGCCGACCGCAGGGCCGATTCGGCAAACAGCGTCAAACCGGACGCAGTCGTCAAGTCGCTGACCGAACTGCGCGCGGCCATCGCCGCCCTGCCGGCCTAGCGCACAGCGCTACTGGTCCCAGCCCGCGGGCAGACGCACTTCGTAAGCGTCGGTGTAGTCTTCCGGCCGGTAAATCCCCCGATTGGAACCGTACACCAGCTTCGTGCCGGCGCGGTTGATGCTGGCGAACGCCTCGGCAAAGTAGTCGGAGCGCGGGTTCGGGCCGGTCCAGCACCGGGTCGAGGCCAGCTTGACGATGCGCGGGTTGGGCGCGAGCTCCAGCATGTAGAGCAGGTTGTCCATCCACGAGTGGGCCCGGCCCGGCGGCGGGTTCTCGGCGCCGTAGGTCGAAACCAGCACCCAGCCGGGTTTGGCCGTGCAGTTGCCCGAGATGTGCAGCCCGATGTCGGTGTTGACGTCGAACGGTATCGCCTGCAGTCCGACCTGCTCGCCGGTCTCCAGGTCCACCATCGCGATGGAATCGGTGGCGATGTTCTGCAGCACCATCACGTCCCGGCCGTCCGCGGTCAATGCACAATCGGAGTGGCCGGCCGCGCCGGCCGGAAAGTCAACCGCGTGCGAGAAGTCGCGGTAAAACGACTGCATCGGCCGCTCGTCGTAACAGATGACCGCGTGCCTGCCCGATTCGTCCATAGTCACATGGTTGACCGCGCCGGGGAACTGGGTCTTCGCGCCGACGACGCTGTCGGTGTCCCGGTCGTACACGCAGACCGCCATCAGCCCGAAGTTGCTGTCGGTCACCATCAGGCACCAGTAGCGCCGGTCGGTCGACGCGTCGCCCTCGACTGCGGTCGTGACCATACCCATTCCCGGAAAGTCGGCGGCGAAGTCGTGGACAACCGTGCCCGAGTCGGCCGCGACCGAGTACTCCATCAGCCGGCTGTAGTTGAGATAATAGAACCGGTCCGGGTCAGTCGCGTGCCAGCGCGGTTCGAGCTCCTGGCCGCCGACGAGGTGCGCGAGACTGCGCACCAGCGCATAGCTCTGTCCGTCGTAGAGGTAAAACACGCCGTCGTTGCTGCGCAGCACCAGATATGAACCGTCGCAGTTCCAGGCGTCGGCCCGGGCATACTCGTTCTGGATGCCGTTGCCCGAGTAGCCGTCGATGTCCTTGTCGGTGATGCGCACGACCAGCGAGCCGTGCAGCGAATCGGCCACTGCCACGCCCTTGGCCGGCAGTTCAGCGGGCGGACCGGCGCAGCAGAGAACTAATGCCAGCAGGGGAAGAAGACGCGCCGGTTGTCGCATTGCGCCCCCGGTTCAGGGCAGCCGCACGATTTGACCGGCCGCCGTGCGCCCTGCTGCAGTCAGCCGATAAGTGTACACGCCGGCCGGTGCGGCGCGGCCGTCCCATTCCAGCCGCGCGCCGCGGGCGGTGCTGCGGTGCACGACCCGGCCGAGCGCGTCGGTCACCGTGAGTTCGACCGATTCACGACCGATCGGCCCGGCCGTGAACCGCACGACACCGCGGGTCGGGCTGGGCCCGGCCTGCACCGAGAGCGGGAGCCAGCGCGATACCGGCGAGTTGAGCCCCACCTGCAGCGAGGTCAGGTAGTGAAAGCCCATGTCGAGTGGGCCGGTGTCGGGGATTGAGTCGGTGCGGGTTGTCCAGCTTCGCAGCAGCGACTCGAGGTCGAGACCGAGAGCGGGCAGGAGCGTGTCGCCCGCGTCGACGCTGGGCGAGGTTGAGGGCTGGCCGGCTGCGGTCTGCGAGAGGTAGAAAGCTCCCCGGCCGCCCGCGACAAACAGCGGGTCAGCCGAAATCGCTCCCGGGCCCGGCGTGCAGTTGACATAATCGCCGCCGGTGTTGTTCCAGACGTTGTTGAAGGAGTTGGTCGCGACACCGCCCGGGCTGTAACAGAAGATGCCGCCGCCCGAGGCCGCGGAGTTGGACGCGATGATGTTGTTCTTGACGTATGCGGTCTCGTTGATGTCGACGAAGATGCCGCCGCCCTGGCGGAAGTTGCCGCCGATGCAGGCGTTGGATGAAATGGTGTTGGCTATGATGGCCGCTGGCCCGTTCACCTTGATGCCCGCGCCGTAGTTCCAGTAGACGCCCCGGTTCTCGTTGGCGGTGATGAGGTTGCAGAAGATGAGGGCCGGGCCGCCGACATAGATGCCGGCGCCGTGGCCGCGGTCGCCGTCCTTGTTCGAGTTGGCGGTGATGACGTTGCCGTAGACCAGCGCCGGCGCGTCGTCGATGTAGATGCCCGCGCCGTAAGTCCAGTAACCGAGGCGACACTCGTTGCGGGCAATGAGGTTGAAGCAGATCTCGGGCGATGAGCGGCTGGCCGCGTGGATGCCGCCGCCGTAGACCCAGGTCGATGAATCGGCCGCGACGTTGTCGGAGATTTCGTTCTCCCTGATGAGCGGCGAGCAGTTGGCGGCGACGTAGATGCCGGCGCCGTAGTCGCGGCCGCCCTGGGCCGTGTTGCCGCTGACCAGGTTGCCGACGATGGCGGGCGAGCCGCCGCAGTATATGCCCGCGCCGGCGCTGGCCTTGCCCGCGCGCACCGTGAACCCGCGCAGTTCGGTGGCACGCGACTGGGCCGAGCCGAACTGGAGCACACGGCCATTGCCGCCGCCCGACAGCACGGTCGAGTCGGGCCCGGCCAGCGAATGGAGCCGGATGCCGTCGGTCGAGGGCCAGACTATGTTCTCGGTGTAGGTGCCGGGCATCACCAGCACGGTATCGCCGTAGCCGGCCAGGTTCAGCCCGGCCTGCACGGTCGCGGCCGAGTCGGGCACGACAATCACGCGCGCCAGCAGGGCGCCGGCCGCAAGCAGCAGCACGAACAGGGTTCTCATCAGTTCACCTCCGGTTCAGGGCCAGCATAGGCGGCAATGCGGGCAAGTCAACGGGGAGAAGCGCGGATGCAGGAGGCAGCATGATTCTGGCTGGCGGCTTCTGCGGGGCCGCGGCTCCGGGCCCGAGCTTGACAGGCGCTGAGGTGTCGGGAGGATACAGCCGTGCCGAGCAACGCGGTTGCGATTCTCAACCCGGTCGCGGGCCGGACCCGCGGCCAGGAGCTGGCCCGGCTGGCGCTCGCTGAACTGAAGCGCAGGATTCCCGATATCGAGGTGCGCGCGAGTTCGAGTCCGGATGATGCGCTCGCGCAGGCCCGGGCGGCACGCGACTCCGGGCTGGTCATCGCCGTGGGCGGCGACGGGACGGTGCGCGATGTGGCGGCCGGCATACTGGGCGGTGCGGCCGAGTTGGCCATCGTGCCGGTCGGGTCGGGTAACGACTTCACGAAGACAATCGGCGTGCCGCGCGACATCCCCGCGGCCTGCCGCATCGCGGCCGAGGGCAAGGCAGTGCCGGTGGACGCGGTACGGGTGGAGATGAGCGGGCCGGCCGGGACCAGGGTGCGGCATTACATCAACGTGGCCGGGTTCGGGTTCGACGCGATGGTGGTGGCCGAGGCGCGCCGGTCGCGTCACCTGCGCGGGCTGGCGCTGTACGTGAACGCGGTGTTTCGCGCGGTGCGCGATTACCATTGCCCGCAGGTGCGGCTGAAGGCCGGCACCGAGGAGTGGCGGCAGGGAATCCTGCTGTGCGCCGTGGCGAACGGCCGGCTCTACGGCGGCGGTATGAAGATAGCGCCCGAGGCGAAGCCGGACGACGGACTGCTGGAAGTCTGCATCGCCGACCCGATGAACCGGCCGGGCATTTTGCGCGCGTTGCCGCGGCTGGTCGCGGGGACGCATGTGACGATGAAGGAAGTGCGGATGCTGCGCGCGCCCGAGTTCGAGCTGGAGCTGCTCGACCCGGCGCCGGTGCAGCTCGACGGCGATGTTATCGACACGGACGGGTACACGACGTTCCGGATGAGCGTGTTGCAGGGCGCGGTCAGGGTCCGGGTCTAGTTTCACCACAGAGGCACAACAGGCCCTAAGGGTCATGGAAAAGACACAGGGGCGGCTTGCGCCGCCCCCGTGAGTTCTGGTGGCCTCTAGCGCTCGAGGATGAGCTTGCGGGTGGAGTTGAAGCCGTCGGTCTCGAAGCGCAGCAGGTAGACGCCGGCGCTGACACGGTTGCCCGCGGCGTCGGTGCCGTTCCATTCGCCGGTGTACCAGCCCGGGGCTCGCTCGCCCGCCTCAAGCGTGCGTACGAGCTTGCCGGCCGCGTCGTAGACGCCGAGCCGGACCCGCGCGGCGCGCGGCAGGGCAAAGCGGACCGCGGTGCGGCCGGTGAACGGGTTGGGCTGGGCGCCCTCAAGCGCGAAGGAGCGCGGCAGGCCGCGGCCTTCCTCGACGCCGGTCGGCGTGAAGGTCCGGAACGACCTGAAGGCCTGGTCGTTGGCCGGGTTGCCGTCGCCCGAGAGCGCGGTCGAGCAGCGGGCGCGGTATGAGCCGACCACGTTGCTGGTCCAGTCGTCGAAGTCAAGCGTGTCGAGGGTGTTGCCGGCGAGCGTCACGTGGACGCTGTCGGAGTAGCCGTTGTCGACCCAGAACCACACCGGGAAGGTCTCGGTGTTGGCCGTGAAGTTGCGCACGACTGCCTGGGGCGTGACCGGCACGTTGACCGGCACAGAGTCAGCCGGCGCGAGGATGGACACGACACCGACGTCGTGGTCTGGCGGCGGTGCGGTCTGGAACATGCCGATGGCCGCGAGCGCGAAGGGCTGCGGGCCCTGCGGGATGTTGCGGGCATAGACCTTGACCGTCCAGGTGCCGAGCGCGGGCTGGTTGAGGCGGAAGCACTCCTCGACGTTGAGCGAGTCGTAGACGCCGCCGGTCGTCGACTGGCCGGCCGAGTAGACGTTGCCCTTGTACTCGGTGCCGGTCGGCGACACGACGAGAAGGTTCAGGTCGTTGACGATGATGCGCTGGGCCTGCATCACGCCGGGGTAGTCGGACCAGCAGAGCGCGACGCGGAACGGCCGCGAGTCGCCCGCGACCTCGATTGTAAACACGGCCGAGTCGCCGGTCTGCAGGCCGGCGAGCTCATCCCAGACCCAGAGCTTGGACTGGTCGCCGGCGAAGTAGAGCGACGAGTCGAGGTCGACCCGGCCCCAGCCGACGTTGTTGTCGGGCACGGTGTAGCCGGTGACGTCGTTGTCGGCGCCGACGATGCCGACGGCCTTGTTGAGCGCGGCGGTGATTTCAAGCGGCGTGCCGGTGGTCGAGTCGCCGGTCGGGTAGAAGCCCTTGCGGAAGTAGTCGCGGATGAGCGCCATCGAGCCGGCCATGTTGGGCGTGGCCATCGAGGTGCCGCTCATCGAAACATAGCCGGACGCGCTGGTATGCGACGCTGACAGAAGACCGTCCGCCGGCGAGATGAGCTGGGGCTTTCTCCGGCCGTCCGCGGTCGGGCCGCGCGAGGAGGTGGTGTAGAAAGTGCGGCAGGAAGTCCCGTTGAGCGTGCCGCCGGTTGAGATGATGTTCTTGGCGATGACCGGGTGGCCCATCTGGGTGACACCGTAGTTGCCCATCGAGTTGCAGTGCATGAACATCGGGTGGTTCCAGACGAACTGGTCCGCGGTCATATCCGAGAACACGTAGATGTTGAACGTGTCCTTGCGCGACAGCGACATCGAGTGGTTGAACGAGCGCAGGCCGGTCGGGCCGCCCGACTCGGGGCCGGCAAACCAGACGTTCATGTCCCAGCCGGTAGGGAAAGAGCTGTAGTACTGGAAGTAGAGCCGCGACTTCTTGGCCACGCCGTCGTGCCAGGAGGTGCCGCCGACCGGTTCGTCGTCGCCGCAGAGCGTGCCGCCGGTGTGGGTGCCGTGCGACTCGGCGCCGATGGTGCCGAAGTAGTGGTAGACCTTGCGGTGGTTGGGCCCGGGCGTGTTGTTGACCGGGTCGCGGAAGAGATCGTGGCCGTGCCAGAGACGCTGGTCGGTGAGGCTGACGTACACCGACGAGCCGTCAACGCCCTTGCGCCATATCGTGCGCGCGGTGTCGGCCGCGGCGTAACCGTGCTGGACGACCCAGGTGGCGTTGGCGTTGTCCGGGGTGACCGGGTAGAAGGGCTCGACCCAGAAGACGCCGGGGAGATGGACGATGTCGGCGATGCGGCTGGCGTCAATCGTCAGCCGGACCGAGTTGTTCCACCGGTTGAACTCGGGCACGATGGACTTGGCGCCGAGCGCGCTGAGGTTGTCGAGGAGCGCGTAGGCATTCTCGGCCTTGTGGAACACGACGATCAGGTCCTGCGGGCCGGTGTGGTCGAGCAGGCCGGGGAGCAGTTTGTACGCCGGCTGGAAAAGGCCGAGCCAGCGCACCTCGGGCAGGGCCGCGACCGCGGCGGCGCGGTCGTTGCGGATGCGGGCGATGAAGGCGTAGTTGGGCAGGTACCAGGAGAGTTCGACGCCCTCGGCCTGAACCGCGGCTTTCCATTCGGGCCGCACCGGGCCGGGGAACTGGACGATGTAATAGCCGTAGGCGCCGTCGTAGGAGTTGACGGCGAGGTCCCGGGGCAGGTCAGGCCCGCCCTTGAGCGGGTCGAAGCTGTAGCCCTGGACGAAGTCTATCGTCATCGAGCCGGTCTGTTCGACCGGGAGGGTGATCTTGGGCGCGGCGAACGCCACGGCCAAGGCTACGAGCGCGAGCAGGACGGTCTTGCTGGTCATTCTTCACTCCTTATCGGGCTTCTTCAGGCAAGTCCTCACATTATACCCGGGCCGCAGCCGGGCAGGCAAGGAAAAACTGCCGCAGAGACCAGAGCCGCCCCTGCCCAGTGGCAGGGGCGGCAAACAAGGAGGGAATGGTCTAGTCGGACTCTGCTGTTGATCGGTGAAGCGCGAAGTCGATGTCGCCGGTGACCTGGCCGGGCCGGACCGGCACGGGCTGCGGGAAGCGCTCGGGTTCATAGCCACGGGCGCGGCAGACAACAGCGTAGATGCCGGGACGGACCGGAATGCGGTACAGGCCGCGGGCGTTGGTGATGGCGCGGCCGGCGAAGTTCTCGCCCCGGGCAAGCACGACCGCGCCGGCGATCGGCTCTTTTTTCATGGCGTCAACCACACGGCCGGTGATGAAGCCGTTGCGCGGCCGCGGCACCAGCGCGAAGTTGATGTCTTCGGTGACTTGGTCGGCGCGAACCGTCACGCGGCCGGGGTAGTCGGCCCTGAAGTAGTGGTGCGCGCGGGCTTTGAGAGCGTATTCTCCTGCGGCGAGGTTACGTATGACATAGATGCCGTCGCGGTTGGTCGTGCCCCGACCCGCGCCATTCGGACCGCGGGCGATCACTACCGCGCCGCGCACCGGCTCGCCGGTGACACGGTCGAGCACGCGGCCGGTGATGGCACCGGTGCCGGCGCGATGGGGACGAAGCCGGAAGTTGATTTCCTCCACGGTCTGTCCGGGCAGAACCGTGACCGGGGCGGGCCAGATGGCCGGTTCGTAGCCGCGGGCCGAGGCCATCACGCGGTACTGGCCGGGCTCGAGGTTGCGGGCGACGTACACGCCGCGCTCGTTTGTGGCGACTTGGACCGGCCGGGAGTTCGCCGCCTGAAGCTTGACCACGGCGCCGCTTATCGGGTCGCCGGTGACCGCGTTGAGGACACGGCCGGTGATGGCGCCCTGGTCGCCGGCAAGAGCGACCGTGAAGGCGGCAACGAAGATACTGATGCCGAGCAGACGTTTCACTTCTGACCTCCTGCGTTTGAGAACGTCGTTGCCATTGCTGGACTCATTGACCGTTTGATTGCACCGGGCGTGCCAGCGGCTCAAGTGCCGTATCATCGTCGGATACGAGATCCAGGATGGGGTCATGGTGGACCGGGCTGAACGGGCCTGCACCGGTCGGTGCAGTCCTAGACCGGGAACGGACGGAAGAAGTCGACGCGCGCGATGCCGAACGGGTATCCGGCGACGCGCTCGATTGCCTCGTCCGGGCCCACTGCGATGATCGTCAGCGTGTCGACGAGACCGAGAGTGCGCAGCAGCGCGTTCACCGCTTCTGCGGCCGCAGTCCGCTCAGCCGGGTCGGTAATGCGGCCGAGGGCAAGGCGCGGTTCGTACTGGCCGGACTGGAGCATGGGCATCGGTTCGGAGCCGACGATGCCGGCGTGCAGGGCGATGAGCTCGTTCCAGCCGGCATCGACCTTGTAGTAGAGCCGGTCGCCGATGACGAGGCTATTGTGAAAGGTAACGGCGATAGGGTGAAGCCGGCGGCGGGCGTTGCTGACATAGTCGGCGACCTGCTGGATTTCGGCGAGGTCCAGCGGCGTGAAAGGCAGGACAACAGGAATGTAGGGTTCGGCCGCGAGAACCCAAGTCGGGAACCGGTCGCACAGGCGACGCAGTTCCGACTCGTTATCGAGCTTCGGAAACGCGACCACGCTGTACTGCGCAGCCCTCACGCCGAGATTGTAGCGGCCGCGGGAGGGTTTGGCAATCCTGGAAGCGCCTGCCGGGAACCCTCCGGCAGACGGAATATGCGGCGGGTATGGCCGGTAAATACCGGCGGGATGACCGATGCGCTGGCAGAGGTCAGCGTCGAGGCTCCCTGGTGTTCACAGGATGGACAGCGCCCGGCTGCGGAATCGCCCCCAACCCCGCAGCCGGGCCATTTTCGGCTGTCTTGTTGACAGCGTAGCAGCACCCATCGATAATCCGGTCGTGAGGACCGCAACTGCCGCCCTGGCCGTGTTGCTGCTTGCCGGATGCCCGGGCCGGCTGGCGCAACCGGCATTGCCCGTTGGCGACATCACGGTCGCGGCCGACAGCACAGGCGACCATCTCACGATCGGCGCCGCGATTGCCGCGGCGAAGGACGGCGACGTCATCGCGGTGAAGCCGGGCGTGTACCGCGAAGCGGTGCGCATCACAGAGCGCCGCCGGCTGACAATCCTCGGCTCCGGGCCGGACCGCACAATCATCAACGCGGCCGGGCGCTATGCCGGGATCGAGATCCGAACCGACTCCAACCGCATCGTCGGGCTGGCGGTGCGCAATGCCGACGACCACGGCATCTGGGTGCGCGACGGCAGCCAGATAGTCGAGCGGTGCCTCATCACCGGGTGCGGTGACCGCGGCATCTACCTGAGCGCGATGGCCGGATTCGCATTCGCGCTGATCGAGCACTGCACGATCACCGAGAACGGCGCTTCAGGCATATATGCGGCACGCGACGACGCGCGCACGATAATCCGGCACAACATCATCGCCTTCAACCCGCGCGGTATCGTGACCGACAACAACGAGGGGAAGCTGGTTGTCGAGGACAACTGCCTGTTCAATAGCGAAGCCGACTTCGACCGGGTGACACCGGGCGAGCGCAACGTCATGGCCGACCCGGTTTTCGTGGACCGGGCGAGCGGTGATTGGCGGCTGGACCGCCGCTCGCCGTGCCGGAGCGCGGTTCCGGGACAGCCCGCTATGGGCTGCTTCTGACCGGTTCGCTCTAACTGCTTACAAGTCAAGGCATTAATCCCGTAGGACGATGTTACGCCGAGAACATACGGACAGACTTGGGGTCTGCCGAATGTAGCGTAAGGTTATGAAATAAGTCCAGTTAGTCTGCCTGCTCGGTAGTTGGCCGCGGCTTCTCTGTAAGACCCTAATTCGACAAAGCTTATGTGGTCAGATTTGGCTGAAGGCGGGGTTGCGGAAGGGTCCTGTGGCTGTAACCGGCAGGCTGTCAACGACCTGCCTGTCCAGTGTTGAATGTCGTGCAAGTTATAAATGTGTCAAAATGGTCTAAGTCCCGGTGTAGCGAGATTTGTGCCGATGTCTTCAGTCGCTTGACACCCCTGATGCGGGGGGTTATCTTGAGTTGCGGTTACGTTGACTTCTCCAAGTCAAGCGCACCCCAGCTACCCGGAGTAGATTTCAAGAGCCGGCCGAAAGATGGGTCCCGACCGGCTCTCTGGCGAGGCAACTCGCGGCCACTGTAAGGAACCATCGACCTCCTTTGTCGTCGCCCCGGCCCCACTGAACGCACCAACCCCCCCCATTGGGCGCCGCCCCGCCCACACGCGGGGGCGACAGGTCGTTATGTCGGTGCTTGCCGACAGCGGGCGCGGTGCTATGCTGTCGAGATGAAACGGCTGGCCGTGTCCGCTGTTCTGGCTGCGCTCTGCCTCGCGGGTGCGTGTTCGAAATCCCAACCGGCAAGCAGCGCAATCGATGTCGTCACGACGCTGGATTTGCTTGCCGACTGGGTGCGCGCGGTGGGCGGCGAGCGGGTGCGCGTGCAGAGCCTTCTGTCCGGCTATGAGGACCCGCACACATTCGAGCCGCGGCCGACCGATGCCGAGCGCGTGACGCGCGCGCGGCTGCTGGTGCGCGTCGGGCTCGGGCTGGAAGAGTGGCTGGACGGTCTGATCGCCAACTCCGGTAACGAATCACTGACCGTGCTTGACATCGCGGACAGCGCTGATGTCATCGGTGCTGATGACGAGCACGGCCGAGAGCACAGTCACGAGCGCGGAAACCCGCATGTCTGGCTTGACCCGGCAGTCGCGGCCGGCGCGGTGCGGCGTATCGCCGTCGAGCTGGCGCGAATCGACCCGAAGGGCGAAAGCCTGTACGCAGCGCGGGCGGCCGCCTACTCGGCGCGACTCGACAGCGTCACCGCGGCGCTGCAGGCCGAGGTCGCGAAGCTGTCGGACCGCCGGTTCGTCGGGTATCACGACGCCTGGCCCTATTTCAACCGCCGGTTCGGTTTTGCGGCCGTAGCGCACATCGAGGCGCTGCCCGGTCAGGAGCCGTCGGCGCGGCGGCTGGCCGAGCTGGTCAATCTCGTGCGGCGCGAGCGCATCCGGGTCATCGTGACCGAGCCGCAACTGCCGTCGGACCTTCCCGGCGTGCTGGCGCGCGAGACCGGGGCGAAGCTTGTCACGCTCAGCGCGCTGCGCGCCGACTCGGCCCCGGGCGACCCGTACATGAATCTTATAGAGCAGAACGTGCGCCGCCTTGGCGCGGCGCTTCGGAACTGACCGAGGAGGAACAATGGCGCGGATACTGCTGGCAGTGATGGTTGCGACCGCGGCCCTGGCCGCGGAAAAGCCGCCGCGGACCCTGCAGGTGACCGGAACGGCCGAGAAGTCGATGCGGCCCGACATCTGCTACATCAGGCTCGGCGTGGAAACGCGAGACGCGAAGAGCGCGGGCGCGGCCTGGCGCGCCAACGCGGCGCTGGCCAACGCGGTCATTGCCGCGGTCAAGGCGCAGGGGGTTGAGGCCAGGGATATCCAGACTTCCGGCCTGCAGGTGACTCCGCAGTACTCCTACGAGGGCGACGCGGCCCGGCGCCGGTTTGACGGGTATCTCGTGAGGCACACGGTCGCGGTATCGGTGCGCGACATCGACAAGGTGTCGGCCGTTCTGGACGCCGCGGTCGGGGCGGGCGCGAACGACGTCCAGGGAGTGAACTTCACGGTCGAGAACCCGAAGCAGCACACGGCCGACGTGCGCGAGGAGGCGGTGCGCGCGGCCCAGGCCAAGGCTCAGTCGATGGCCGGGATGCTCGGCGTGAAGCTGGGCAAGCCGCTCTCGGTGAGCGAGCAGGAGCCCGGCCCCTGGGATCAGTACTACGCGCAGTCCAACGTGGCTCTGGGCCGGGGCGGCGTCGTCGCCGCAGAAGCGATGAGCTTCGAGCCGGGCGAGGTGAAGCTCGCGCGCACGGTCCACATCGCCTTTGAGATAGAATAGGGCAGTGGCGGGCGTGAGCCGGGCGCGGCGGGTTGTCGGCTGGGTGCTCTTGGTCGTGCTGTTTGTCGCATTTGTCGCCATCGTTACCTACAAGGCCGGGCACCCGCGGATCGTGCGCGCGCCGGGCGAGCCGCGCGGGCCGCGACCCTTCCGGCCGGGGCCGCAGGATACCACCGCGCCGAAGCTGCCGAGAGCCTGAACCCTCAGCCGGCTTGACCGGCTTCAGACCTGGTCTATACTGCCTTATGAGGACGTTCAGCACCGTAGCGCTGTTTCTGCTCGCGGCCCGGGCCGGGGCGTGGAGTTCGCCCAAGCTGGCCAACGTCTGCAACTCGGCGCCGGCGCCGGGCGGAGTGATGGTCGTGCACGCCGACATCGGCGACGTGCCGCACGACCTGGTCAGCGCGCGGCTGTTCTACTCCCTCGACAACCAGGCAACGTGGGCCGAAACGGCGTTTGTCCGGCTCGGGCGGCCCGGTTTCGACAGCACATTCGAGGGCGTGGTGCCGCTGGGCGGTTCGGGTACGGTCTTCTACTACATACAGGCGAGCAACGGCACGAACTACGGCACGCAGGGGCCGAGCAACCCGACAGACATCTGGCCCGCGCCGCTCAGCCGCTACGGGTCGGTCACCAACGAGACGTGGGGCGACACGGTCAACAGCCCGCGGGGGCCGTGGCTGGATATGACCGGCGTCTGGTTCAGCCGGTCAGCGGAATGGCTCTATGCCCGCCTCACCAATAACCACAACTCGTGGCCCCTGAACAGCGGCCTGCTCGGACCGTGGTACATCTACGCGGCCGGGCTGGGCAATCCTGACTACGCCGGCGACACTTTCGGCTTCGCGCTGGCCTACGCCAACGTGCTGGGCATCTACACGAACGGGCTGTATGTCGTCAACAAGTACACCGAGGAATTCACGAAGTTCGCCGACATCGACGCGATCACCGACGGCAACGTGCTGCAGATGCGCTGCCGCATCGCCGACCTCGCGGCGCACCCGAAGTTCGGGCCGTGGCCGCCGCCGTCGGGTTTCTTGAGTTCGGTGCGCGGCGACACGCGCTCGGCGCGGGCCAACCTGCAGAGCACGCTGCACGACACGAGCAACCAGGCGCGCTGGTACGTCAACCGGACCCCGGAGTGCGCGGTCGGCGCGAACCGGCCGCCGCAGCTCGACCGGGGCCGGGTCGTGCCCGAGGTCGGCGCGCCCGAAACCGAATTCTTCTTCAGCGCGCGCTACATCGACCCCGACACCAACCTCGCGCGGCAGTGCGCCGTGGTCGTCGACGGCGACACGTTCGAGCTGGCGCCGAGCAACCACTACTACTGGCAGGGCGTGACGTTCGCGACTGCGCGCAGCGGGTTCGCGCCCGGGCTGCACGAGTTCCGGTTCACGGCGTGGGACGGGATGAGCCGGGTCGAGACCGCTATTGACACCTTCGAGGTCGTGGGCACGGCCGTGGCCGAGTCGCCGGCCGGCGATGGCGTTCGTGTGGCGGCCGTGCCCAACCCGTTCGCTGGTCGTACGACAATCACCGCCCCGCCGGGCGTCATCCACATTGCCGACGCCCTCGGCCGGGTCGTCCGGGCATTGCGCGTTGAGCAACGCGCGCCGAGCGTCCGATGGGACGGGCGCGGGGACGACGGCAAGCCCCTGCCGCCGGGGCTGTATTTCCTGCGCGCGGCCGGCGAGCGGCTGCGGCTCGTGCGCGTCGAGCGTTGAACAGACAGGCGGCCGCGATGCGGCTCATCACAAGCATCATCCTGTGCGCGGCCGCGCTGGCGGCCCGGCCGGCGCAGGTCATCGAGGACTTTGACGCCGGCGCGGTCGAGCTTTTCTCTTTCCCCGGTCAGGACGTTCATCCCGACTCCTGGGCGCTGGATTCGCTGGTCACCTACAACAACTCGCCGTGGTCGCTGCGCCTGTTCGGCAACACCTGGAAGGTCGAGTCAATCGCGCCGCGGCGGCTCGATTCGGCCGATGTCTGGACCGTGGCAACCTACGTGCGCGACCTTGGCGAGATACAGGGCTTCGGGCTCGCTGATTCGGCGCGCGCGCTGTTCTACTCATTCGCGGGCAGCGAGCAGGTGAATCCGGACTCGTGGGTAACCGTGTACCAGGGGGCGTTCGGCACGGGCGCGTGGCGCGAGTACCGGCTGCCCGCGGGCGAAGACTGGCGGGCGCGGTTCGGCTACGCGCCGACGATACGGGCAATCGTGTTTGTCAACGACCGCGACACCGACCCGCGCGCGAGCGTGTACTTCGACTGGATTGCCGATGTCACCGAAGACCAGCCGGTCGCGCCCGCGGTCGAGGCGTGGTACGAGCTGGGCGGAACGCTGGACAACCGCGACGGGTCGTGGGATGTGCGGGTGCGGTTTCACTCGCGGGTGACTGACCCGGACAGCCGCGCTCACGAGTTTCTCTGGAGCTTCGGCGACGGAGCGACGAGCCGTGACTCGGCGCCCGAGCACAACTACACGGTGCGCGACAATCACACCTACACCGCCCTGCTCGAGGTGCGCGACAGCACCGGACGCTGGGGCCGGGCCGCGTGCCGGGTAGCGGTTGACCCGGGACCTTCGACCCTGCCGGTGCGGCTGAACTTTGTCGGGGACATGATGCTGGCGCGGCGGTATGAAACCCCGGGCGGCATCATCGACACGCTCGGGCCGCGGGGCGTGTTCGATTCCATCAAGCCGTATCTCGGCGACGCCGCGGACATCACCGTGGGCAACCTCGAATGCCCGCTGGCCGACACCGGCACGCGCCACCCGACCAAGCCGATAGTCTTCCGCGGCCGGCCTGCCAACGTCGCCGGGTTCGTTCACGCCGGGATTGACGTGGTTTCACTCGCCAACAATCACATTCTCGACTACGGCCAGCCGGCGCTCGAACAGACCCGGCGGGTTCTGGACAGCGCCGGCATCCGCCACTCGGGCGCGGGGCGCGACGCCTACGAGGCGCACCGGCCGCTGTTCGTCCAGAAGTCGGGGCTGAACTTCGCGTTCCTCGCCTACAGCGACCGCAACGGCCAGTACGACAATTACCAGCCTTACCTCGACGCGGGTTATGCCAAGCCCGGGTTCGCCTATGAAGATTCTTGGCGCATCTTCGGGATGATCAAGCGCGTGGATTCGGTGGCGGACCGAATAGTGGTCGAGCTGCACTCGGGGATAGAGTACGAAACCGCGCCCTCGGACGAGGACGAGTGGTACTCGCCGTACGCGAGCGCGCCGGCGGAAAACATCCGCGCGCTGCGCCGGCGCATCGTCGAAGCGGGCGCGGACGCGGTCATCTGCCATCATCCGCACGTCCTGCAGGGCTTGGAGGTGCACGAGGGCAGGCTCATCGCCCACTCGCTGGGCAACTTCGCGTTCGACCAGGAATACACCGAGACCTATCCGTCGGTCATCGTCAATGCGCTGGTCGACGAACGCGGGTTCTACGAATACACGCTGACGCCGGTCTTCCTCGATGACTACATCCCGCGCCGGGCAAGGGGCGAGCTGGGCCGGCACGTGCTCGATTACCTGGCGCAGTTGTCGCGCGCGCTCGGGACGTGGGTCGTGGTCGAGGCCGACAGCGTGACGGCGCGCGTCGTGCTCGACACGGCCGAACTGCAGCCGGTCGTGCAACGGCAGGCCGACACGGTCGCGCTCGCGCGGCAGGGAGCGGGGTGGGTTTCCTCCCCGCTGGCCCTGCGCCGGCAGGGCTGCGTGTCGGCCGTGAACGGAGCGGCGCCGGCACGGCAGTGGCAGTTCCGGCTCGGGCGAGAGGCGGTGTGGTTCGGCAACTTCGAGCGCGAGGGCGCGACGCCGTGGCTGCTCAACCAGTCGGGCGAGTCCATCGTCGGGCCCGCTCGGACCGGCGAGCGCGCGCTGGTGCAGGTACGGGCAGTGGGCACCAGCCCCATCACCACGGGATTCGAGCGCCGCATCGTGTGCCGGTCGGATTCGACCGAGCACACCGTGCACGGCTGGGTGCGCACCCAGAACTCGCGCGACGCGGGCATCAGGGTCAAGTCGTTCTCGGACCGCTACGTCGCGGTGCCGATGGACAGCGCGCCGACGCCCGAACTCGACGGCACCAACGGCTGGACCCGCCTGCACGCCACGTTCACGCCGCCGGGCGGCACGACGTTCTTCGACCTCGAGTTCCGCAGCGAGGCGCCGCAGGCCGGCGGCACGGGCCGGGCGTGGTTTGACGACGCCGGCATCATCGAGTGGGGCGAGTGGCAGCAGCTTATCGGGCCGGTCCCGGTCGATGAGCCGAACGACTGGTGCTGGGTGCAGCTGTGCACGGCCGAATCGACCGGCTCGGCGGTGCTGACCTACGACGAGACAGGCTACGACCTGCCGGTCGGCGCCCACGAGCGCGGGCACACCTCGGCGCGTACAGGCCTGCGGGTGCTGGGTAGCCCGGGCCGGGCGCCGACAATCGAGTTCGCGCCGCCGCGGGCGGATGGCGTGCGCCTGCGCGTTTTCGACTGCTCAGGGCGGCTTGTCCGGGCGTACAGCGTCAGGCGTGAAGCGTCCGGCGTCACCTGGGACGGGCGCGACGACGCGGGCAGGTTGGTCGGCGCGGGGCTGTATTTCTGCCGGCTGGACACGCCGCACGGCACCGCGTCCGCCAAGCTCGTGCTCTGTCGCTAGGCCGGTCAGACGAGGTCGGAGCGCAGGGTCGGGCTATTGACAGGCCCGGCGCGCGGATTAGAGTTCGGGCATGAGGTCCAATGCTCGGCAGACCTCAGCGGCCCTTGCGGCCATACTTCTCCTCGGCGCGCTCTCAAGCGCGCGGGGGCAGTACGTCGAGGATTCGATAGACGTTGGCAGTGCGTGGGTCGGCTCGATGGCCTACAACCCCAACGTTGACGTCGTCTATGGCATTTCAGAGAGTGGTGGGTACGTCTTCGCCATTGACTGCCAGTCCAACATCGTTGTTAGCCAAGTTCCTAGCCCGAATCCTCTCAATATCGTGTTCAACTCGACCGAGAACAAGGCCTACGTTACAGTGTACAATAGCGTCGCGTGCGACTCGGTCCTGGTTGTCAACGGTGCGTCACACGGCCGCATTCGCACCATCCCTGTGCGGGGCGCGACGGACTTGGTCTGGGACTCGGCGTCAAACCGCGTCTACGTTTCCTGCGACGACCAGTGGGATGTGAAGGTGATTGACTGCGCCACCGACTCGGTGATTGCGGTCATTCGCGTCGGCGACGGCCCGTTGAAGATGCACATCAATACCCGCCGCCGTAAGCTATACGTGCAGAACTACGATGGGCGGAGCCTCTCCATCGTCGACATGCAGATCAACCAGGTGACCCGGACGCTTCAGTTCAGCGCGCCGCTGCTCAGCGGCTGGTACTCAGCCGCGCTGGACAAGTACTTCTGCGGCGGCTTCGGCTGGCTGTATGTAGTTGGGGGTGGGGCAGACACAATAAGATCGGCAGAGGAACTGCCTGATGCGAACCGGCTCAACGGGATAACTGGCAATGACGCTGGCAGGCGTGTGTATGTGGGCGTGGATGGCTTCCAGCATGGCTCTGTGGTTGAGATTGATGCTGTTGCCGAGACCGTGCTGGCGAGAGTCGAGGTGCAGGAGGATCCCGAGTTCGTCTACTGGTCGGAGAGCAGTCGGCTACTCTATGCGCTGATGTACCGGACCGGGGTTGCCGTGTGCCGGGTAGACCCACTGCAGGTCGTGCGCACTCTGAGCGTGCAATCAGCCCCGTTTGTGGCCGCGTACTCGCCGCCTACCCGACGGCTCTATGTCGGGCACCTCAATTCCCGACTGGTCTACGTAATCAAGGACTCGGTCACTGGGCTCGCCGAGCACGATCCGGCATCCGCGAGGCCGAGCGCGGTTCTGCGAGTCAGTGGGAGCTGCTTCCGCGGCCGGGTGAGCGTAGAGTTGGACGTGCCGACAGAAGCCGATGCTCCGGAGCTTGCGGTTGTTTCGAGTGATGGGAGGGTCGAGGCGCGGCTATCAGGAAGCCGGGACGGCGGACAGGTTCGGTACATCTGGGCCGGGCTGAATGAGCGCGGGCAGCGCGCGTCGCGAGGCGTGTACGTGCTCATACCGAGTGATAGCCGCATCCGCGCCGTGACCGTGGTGAAGGTCGAGTAGTCGAGGCCGGTCCCGGCCCTGCGAAGTGCGGGCCGCGACAGGCAATCTGCAGAGCAGGTCCGCACAAGGAGGCAGGTCGTGAGCACAAGAGGGTTCTGCCAGGCTGTGTTGTTGTCCGCGACGACGCTGATTGCGACTGCGTTGGCCGTGGAGCCCGATGTCGCGCCGGCATCCATCAAGATACTGGAGCAGTCGGCGTCGTACACGAAGATGGAACTGAGCTTCCCCGATGTGCTGGTTGACTACTGGGTTTGATGACTCGGCATTCTGCCAGCTCAGCATACCAGGCTGCCACTCCGCCGCGCTGGACGAGGGGAAGCCCGAGGTGCCTTCGTTCTCAGTCCTTCTTGCGGTGCCGGCAGACGCCAATGTGCAGCTAAGTGCCACATCTGAGGACTCCGCTGTATACACGGGCGTCGACATCTTCCCTCTGCAGCCCGAGTACGACATGAGCGACACCACCACTCCTGTGTTTGTCATCGACACGATGTTCTACGAACTGGACACGTCGTACCCAGTCGATCGCCACGACTCCGGTTGCTCATCGACCTGGCGCGACTTCAGGGTTGTGAACATCAAGGTCTTTCCGGTTTCGGTCAACCCGGGACAACGGTCGTTCGTGCTGCACCGCACGATGCGACTGACCGTGGTTCACGTCGGTAGCGACATGGCCGACTCCGTAGCCGAGTTCATGATGCCGTTCTACTCGCGGTTCATTGACAACTTCGCCGGCCTGGACTTGACGCCTGTCGACCCGCCGGGCGGTGCCCGACTGCTCGTCTTTGCTCCCTCCGTGTTCTCGCCCGAGTCGTCAGAGGCGGTCGACAGCCTGCTTCGATGGTACAGACAGAAGGGCATCCCGACCCGCCTGCTCACGGCGAGCGCATGGACTTCTCCGACGGCGGTCCGCTGCTCAATCGCCTACGAGCTGAGGCGCACCAGGGTTCTGCGGTGGGTTCTGCTCCTGGGTGACTCGTCGAAGATCGCCTCACGGCAGTTCGCCAAGCGACGCTGGTACTCGGGCAAGGAGGTCCCGCACTGTGATTACTGGTTCGGTGACTGCGACACGCTGGACCCTGATTCGTGCGATGACTGGCCCGAGGTGAGGATCGCCAGAATGCCTGCCCGAGATACGGCCGAGCTACACGCGGCAATCTGGAAGACGCTCGCCTACGAGCGCAACCCTCCTGTATCCGGCTGGCTGGACTCCATCACGCTGGTCTGTCACAAGAAGGACCTCAACGGGAACAAGTGGCTCAACTTCCCGAAGTTCGTCCACGGTTCGAAGTGGCAGATTGACACCCTCTGGGGTTATCACAGACTCAAGACGGTGCTCATCGACGGCGGCGTGACCGGGACCGGGAACACGGACGTGACGAACGCACTCACCGCTGGCACTGGCGTCGTTCTGTATGCGGGCCACGGCCTGCACGATCGCTGGGACACCTGGAACACTGCAGACGAGGACTGGACGTGCGAGAACGTCCGGGACCTCGCGAACGGGCAGCGAACGCCTGTGGTGTTCAACATAGCGTGCAACACCGGGGCGTACAGGTTGACCGACCCCGCGTTATCGGAGGTGTGGCTGTCAGAGCCACAGCGTGGTGCCGTTGCCAGCATCGGAGCGACTCGCAGCACGGAAGGCAGGCAGAATGCGTCACTGTGTGAGGTCATACCGCAGGCCTTCTGTGATACCACCGATGTCGTCGGGCCATCGGGGCAGACTAGGATGGCGCCAGTTCTGGATCTTGCAGGCGTCAAGACTTACGGCGACGCATACATAGCCAAGAACTTCAGCGTGCTAAGCAAGAGGGCCAAGACCGGCAACATCTACCGCTACGTGGTCCACGGCAGCCCGGCATTGCCGATATGGATAGGCGGGATACCCGAAGCTGCCAAAGTCCAACATCCGTTGACCATCCTGGCAGGTACGGAGCTTGTCCAAGTGCGCGTGATGTTGCAGGACGGTCGACCTGTGTCGGGCGCTCGAGTCTGCCTCTGGCTGCCCGGCGACGATGCCCGGTGGTGGGCAGTCAGCGATAAGGAGGGCCTCGCTCGCGTGCCGTTCGGAAGTGGCGACACCGGCTCTCTGCTGCTGACAGTAACCGAGGGGCACGCGACCACCGCGCCGCATACGCCGATGCTGCCGTATGTCGCGACGGTGAAGGTCGTGAGTTCTACGTGGTCGGAACTTGAAGAGGTCCCCCGGCAACCTAGCGACAGGCCAGTGAAGGATGGAGGGTGGCTAACGTACTGCCCGGAGGACGGCAGAATCTATGCGGCCAAGGGGAACAAGACGGGCGACTTCTATGCGTTCAGCCTGGCTGGGGATTCGTGGGAGATCTTGGAAAGGATTCCGGAACGCAATCCGTCGGGCGATTGGCGTCCGCCCGGCAAAGGTTGCCGTGGCGTTGCGGCTGAATCTTGCCTCTACGTCGTCAAGGGTAACAACACACGCGAGTTCCTCAAGTACCACATCGCCGGCGACTCCTGGACCCGCCTACCTGACGTCGACAGCATTGGCAAGCGCGTGAAGCAGGGCTCTGACCTGGCCTACGCGAAACTGGGCGATACCGGTTACGTCTACCTGCTCAAGGGGCCGCGCTGTGAGTTCTATCGCTACAACACGGTGAGCAACATCTGGCAGGCGCTGCCCGATGCGCCGATTGGCCAGCGGGCCAAATGGGACGATGGGTCGTGGCTCGTGTTCGACGGCGATAGCACCATCTACGCGCACAAAGCCCGATATCACGAGATGTGGGCCTACAACGTGGTCCTCGGCACTTGGAGCGGGCCCATAGAGGGAATGCCCTACTACTCGATGACGGGCAAGCGCAAGAAGCTCAAGTATGGTGGAGGCGCAGCGTGGTGTGACAGCGTCATCGTGGCGACCAAGGGCGGCAAGTGCAACGAAGTCTGGGTCTGGTATCCGGGTCAAGGCTGGGCGGAAGCTGAGACCGTCCCACTGGTCAATCAGCACAGCGAACGAAGGCGTCTGGGGAGAGGCAGTGACCTCATTTCAGTGTCGGGCGTAGGCGTGTTCGCGTTCAAGGGCGAGAAAACGCGCGACTTCTGGTAAGCCCCGACGCTGGGGACCGGTGTTGGAAGTTGCGGCGACCGAGCGAGCAAGGCCGGCGGCGGAGCGGCATTCGGGAACGAAGACGCCGTGTTCGACGGCTACGAGGCCGAGCGGCCGCGATGGAACTCGTCCGGAACGGCCGTGACCTACTTCAGAGAGGACAGCGCCACGGGCTGCAACGCCATTTTCGTCGTCGCTGACGGCAAAGAGACGCAGCTTACCTTCGAGCCGACCGACTGCGAGAACCCGGTGTTCAGGCCGGGCGGCAATGAGGTGGCGTTCCAGATGCTGGACACGGTCACCGACTGTTGGCAGATCTGTTTCGTGCCCCTGGGTTCATTCGAGGGCGGCGCTGCTGATGAGGCGAGCATCGCCGGGCCAGTCTCGGCCGATGCGGCTTCCGTGGATGCATCCGAGCAGGTCGACGCGCCCGCAGCCCTTGCCGCTTCACCCGGCCGCCCGCAACGCGGCGGCAGGAGCAACGGCTCCTTCGGCACCATCTACCAGCTCACGTTCGACGACCGCGACCACGAGAACCCGGAATGGTCGCCCGATGGCGAGTGGCTGGTCTGCACGGTAGAGGATACCACTGGGTATGCACAGCTCCTCCGCGTCAGGATGGACGGCAGTTGCGAGGAACAGCTCACCTTTGACGAGGCCGACCACGAATGGCCCAAGTACCTGACCGATGAGAGGATAGTCTACCAGCACGGGCCGGACGACGATTACGACCAGGTCTGCGTCTTCGACCTGGGCAGCCAGACGATAGTCCAGTTGACCGACGGCGAGACCGACTTCGAGAAGCCCGACCCGTCCATCTACGGCGACCTCGTGGCTTACCAGGCCCTCGATGACGACGGCACGTACCAGATTGGCCAGGTGTCGGCGACCGGCGACAACCAGCAGTGGCTGAGCTACGGCGGCGACCTCGACATCGAGGAACCCGACTTCTCGCCGGACGAGGTAACGGTCTACGCCGTGCGCTGGCAGGGACTGACCAGTGAGATAGGCTGGGTGGGCGATGCCGCCACGCAGCAGTTCGAGCCGATTACCGACGATGACTACATCCGGGACAACCCGGACGCGGCCTACAACTCCATCCTGTGCGTCAACAACGTCATCTACGAGCGTGAGTACCCGAGCCCGACCTATGGCGACGGCCCGCGACGGCGCAAGCCCGGGACGGGCATCTACCTGACCCGGCACAAGCGCAAGCCGAGCGACGGACAGCAGACTGCGGCCACTCTCAGGCTCGCGCTGGAGCGCGCCGAGCCCAACCCGGCAAGGACCGGGCTGATCATCCACTGGCAGGTGCCGACCAGACAGCCGGTCAGCCCGCGGGTGTACAACACGGCGGGCAGGCTGGTGCGGGTGCTGGAGGAAGGCGAGCGAGCGCCGGGGCGGTACTCGACCCGCTGGAACGGCCGGGACGATACGGGCCGCAGGCTGGCCGCTGGCGTGCACTTCTACGCGCTTGAGGCGGGTGAACGCAGGCTGAGCCGGAAGGTCGTGCTGGCGGAGTAGGTCATTGTGTCTGATCACAGGAGGCGGGTTGCGGCCCGCCTCCTGTGTTGTCGGGCCGGGGCGGCTTGACGGGCGCGGAGCGTGCCCTAGGATTGGCGCGTGACAGCGATACTGCTGCTCGCGCTCGCCCTCGCGCCGGTCGAGGTCGTCGAGACCGCGCCCGAGGGCTCGGGGCTGGGGGACGCGCAGGTGGCGGACGCCATCGACGTGCTGCCGGGGCTGTTCAATTCGGCGCGCTCATCCATCGACCTCGCCCAGATGTACCTGCTCTACTACCCGCCGCACAGCAAGGGCCGCGCGCTCTACCCGCTGTATGACGCGCTCATCGCCGCGGCCCAGCGCGGGGTGCGCGTGCGCATCATCGTCGATTCGGTCACGCTGGAGGAGAGCCCGAACGAGACCTATCACCGGATGCCGCGCGAACTAGGCAACGTGCCGGGCATCGAGGTGCGCTCAGTCGACCTGCGGCCGCACAGCGACTACCCGGGTTGCCTGATGCACGCGAAGTACTGCCTCATCGACGGCGCAGTCGCGCTGGTCGGCTCGCACAACTGGAGCTTCGGCGCATTCCGGGACAACCGGGAGATATCAGTCGTGGTGAGGGACACAGCGTTTGGGCGCGAGTTGGGGAAGGTGTTTGAGACAGACTGGAATGCCACAGCGAATGACCAATCAGGAGTTGCGAATGTCGAAACCGGGCAGGCGGACGGAGTCAAAAGCCGGAAGCCAAAGGCCAAAAGCCAAAACTTCGACGGCGTAGCACGGCTCGTGCTGACCAGCCCCGCGGGGCTGCGCGATACGATGCAGCTTTCCACTGCCGCGGCGCTGGCTGTGGTGTGTGCCGCGGCTGAGTCGACACTCGATGTCGCGGGCAACAGCATTTCGGACCGGGTCGATTTCGGCGCTGACAAGCGGTTCGGGCTGGTCGAGTCGCTGCTCGGGGCCGCGGCCGGGCGCGGGGTGCGCGTGCGGTTGCTTGCCGACAAGTGGGCGCTGGAGCACGACGCGACCCTGCTTCGGCGGCTGGACAGCGTGCCGAACCTGTCGGTGCGCGTCATCGACATCGCGCGGGCCGGAGCGAACCCGCGCGCGGGCACGATGCATTCCAAGCTTGTCATCGCCGACCGCAAGCTGGCGATGGTCGGGTCGGCGACCCTGAGCCAGCGCCAGGTGCTGGAGTGCCGCAATGTCGGCGCGGTCATCGCGGACAGCGCGGCCATCTCGAAGCTTGAGCGGCTGTTCGAGCGGGACTGGTTCTCGACCTATGCCCGCGCGCCCTGAGCCCAGTTGCCTTGACCGGCAGGGGGCAGGGGCTATGATTGGAGCGTAGCGTGAGAGCGATTTTCCTTGCCATCCTGCTGTCCGGCGCGACCGGCATCGCCTCGGCCCAGGCGCCGCGCGAGCGCTGGATTGGGTTCCAGCCGGCATACCGCCACGCCATCGAGCGGCCCGAGCCGGGACGGTTCCCGTTCGCGCCCGACGCGTTCCCGACCACCCAGGACACGCTCTACTACGACGACAACACCGCGACGCTGGCCTGGGCCTGGCCCGACACCGGTTCGGGCTGGGGCGTGAAGTTCACCGCGCCGGGCGAGGGCGTCACGCTGGCCGGCGCGCTGGTCTACTTCTACGGCCTGCAGTGGCCGCCGCCCGGCGGCAACTCGGCGGCGGTGCGCGTGTTCGCGGCCGACGGGCAGAACGGCGCGCCCGGGACCCTTCTCTGGGCGAACGAGAGCCTGACCATTGTCCGCGGCGCCTGGAATTACGTGCCGGTCGGCGAGACCCTGCCCGGCACCGAGTTCTACCTGTTCTATATCCAGAATGGCATTTTCCCGTACTGCCCGGGCGTCTGCACCGACGCGCGCGAGAACGCGGGGGACGGCCGGCGCTGGCAGTACACGCCCGCGGGCGGGTTCGCGCCTGACGGCCGGCGCGGGGACTGGCTGATCCGGCCGGTGCTGGATTGGGAGCCGCAGGCGGTGAATGCGGCCGCGGCCCGCTTCTGGAACGCGCTGCCGCGCGATACCCAGCCGGGCGCGAGTCTGCCCTTGACCGTGGCGCTGCGCTCCCTGGGCACGGGCGAACTTCCGGCCGGCACGCCGGTGCGGCTGCGCGTGGACGGGCCGGGCGGCTACACCTTCGCGGCCGAAACCACGCTCGGCGCGGCGCTGGGGCGGGGTGAGTTGCGGCCGGTGCGGCTGCCCGAATGGACGGTGCCGGGACAGGCCGGAACTTACCGCATCGCGGCCTGGGTCGAGGCCGCGGGCGAGCAGTGGCCGTACGACGACACGCTCTACTGGAGCCTGGGCATCTCGCAGTGGGTCGGCTATGCCAACTACGGCCCGCCGCGCTACTGGCTGCACTGGGCAAAGGAACGCGCGGTTCAGTTCAACCCGGTCGACTTCGGGCTTGAGTATCCGGTCAGCCTGACGCGGCTGCGCGCGGTGTTCGCCTCAGACGGCCCGGCCTGGCGCGATTCGAGTTTCCGGTTCCGGCTCTATTCGGGCGACGGCGCGACGGTGCTGTACGAGTCGGGCCTGATCAAGGCCGTTGCCGGTCGGCCCGGGCCGCCGGTGATATGCGAGCTGGATTCGGTCGTGGTCATCGACACGGGCCGGTTCTGGGTGGCGGTGCGGCCGCGGGACACATCGGGCCTGCCCGGCTCGGTCGCGGACGACAGCGCCCAGGGCCGCAGCTTCTACAAGGACTCATCCGACTGGCAGGCGCTTGAGGTCGGTGAGTACCTGATGTCGGCGTCGGTGCAGGCCGGGGCCGGCATCAACGAAGGCCGCCCGGCGGGCGCGTTGCCGCGCGCGCGCATCAGCGCGAGCCCGAACCCGGCGCGCGGCCGCGTACGGGTGGCGTGGTCGCTTGAGCGCGCCGCGGCGCACAGGGTCCTGCTCGTTGACGCGGCCGGGCGAACGGTCGCGCAGTTGTGGGCCGGGACCGGGCAGGGCGGGGAAGCGAAACTCGACCTCGGCGGGCTCGGGGCCGGGTGCTACTTCCTGCGGCTCGAGGGCGGGGCCGGCGCGAAGGCGCGCGCGCTGGTCGTCACGCGCTAGTCTTCACAGGGCGATTCGGTCGGCGGCGCGGCCCTGGGGCCGCGCTTCTTTCGCGCCGCGGCGTCGGCCTCGGCCTCGAGCTTGTGCAGTTCGGGGTCGGACAGGCCGAAGTGGTGCCCGACCTCGTGGATGACCACGCGGCGCACCAGCCGGCGCACGCCCTCGCGCGTGCGGCAGAGCCGTTCAATCGGCTTCTGGAAGATGAGAATCCGGTCGGGCATGACGCCCGCGTACCAGTGGTTGCGGCGCGTCAGGGGCACGCCCTGGTACACGCCCAGCACCTGCCAGGGATGCTTGCCCAGGTTCCGCGCAAGGTCGGGCGGGGCCAGCGGCATCACATCAATCGAGACATTGTCGATGCGCGAACGGAAGTAGTCGGGAATCCCCGCGACCGCCTCATCGACCAGCTCCTGGAATATCTCCGTATCCATCAGGCAGGGCGCGGGCCGAAGATGGCGGTGCCGACGCGGATGATTGTCGCGCCTTCCTCGATGCCGACCGCGAAATCAGAGCTCATCCCCATCGAGAGTTCGGGCAGGGCGATGCCGAAGCGCCTGCGATTGTCCTCGGCGAGCCGGCGCAGGAGCGCGAAGCAGGGCCGCGACGCCTCGGGGTCCTCGATTGCCAGGCCGGGGCCGATGGTCATCAGGCCGGCAAGCTCGATGCGGTCCAGCTTCAGCACCGCCTCGATGAGCGCGGGCAGGCTGTCGGGCGCGACGCCGTGCTTGGACGCCTCGGCCGAGGTGTTGACCTCGATGTGCGCGGGAACGCGGCGGTCGAGGGCGGCAGCCCGGCGGTTGATTTCCTCGGCAAGGTGAGCCGAGTCGATGCTCTGGATGGTGTCGAAGAGCTCCAGCGCGCGTCTGGCCTTGTTGGTCTGCAGAGAGCCGACGAGGTGCCAGCGGCAGGTGAGGGGCACAAGTGGCTTCTTGGCCGCGGCTTCCTGCACCCGGTTCTCGCCGACATCGGTGATGCCGGCGCGGATGGCTTCGGTCACCTCATCGGCGGTGCGGGTCTTGGTCACGGCCACGAGCAGCACGTCGACCCGCGCACGTCCGGCGCGCGCGCACGCCGCGTCAATCTGCTCCTCGAGCCGCGCGAGCTTCTCGGCAATGCTCACGCGTCGAGTATAGCCATCGAGGCGGTCGCGGGCAAGCGCAGTGGCGTTTCTTGTAGCGTACTGACCAGCCTGCCGACGTCCCACTGCGACTGAATTCTGGTTGCGGCGTGGGATAGGACTTGACGAGTCATTCGCTGACTGACCTGGCCTTTCAATTGCCGATTCAACCGGGCATTCAGTGCTCAAGTCAATCGTCGATTGAATTGTCCAGTCAAGCCTCCAGTCATCCGACGATTGACCGGATAATTGACTGGCAGATTCAATGGATGATTGACCCATCCAGTCAATCGAGGATTCAATGGATGAGTGGATGGAGAATTGAGTGGAGAAGTGGTTGGACGATTGGTTTGTCAGGTGAGAGGTGGGGTCACTGGGGGGGTGACTCCCCCAGTGCTTCTATGAGGCCTGGTCATAACTGGTCTGGCTGGATAAAGTCTTGGAATAGAAAGAGATAAGTCTGATGGGCTGAGTTGTTGACTATTCGGCTGTCCAGCACTAGAATTGGCCGAAGATTCCAATGGAGGTCAAGTATGGATGATGCGAAGCGACGGGCTGACCGGTGGAAGGTGAAGTACACGCCGGAGCGCGTGGCAGAGACAATCGGCGCCCTGCACGGCCAGATGACCGCGAACTACGAGGCGGCGATGGCCGAGGTAGTGGCGATGGAGCTGAAGGTCAAGGAAGTCCTCAACATCTGCGGCGTGCACACGTCGAGCTATGTGCCGTACCTGAACTACGGCCGGCAGCTCTACAAGCTGTCGCGCCAGCAGCACATCAGCGGCGAGAGCTTCGCGATGGCGGCCAAGGTGCTCAAAGACAAGTGGGCGGCCCGCGGCTGTAACCCGGAGTTCCTCGATACCATCCGCCTCAAGGTGTTCAACATCAAGGAACCCGAGGCGTAGGGAGCAGGCTGCGGGGCAACAACTCGGCTGCCGCGCTCGCTGTGACGCGTGCTGCTGGTGCAGCGCTGGTTCTCGTAGCCGAGTGACGTACCACCTGCTCTGATTGTGTCAGCGCAGTTTGGCTAAGTGTAAAGGGTCAACACATCGTTACCAGGGTTGACGGCGATGTGGGTGCTGACGGTATCGAGCAGGACAGGTGGCAGCAGGGCGATTTGGCGCGGGAAGGGTTTCTTTCTTCGCCACTGCAGGCGCCGGTAAGGCGGCAGTCCGCGCATTCCGGCGCCCTGGTGAGGACGGCTGAAGTTGTAGTAGTACGGCCAGGCTGCTGCCTTGCGTAGCAGCCCGGCATCATCGGTGATGTCCAGCAGGCAGGGAACGTAGAACTCCTCGTCATCGGCCCGGTGGTTGCGCTCCACCCGGCCGTTGTAGCCTTTGCGGCCTTTGGGGTAGCGGGCCAGCACCGCGCCCAGCGGTGCGTAGTGCTGATCCTGCAGTTCCTGCAGGCGTGCCGGGTCGCTGCCGCCAAACTCGCCGCCCCAGTCGGTCTGCCAGGCCACGCGGCCGCGGATGCCGCATGAGCGCAGGTGCAGCATCACCAGCACCAGGAAGGCGATGCCGTTGGTTACGCTCAGCTCATGGCTGTAGGCCAGAAACCGCAGGCGGGTCCTGGCCTCCAGGCAGGTCCACTGGTAGCGGGGCAGCTTCTGGCGGATGATGTGGGTCCAGCGCCTGCTGCCCAGTGCCCCGCGGTCCAGGATGTCCTTGGTGTCGACCTGCAGCAGGGAGAACGGCCGTTGCTCATCCCGTGCCCAGTGGGCCGGGTAGAACTGCTTTCTGGGCCTGGTCCGACCGGTATGCCCCAGCCGGCGCAGGACGTGCCGGACCGTGTCCGGAGACAGGCAGACGCGGTGGCTGGTCCACAACAGCCAGGCCAGGCGCTTGCGGCCGTAGCCGGTATCGTCACGCAACTCGTTGACCGGCTCCTGTATTGACGTTTTGGTCTGATTCGGGCAGCGGTGCGGGCGGCGGGAGGCATCGGCCAGTCCGCCCAGACCCTTCGTCCGGAACCGCCGGACCCGTTTGCGCACAACTGCGCGCGAGGTATGCCAGTCTCGGGCGGTGGCGGCGATGCTGCCGGTGGCGGTATAGGTCTGCACGAGCCGGTGTCTTGCCTCGACGCGGGTCATGCTGTAGGCTTCCTGGTAAGATAGCTCCATAGCCGGTGCTCCTCTTTGGCCTTGTGCCAGGTTTGATCAACCGAGGATACACCGGCTTTCTCTATCCAGAAACTCAGCGCACGCTTCGCCTTCACCTGGTAATGATGTCCTGGCGCACGCACTCGGTTGACTTGGCGCGGCGGGGCGGCTAGTTTTACCCTATGGCTATCGTAGGAATCTTGGCAGTGCTCCTTGCCGGGCAGGTCGCGCCCGATTCGGGTTACCTGAACATCCGGTCGAATATGCCGGGCATAATGGTTTACCTCGACGGTGATTACCTCGGCCGGACGCCGATAAGCAATGTGAAGCTCGCGCCGGACCAGTACCTCGTGAGCATCGTGTCGAATGACAGCCTCGAGAACGTGTACTGGCGCCTGCGCCAGGCGCCGCTGGGCAAGAAGGTGTCGACGGTCTGGACTCTGGCCGCGATCAATGCCGGGTCACAGCCGGTGCGCGTCGAGGCTGGGCGCGTGTCCGAGGTGTTCATCGATTACGGCAAGGTGGCGAGCGCGCGGCGCGAGGCGAAGCTCCTCACGTGGGGCGTGACCGGCGGGCTGTTCACTTTCGGGGCAGTGGTCGGGCTGCTGATCGGCGCGCTGGCGTTCTAGATGCTGCGGCTCGGGTTGCTGGCGGTTCTCGCCGGGCTGGTTGCGGGCGCCCGGCCGGCCGGGCAGGAGGCGCGCTGGTACAGCAAGCTGGACCGCGCGCAGGTGCGGTGCGAGCTTTGCCCGCGGCGCTGCGTGATTGCGCAGGACAGGCGCGGGGCGTGCCGGGTGCGCGAGAACCGCGGCGGTACGCTGTACTCCATCGTCTACGGCAAACCCTGCTCGGTCGGGCGCGAGCCGATCGAGAAGGCGCCGTTCTTTCACTTCCTGCCCGGGCGCGAGCGCATCACGGCGGCCACGGTCGGGTGCAACCAGTCGTGCCGCTACTGCCAGAACTGGCAGATTTCGCAGGCGCGGCCTGAGGACGT
>CBFGIY010000023.1:0-31093 GCA_965648935.1 Caldifarciminota bacterium
GCGGCCCGAGGGCGAGAGCGGCACCTGCGCTATCTCGGTCCAGCCCGGCTGGGGCGGGGTGAGCGTGTCTTCGACCACGACTGTGTCGTAGTCGCAGTCGTTGCCCGGGTTCATATCGCCGGGCAGTTCCGCGCAGTTGGTGATGGCGAACTCGCCGGCCGCGTCGGCGGTCCAGTCCGGGAACGTCACGTACACCCAGGTCCCCGGCAGGTGGCCGGCCACCGGCATCACATTGTTGTAGACCGAGCCGATGACCATCCGCACGTTGTAGGAAGTCGGCGTGGTCGTGCCGTAGTTGTAGACCGAACAGGCCGGGGTGACGACCGTGCCGAGCGGCACCGTGCCGGTCGGCGCGAGCGTCTGCGTGACGCCGGCGTCGATGACCTGCACGTCAACCGAGCCGGTTGCCCTGTCGTTGGCATTGTTGCCGTCGCCTGAGAGCTCGGTCGAGCAGGATACGCCGAAGGTGCCGCGTCCGGCCGCGGTCCAGTCGGCAAAGGTCAGATACGAGGCGCTACCCGCCGGCTGGGCGTTGACATAGACGCTTTCCAGATAGGATGGCTCGATGCGCATCTTCACCCAGTACGAGGCCGGGCCGGTGCCGAAGTTGCGCGTCGAGCACGCCGGCGTCACCACTGCCCCGGAGTCAACCGTGCCCGAGGGAGCGAGAAGATGCGTCACCCCGGCGTCGGCAATTGGCTCGGCCGGCACATAGTGAAAACCCATATCGGGCAGGCCCGCGTCGGGCAGGTCATCGGTGCGCGTGGTCCAGGCGTGCACCAGCGAATCAAGGTCCAGCCCGGTGCCGGCCGGCAGGGCGCCTCCGGCGTCGACGCACGGACTGGTAGTTGGCTGGCCCGCCGCGGTCTGGCTCAGGCGAAAACCGGCAACGAACAGCGGGTCGGTGGTGATATCGCCCGTCCCGGGCGTGCAGTTGTAGAGCGCGTTGTTGTAGTAGTTGTTGTAGGACAGCAGCAGGGTCGTGCCTGTCGTGCTGTTGTAGATACCCGCGCCGCTCCCTGCGGTGTTGTTGGCGATGATGTTGTTCTGCAGCGTCGCCTTGCTGTTGCTGGTATTGTAGAAGCCGCCGCCCTGAGGGAAGTTGGTCGAAGACGAGACGTTGCCGGCAATGGTGTTGCCGAGTATGAGCGCATTCCCCGCGGTGCTGTTGCAGTTGTTGTAGATGCCGCCGCCGAAGCCGTAGCTGTTCGCCTCGCTGCGATTGCCGGTGATGAGATTGCCGAACACGACCGGCACGGCATTGGAGCTTGCCGCGGTCAGGTAGATGCCGCCGCCGTAGGTGTAGTTGCCCCACGCGCCCGTGCCGCTGGCCTTGCAGACGTTGTCGCTGATGACGTTGCCGTAGATGAGCACGCCGCCTTCGGCCCAGATGCCGCCGCCCCGCGAGTAGCTGTGGTGCATCACGTGAACCGTATCGTGGTGGATGTAGTTGAAGCAGATTTCCGGCCGCGCCGTGGAGTTGGTGTTGGAAACGTAGATGCCGCCGCCGTAGCGATAGCCCGAGGCCGAGTCGCCGCGGTGGACATTGCCGTCGATCTCGTTGCCGATGATGAGCGGGTTGAACCCGGCGTTGCTCCAGCTCAGGCAGAGCCCGGCGCCCTGGAGCGAGCCGCGGTTGGCGGTGATGCGGTTGTCGGCGACTGTCGGCGCGCCCGCAGTCAGGTAGATGCCGCGCCTGCCCTTGGTGATGGTGAAGCCGCGGACCTCGGTGGCGCGCGTGACGACGCCGGAAGAGAAGGTGATACAGGCGCCGGCCGAGTCACCGTCTATCGTCGTCGAGTCGCGGCCGTACTCGCCGAGAAGCTTGATGCCATCGCGTGCCGGCCAGGAGAGATTCTCCTTGTAGTTGCCCGGCGCGACGAGCACGGTGTCGCCGGAAAGCGCCGCGTTCAGGCCGGCCTGGATGGTCGGCTGCTGGAATGGAACCCTGATGGTCGCCGCCGCGGCCAGTCCGGCCGCAAGCGCGAGGATAGCGACAAAACGTGACATCTGGCCTCCTCTCGTCGGACAAGAACCGGCGGGCCCGGTACCCGCTAGCGCATCTTAGACCGACGCTTCGGCCTGTCAACCGATTTCGGCCGGTTGGCCGCAAACCAGCGCTCCCAGTCCGCGACCTCGGCCGCGCTCAGGGTCTGGTCGCTGGCGCGCACGGGCCGGGCGGGACGTGGCGGCGGGAAGAGCTCGCGCGCGAGCTCCTCTGAACGCATCAGCTTCGCGCCGTAGTCGGCGACATGGCGGCGGATGGAGTTGTCCGATGTGACCACGGTCCACGACTTCGGACTGCGCTCCCGCTCGAGCATCTGCTTGATGCAGGTGTCGGCATCGGTGCGCGCGAACACGACGCGCACGCCCGACCGGCTGTCGCCGCGGGTCCCGGCGATGCCGCGCCGGCCGTCGAACACGACCGTTACCGCGGCGCGCCGGCCCGCCGCGAAACCGGCGAGGAGGCCGACCAGCCGATCTCGCGCCAGCTCGAGGTCTCTCTCGACCAGCGCCTTGAGCTCGGGGATCTTGTGAATGAGATTGTAGCCGTCGACTGCGAAACGCTGGCCCGGCACCGCCAGACTCAGGGCGCGAGCCCGACCTGCAGGAGCAGCGCCGCCGTCGCGATTGCCAGCGCCACGCCCGTGACGATCGCGCCATACGCGAGCCACTGCCCGAATTTCACGGATTTGCCCGCGGCCTTCTCATAGACCCCGACCGCGACGAGGTTGGCGGTCGAGCCGATCGCGGTCAGGTTGCCCCCGAAGCAGCCGCCGAACAGAAGCGCCCACCACAGGATCGAAGTGTGCGGCAGGCCGGCGCGGGCCAGGTCCTTGACCACCGGGACCAGCGCCGCGACGATGGGCAGATTGTCGACAAAGCCCGAGGTGATGCCGCTGAACCACAGCATCAGCACCGCGGTCACGCTCGTCACACCTGTGGGCGTGGCCCCGGGCCCGGCCAGCGACTGCGACAGGTTGTGCATCACGTAGCCGAGCTTGGCCGTGACCCCTGTGTACTCGAGGCAGGCCGCGTTGGCGAACAGGAACATGAAGAACAGCAGGGTCCACCAGTCGATACCGCGCTCGATGAGCAGCCGGCCCCGCTCCTGTTCGAAGATGACGATGAACCCGACGACCAGCAGGGCGACCGCGACGAGCACCATTCCCTCGCTCAGGCCGAGCAACACCTCCAGCCGGCGATGCAGCGCGATGAGCCCGACGGTGATGATGAAGGTGATGACGCCGGTGCGCAGCCGCGCGTAGTCAATGTTCTCGGCCGAACGCTCCAGGTCGCGCAGGTCGAGGTTGTAGCGCTTGCCGAAGAACTGCCTGCGGTAGAGCAGCAGGCAGATGCCGGCCGTGACGACCGCCGCGGCCGCCGAGACCGGCGTGGCCCAGCGCAGGAAATCCTCGAAGCTCAGCCCGCCGGCAAAAGCGATGTACACGCCGATCGGGTTGCCGACCAGCGTGATCGCGCTGCCGACATTGGTCGCGAACACCAGGCACAGCAGGTACGGCACCAGCGGGGTCCGGGTCCGGCGCGACACCTCCAGTGCCAGCCCGAACGTCACCAGTATCGCCGACACCTCGTCGGCGAACCCGCCCATCAGCACCGAGAAACCCATCAGCACCAGCAGCAGCAGCCACGGAATGCCGCGCACCTGCTGGATCGCCTTGGTCACGAGGTAGCGGAACACGCCGATGTTCTCCAGCCATCGGACAATGACCATCATCGACATTATGAACAGGATCGTCGGGATGGACATGAACTTGACCGTGGTCTCAAGGTCCATCACCCCGGCAAAGAGCAAGACGCCCAGCGCCGCAGCAGCAATCGCCACGCGGTAGCGCCAGAACAGAAGCGTCCCCAGCACCATCGACAGGAACAGCGTTACGGTCAGCTCCTGCCGGAACAGCCAGACCGGCTCCGAGAGCCGCGCGTACTCCTCGCCGGCGTACGCGCCGGTCGGCGGCAGCACGACCCGCGACAGGAAGGTCGCTGCCAGCGCGTAGATGGCCAGCACTGCTCCGACGAACACGATGATCCGCGTGTTGCGGGCCAGGAAGCCTGCCCGCCGCGGCCGCAGCACGGCCCGGACAGCGGCCTGCCCGCCGCGCGCGGCCAGCGCAGCCTTGAGAGTTCCGGGCCGGTTCAGCGCGCGCGCCAGTTCGGCAAGCAGCGCGAGGTAGCGGCGGCGCTCTGCGGCCGGGGCGACGATGACCGCGGCCAGCCGCACCGGCTCCTCGCCCGACCCGCCCCAGTGCAGCCCCCGGCCCAGCCGGACCAGGACAACCGCCGGCTTCGCGATACCCTCGATGAGCGCGTGGGGCAGCGCCAGCCCGTGACCGACCCCGGTCGACCCCTGCGCCTCGCGCTCAAGCAGCGCCTTCACCATCGGTTCGGGATCGGCGATTGCCCCGGACCGAACCAGCCGCTCGGCCGCAACGCGGAACACCGGCTCCGGGCCGGAAGCATCGTCGAGGTCGATGACGAACTCCGGCTGCAGCGCGGATTCGAGTTGCCGGCCTTCCGGTTCGTTGGGTTCTGACAAGGTCTAGGCCTGATTCACGATGATTATCGGGCAGGGCAGCGACGCGAGAAACTCGTCGGGCAGCCGGAACCCCGACCCGGCCAGGCTCGCCGTGCTGAGCACGATCAGGTCGGAGTTGGTGTTGTGGGCGAGCGTCTGGATGTCGTCGATGCCGCCCTCCCGCGCCATCACCGACGAGCGGATGCCGGCCGCCTTGAACTCCTCTTCCAGGCTGTAGAGGCCGTGCCAGCACTTGCGCTCGCGGTCCTCGCGCACGACGCGCTCGCGCGTCCGCCCCTCGGTCCGGCCGACGCCTTCGCAGCCGATGGCGAAGAGCGCGCTCAAGAGCACGTCGCCGTCGACCGTCCGGGCAAGGTCCATCACGAGGTGCTTCTCTTCCTGGCTGTCGCTGACAATGTACAGTATCTTTTTGAACATCCTCTTCCGCTCCGTCTAATGGGCCACTCTCACCTGCAGCAGCAGCGCCGCCGTGGCCACCAGAAGCGACACCGCCGTGACAATCGCGCCGTACGCGAGCCACTGCCCGAATCGTATCGACCGCCCGGACCCCTTCTCGTACATGCCGACCGCGACGTGGCTGGCGATCGAGCCGACCGCGGTCAGGTTGCCCCCGAAGCAGCCGCCGAACAGAAGCGCCCACCAGAGTATCGAAGCGTGGGGCAGGCCGGCGCGGGCCAGGTCCTTGACCACAGGGACCAGCGCCGCGACGATGGGCAGGTTGTCGACAAAGCCCGAGGCGATCCCGCTGAACCACAGCATCAGCACCGCGGTCACGCTCGTCACGCCGGCGGGCGAAGCCGCGGGCCCGGCCAGCGACTGCGACAGGTTGAACAGGAAGTAGCTGAGCTTGGCCGTGACTCCGGTGTACTCAAGACAGGCCGCCTTGCCGAAAAGGAACATGAAGAACAGCAGGGTCCACCAGTCGATGCCGCGCTCGATCAGCAGCCGGCCCTTCTCCTGCTCGGTGAATACAATGAAGCCGACCGCCAGCAGCGCCACGGCCACCAGCGCCGTGCCCTCGTGCAGGTGCAGCAGCACCTCGAGCCGGTGGTGCAGCGCAACGAGCACCACGGTCACGACGAAGGTGATGATGCCGACACGCAGGCGGGCCGGGTCGACGCCCTCAACCGAGCGCTCGATGCTGCGCAGGTCAAGTTCGTAGCGCCGGCCGAAGAACTGCCTGCGGTAGAGCAGCAGGCAGATGCCGGCCGTGACGACCGCCGCGGCCGCCGAGACCGGCGTGGCCCAGCGCAGGAAATCCTCAAAGCTCAGCCCGCCGGCAAAAGCGATGTACACGCCGATCGGGTTGCCGAACAGCGTGATCGCGCTGCCGACATTGGTCGCAAACACCAGACACAGCAGGTACGGCACCAGCGGGGTCTTGGTCTGCCGCGACACCTCCAGGGCCAGCCCGAACGTCACCAGTATCGCCGACACCTCGTCGGCGAACCCGCCCATCAGCACCGAGAAACCCATCAGCACCAGCAGCAGCAGCCACGGAATGCCGCGCACCTGCTGGATCGCCCGGGTCACGAGGAAGCGAAACATCCCGATGTTCTCCAGCCACTTGACGACTACCATCATCGACATGATGAACAGGATTGTCGGGATGGACATGAACCGGACCGTGGTCTCGAGATCCATCACCCCGGCCACCAGCAGCACTCCGAGGCTGGCCGCGGCGATCGCCACCCGGTAACGCCAGAAGAGCAGGGTCCCCAGCACCATCGACAAAAACAGCGTCACGGTCAGCTCCTGCCGGAACAGCCAGACCGGCTCCGAGAACCGCGCGTACTCCGCGCCGGCGTACGCGCCGGTGGTCGGCAGCACGACGCGGGACAGGAAGGTCGACGCCAGCGCGTAGACGAAGAAGACGGCCGCGCAGAAGACCATCAGCCGCGCATTGCGCTCGATCACCCCGGCGTAGCGCGGGTTGACGATGGCGCGGGCGATCGCCGCCGGTCCGCGGGCGCCGAGCGCGGCCTTCTGCACGTCGGGCTGGTTCAGCGCGCGCGCCAGCTCGGCAAGCAGCTCGAGGTAGCGGTCGCGTTGCCCGCGCGGCGCGACGATGACGACCACCAGCCGCACCGGTTCGTCGTGCAGACCGCCCCAGTCAAGGCCCTTGCCCAGCCGGACCACGGCCACGGTCGGCTCGGTGACGCCGTCGATGAGCGCGTGGGGCAGTGCCAGACCGTGCCCGACCCCGGTCGAACCCTGCGCCTCGCGCCGCTCGAACTCCTCGACCAGCGCCGCGGCATCGGCGACTGCCCGGCGTCCGGCCAGCTTGCCGGCGACAAACTCAAACACCTGCCGCCGCGTCGCCGCCGCGGCCAGTTCGAATGTGTTCTCCGGCTTGACGTGGTCGGCGAGTTTCAATGCGGCTCCGCGCCCAGCGCCGCCTCGAGCGCGGCGGCCACTATGCGCACCTCGTCGGAACGCAGGGTTCGGAAGTCGAGCAGGTACTCGTCGTGCTCGATCCGGCCGAACACCGGCGGCCGGTGGCGGCGCATCCGCGCGGCCAGCTCGGCGACGCTGATGTGCTTCGGCCGCACCGCCACGACCAGCGACTCGATGCTCTCGGTCGCGAGCGACCCGCCGCCGATTTCCGACCGGGCGGCGCGGATCTCGAACCCGGCCGCGCCCGCCAGCCTCGTCCTGACGCGGCGCACCAGCGACCGGGCCTCCTTGCGCATCGCCTCGGTCGTCTTGAGCATTATCCGGAACAGCGCGTGCTCGCGCACCGCCCGCTCCTCGTCGAGGAACAGCATCAGGGTCCGCTCCAGCACCGCGTAGGTCAGCTTGCCGCAGCGCAGGGCCCGGGTCAGCGGGTGTTTCTTCATCGCGTCGATGTACTTCTTGCGGCCGACGATGATGCCGGCCTGGGTCGCGCCGATGAGCTTGTCGCCGGAGAAACAGACGACGTCGGCCCCGGCCGCGATCGACTCCTGCACCAGCGGCTCGCGCGGCAGGCCGTACTTCGCCAGGTCAACCAGCGCGCCCGAACCGAGGTCGTCGACCACCGGCAGCTTGAACTCCTGACCGAGCGCGACAAGTTCCTCCAGCCGGACTTCCTTGGTGAACCCGGCGATGCGGTAGTTCGAGGTGTGCACGCGCAGCAGCAGCGCCGTGTCCGCGGTGATCGCGCCGCGGTAGTCGCGCAGGTGGGTGCGGTTGGTGGTGCCGACCTCGACCATCCGGCAGCCGCTCTGCAGCATCACGTCGGGAATGCGGAAACTGCCGCCGATTTCGATGAGCTGGCCGCGCGAGACGATGACCTCGCGGCCCCGGGCCAGCGCCGAGAGAATCAGCATCGTCGCGGCGCAGTTGTTGTTGACGACCATCGCCGCCTCGGCGCCGGTCAGCTCGCACAGCAGCGGCTCGATGTGGCTGTAGCGGCTGCCGCGCCGGCCGGTTTCGCGGTCGATTTCCAGGCTGCAGAAGTTCGCCCCGACATCGGCCAGCGCCGCGCGCGCCGCGTCCGAGAGCGGCACCCGCCCCAGCCCGGTGTGCAGCACCACTCCCAGGCCGTTGATTGCCCGGGTCAGGGTCGGCCGCGCCTCGCCCTCCAGCGCCCGCGCCAGCTCGTCGATGTCGAATCCGGCCCCGCCGTTCTCCAGCCGCGCGCGCACTGCGTCAAGGTGGCGCCGCATCGCCCGCACTGCCATCCGCCGGTGCACCCGCCCGAGCACCCCGGCCAGCCGCTCGTCGGACAACAGCCGGTCGACCGAGGGCAGCTCGCGGAGCTTCGCCTGCCGGTCGCTCGGGGGTGCCGGCGCCCGGGCATCCGTGCCGTTGTTCATGTCTCCCTGCCCCTCGGTTCGGGCATCATTGGCAGAGCTGTTCGCGGACGAAAGTCGCGCGCCGCTCGTCGCGCTCGTGCGCCCCCAGCGTCTCGCCCAGCGCGGCCTGCAGGCTGGCCGGCCGCACCAGCACGAGCAGCCGCATCACCCGGCCGTAGTCCAGCTCGTTGATGATGCCCAGGGCGATGCCGACCCGCACCGTCGCCAGCAGGTTCACGGCCTCGCGCGAGGTCAGGATGCGGGCCCCGCGCAGCAGGGCCAGCGAGCGAAACACCTTGTCCTCGACCTCGACGCGGGCGTTGTGCATCAGGTACTCGCGCGCCGCGCGCTCGTGGCCGACCGTCTCGCGCACCGCGGTGGTGACGGTTTCGATGATTTCCGACTCGGTCACGCCGACCGTCTTCTGGTTGGATATCTGAAAAAAGTTGCCGCGCGTTTCCGACCCCTCGCCGTGCAGCCCGCGCACGGTCAGCCCGACGCTGTTCACACCGCGCAGCACCTTCTCGATGTCGCGCGCCAGCACCAGCGCCGGCAGGTGCACCAGCACCGAGGCGCGCATCGCCGTGCCCAGGTTTGACAAGCAGGCGGTGAGAAAGCCGAACGCGGGCGAGAAAGCGTACTGCAGCTCGGCCTCCAGCTTCTCGTCCAGCCCCGCGGCCCGGCTGAACGCGCTCGGGAAATCCAGGCCCGAGGCGAGCGCCCCGAACCGCAGGTGGTCCTCCTCGTTGACCATCAGGCTGAACGATTCGTCCTCGCTCAGCCACAGGCCGCGCCGCGCGCTCGAAGCGCAGAAATCGGGCGAGGCGAGGTGCCGCTCGACGAACCACGCGCAGCGCTCGGGCGTGAGCATCTCGTCGTCGACGAATCGTCCGGCCGCGCCGGCGCCCGAGTTCTCCAGCGCCCAGCGCACCGCCTCGACCACGCGCTCCTGACCGCGCGCGTCAGAGCGGGCAACGAACGGCGCGTCGGCGAGATTGCGGGCAAGGCGCACGCGCGTCGAAACGACGACGTCGGACTCGGGCCCGCTGCCGCAGAGCCAGGCCCCGACCTCAGTTGCCGGCTTCATCCTCGGCCCGGCGCAGCCGGTCGCGCAGCGCCGCCGCCTTCTCGTAATCCTCGGCGCCGACCGCCACCGCGAGTTCGTCCTTCAGCTTGAGCAGGTTCATCCGCTGCTGCGCCTGCTTGCGCCCGGTGCTCGGCGTCTTGCCGACGTGCTGCACCGCGCCGTGCAGCCGCCGGACGATGGGCAGCAGCTTCTCGCGGAAAGCGGCGTAGCACTCGGCGCAGCCGAGCTGGCCCTTGCGCTTGAAATCGGCGAAGCTCGCGCCGCAGCCCGGGCAGCGCGCCGACTCGTCCGCGGCCTCGACGCCCTCGCGCAGGCTGGCGAGCACCGCGGTCGCGTCCGAGCGGATCTCGCCGGACTCGGCCAGGCCCCGCGCCTGCGCGCACGCCCCGCACACGGCGAGCTCGCTGGCCGAGCCGTCCCGGGCCAGCTGCCGGACCTTCATCACGGCGTCGTTCCTGCCGCAGATATCACACTGCTTCATCGAAAAGTCTCCCGTCGGTCAGCCGGAGCCGGCGCGTCGCCCTTTCGGCCACGCCCGGGTTGTGGGTCACGACCACGGTTGTCACGCGCCGTTCCGCGCTCATCCGGGCAAAAACCTCGACCATGTGCGCGCCCGAGGCGGCGTCGAGGTTGCCGGTCGGTTCATCGGCCAGTATCACGGCCGGCCGCGTCACCAGCGCGCGGGCCAGCGCCACGCGCGCCTTCTCGCCGCCCGACAGCTCGGCCGGCCGGTGCGCGAGCCGCGTGGTGAAGCCGACGTCTCTCAGCGCGGCGTGCGCCCGCTCCAGCGCCTCGGCCCGGCCCAGACCGGCGACGAGAAGCGGCATTGCGGCGTTCTCAAGCACGTTGAACTCGGAAAGCAGGTGGTGGAACTGGAACACGAAGCCGACTTTCCGGTTGCGCAGCGCCGGCAACCGGTCATCAGGATACCCGAAAACGTCAATGGAATCAAGCAGGACCCGACCGCGCGTCGGCCGGTCCAGCCCGCCGAGGATGTGCAGGAGCGTCGACTTGCCCGTGCCCGAGGGCCCGACGATGCCGACCATCTCGCCCGGCCGCACCGCGATGTCGGCCCCGCGCAGCACCTCGAGGCGCTCGGCCCCGGTTTCGAACACGCGCCACAGCCCCTCGCCGACCAGCACGAACTCGCCGGTTCCTGACCCCCGGCCACCGGTCCCTGTTCCCTGGCTACTCATAGCGGATCGCCTCGACCGGCTCGAGCCGGGCCGCGCTCGCCGCCGGGTAGATGGTCGCGACAAAGGATATCAGGAGCGCCGCGCCGCAGACCGCCGCGAAATCGGTCCACAGCATCTCGACCGGCAGGTTCTTGACGAAGTACACGTCCCCGGGCAGCGACACCAGCCGGTACTTGTTCAGCAGCCACGACACGACAAACCCGAAAACCGCGCCCAGGCCCGTGCCGGTGACGCCGATGATGCCGCCGGTGTAGATGAAGATGCGCGTCACCGCGGCCGGCGCGCAGCCGATCGCCTTGAGGATGCCGATTTCCCGCGTCTTGCGCATCACCATCATCGTCAGCATGCCGATGATGTTGAACGCGGCGACGAGCACGATGAGCACGAGCACGATGAAGGTGACGACTTTCTCCAGCTTGAGCGCGGTGAAGAGGTTGCGGTTCTGCGCCACCCAGTCGGTCGCGCGGTACGGGTAGCCCAGCTCGGCGGTTATGCGCCGGGCGATGCGGGTCGAGGCGTAGACGTCGCGCAGCCGCACCTCGAACCCGGTGATCAGGCCGGGCATTCCGAGGAAACGCTGGATTTCCGGCAGCGACAGGTAGATGAATGACGCGTTGTACTCGTACATCCCGGCGTCGAAAATGCCGTTCACCCGGTAGGAGCGCGTGCGCGGGAAGCTGCCGAGCGGGGTCGCGGTGCCGCCGAAGGGCGAGGCCAGCGTGACCGCGTCGCCCACGCCCAGCCCGAGCACGCGCGCCAGCTCGATGCCCAGCACCACGCCCGACGAATCGAAACTGAACTCGCCCTCGACGACATTGGCGGCGATGTCGGTCACCTGCCGCTCGCGCTCCGGGTCGACGCCGCGGATGACCACGCCCTCGACCCCGTTCTCGGTGCGCACCAGCGTCTTGGCGTAGGCGAAAGGCGCCACGCTCTGCACGCCCGGCATCGCGGCCAGCCGCGCCTCGAGCGTGTCGGACCGGCCGGCATAGGCGAACGGCGCGAACGAGTACTGCGTCACCACGACGTGCGGGGTCGAGCCCAGTATCCGGTCGCGCAGCTCCTTGTGAAACCCGTTTTCGACCGACAGGACGATGATGATCGCGGCCACGCCCACGAACACGCCGCCGATGGCGATCGTCGATATGCCCGACAGGGGCCGCCGGCCGCGGCCGCGCAGGTAGCGCAGGGCCATGAACAGCTCGAAGCGCATCTACTCGACCGGCCTCAGCTGCGGAAAGAAAATGACGTCGCGGATTGTCGAGCTGCCGGTCAGCAGCATCACCATCCGGTCGATGCCCAGACCGAGGCCGCCGGTCGGCGGCATCCCGTACTCCAGCGCCGCGCAGTAGTCCTCGTCGACCGTGGCGAACTCCTCGTTGGCCTTCACGCCTTCCTCGAACCGCGCGCGCTGCTCGAGCGGGTCGTTCAGTTCCGAGAACGCGTTGCCCAGCTCCATCCCGCAGACCACCGGCTCGAACCGCTCGACCAGCTCGGGGTTGTCGCGGTGGGTCTTGGCCAGCGGCGTCGTCACCTTCGGGTGGTCCATCACGAAGGTCGGGTCGATGATGTGGTCCTGAATGAGCTCCGAGAAGAGCTTGTCAAGAAGCTTCGCGTGCGATATGTCGTCGGCGAACTGCACGCCGAACCGCGCCGCGACCTTCTTCAGCATCGCGGTCGAGAGCTTCATCGGGTCGGCCTCGATTATCTCGGCCAGCGTGTCGACAAACTTCAGCCGGCGCCAGCGCCCGAGGTCGACCTTGTGCCCGCCGAACTCGACCTCGGTCGTGCCGCGCAGTTCCAGCGCGAGAAAGCGGAACAGCTCCTCGACCAGCGCCATCACGTCGTTGTAGTCGGCATAGGCCCAATAGAGCTCCATCTGGGTGAACTCGGGATTGTGGGTGCGGTCCAGGCCCTCGTTGCGGAAATCCTTGCCGATCTCGTACACCTTGTCCAGCCCGCCGACGATCAGCCGCTTCAGGTAAAGCTCATCCGAGATGCGCAGGAACATCTTCTGCTCGAGCACGTTGTAGTAGGTCTCGAACGGCTGGGCCGCGGCGCCGCCGTAGATCGGCTGCAGGGTCGGGGTCTCGACCTCGACAAACCCGCGGCTGTCCAGGAACCGGCGCAGCAGAGTGACGATGCGCGTGCGCTCAAGCAGGACCTTCTTCGCGTCGGCGTTGACCAGCAGGTCCACGTAGCGCTGGCGGTAGCGCGTTTCCACGTCCTTGAGCCCGTGGAACTTCTCAGGCAGCGGCCGCAGCGACTTCGAAAGCAGGACAAGCTCCTGCACCTGCACGGTCATCTCGCCCGTCCTGGTGCGAAACAGCGTGCCGCGCGCCCCGACAAAATCGCCCAGGTCCAGCAGGCTCAGCCGCGCGAACGCCTCCTCGCCCAGCGCGTCCTTGCGCAGGTAGAGCTGGATGCGGCCCGAGTCGTCCTGGATGTGGCCGAACTGGGTCTTGCCGTGCTCGCGCCGCGACATCAGCCGGCCGGCCACGCGCACCTCGGTCCCGGCCGCGGAAAGCGCCTCGAACCCCTCGATTGCCTGAGCCGCCGAGTGCGTGCGCGGCCACGACGCGACATACGGGTTGACGCCCGCCTCGCGCAGCCGGGCGAGCTTGCCGAGCCGTATCTCCCGGTCGTTGCCGCTCTGCTGGACAGGTTCCTGCTGTGGAGAATCGACCATCGGCGCAAACTATATCCGCCGGCCCTGCCAAGTCAAATGACCGGCCCGTCTTTACACGCCGCGGCCGCGGTCTAGACTGAATGATATGGGCCGGATTCTCTGCATCGACTACGGGCTGCGCCGGACCGGGCTCGCGGTGTCGGACCCGACCCGCACCATCGCATCGGCGCTGGCGACCATCGAGCACCGCGACGAAACCGCGCTGGTCAGCGGGCTCAAGTCCGTCATCGCCGAGCAGGAGGTCGACGAAATCGTGCTCGGCCTGCCCCTGTCCCAGTCGGGCAGGCCGTCGCAGCGCTCGGCCCAGGTCACCGCGTTCGGCGCGCGCCTGGCCCACCTGTTCAAGCTCCCGGTCAGCTACTGCGACGAGCGCTACTCAACCTCCCGCGCGCAGGAGATTCTCAACGAGGTCTACGCTGACCCGGCACCCCGCCGCGGCACGCCCCGGCGCAGGACGCCGAGCGTTCAGCGCAAGGCGTCCGCTCTCGACCGCATCGCGGCCGTGCTGATTCTCGAAGACTATCTCAAAAGCCTCCGCCCTCCGGGCGCTGCCGGACGATGAACCGGGACCGCCGGCAGTTCGCCTTTCTCCTCGCGCTCCTCGCCGCCTGCGCCAACCTCCAGTTGCCCGGGCCCGGAGAGGACGCCGTCGAGGTGCGCATCCGGCCCGGCCAGTCGACCCGCGCGATTGCCGAAAGCCTGAAGACGCAGGGCGTCATCCGAAGCCCGCTCGAGTTCCGCATCCTCGCCCGCCTGACCGGCCGGCAGGGACGGCTGCGCTCCGGGCTCTACCGGTTCCGGCCGCGCACCGAGGAACTCGCGGTACTGCTCGCGCTCTCGCGCGGCGGCGCGACCTCGACAATGGTCACCATCCCCGAGGGCTGGACCCAGCACCAGGTCGCCGCCGAGCTTGACCGCCGCGGCATCTGCCCGGCCCCGGACTTCCTTGCCGCCTGCGCGCGGCCCGAGCTGCTGCGCGAGCTGGGCATCGCAGGCCCGACCGCCGAGGGCTACCTCTACCCGGAGACCTACGACTTCGCCCTCGACGCCGAACCGGCCGCAGTCATCCGGCAGATGGCGGACCAGCTTGAGCTGGTCTGGGCCGAGGTCGCCGGCCTCGAGCCCGGGCCCCTGCCGCCGCGCGAAGTTGTCATTCTCGCCTCGATTGTCGAGCGCGAGGCCGAACTGGCCGAGGAGTTTCCGCTCGTGGCCTCGGTCTTTGCCAACCGGCTGCGTCGGGGTATGCCCCTTCAGTCCTGCGCCACGGTCGCATACGTCCTGCCCGAGCGCAAAGCGGTCCTGAGCTACGCCGACACCCGCATCGAGTCGCCCTACAACACCTACCTGCACGCGGGACTGCCGCCCGGCCCGATATGCAACCCGGGCCGGCGCGCGCTCGCCGCCGCGTTCGCCCCGGCCAGGACCGATTACCTGTACTTCTTCAGCAAGGGCGACGGCGGCCACGTCTTCTCCGCGACCTGGTCCGAGCACCAGGCCGCCCAGCGCCGCCACAGACGCGGCGGGTGACCTGTCTCCCCGCCCTTGACCCGCAGCACCGCGGTCTTGCGACAAAGAACGACAGGCCCCTGCTGTCGGCCTCAGGTCGCAAGCCGCTAGCTCACCTGTTGTCCGGGACTTGCGGGCAGGATGGAACCGGCAATCGCGCAGAAGCGGCAAAATCCGGCCGTGGAGGGGACCGTCCCCCGGGCGGCCCCAATCACCCGCTGGGCGCGGCCCCCGACAGGACGAAACGCAGGCCGGACCGGGTCTTTGCGCGGGCATCAGCTCCTGCCGGTCTTTTCGCCGGCGCAGCGCGGACAGGAGTCCGGGCCGCGCTACAGCCAGCCGCCGCGGATGGCTGAGAACAGAAGCAGCAGCGCGAGCAGCCCGGCCGCGATGAATCCGCCGATGCCGACCGCCGGCACCAGCCGCTCAAAGCCCTCCGGGTGCGCGAACATCAGAAGCGACGAGCCGATGATGAGAGCCGCGATGACGATGGACACCGAGAGCCGGTTGTTGGACCGGCCGAGGTTGTGGAATATCTCGCGCAGTTCGGCCTGGTCCAGCGAGAGCTTCAGCTCGCCCCGCTTGAGCCAGTCGACCATCAGGCGCAGGTCCGCGGGCAGGGTGCGGGCCAGCGCCCCGAGGTCGGCGCTGGAGCGGCGCAGGTTGCGCAGCCACATCGCCGGGCCGAACCGCTCCCACGCCACGCGCCGCACGAACGGCCGCATCTCGTCAACCAGCCGGAACTTCGGGTCGATGAGCTGGCCCAGCCCTTCGATCGTGCCGATGCCGCGCAACAGCATCGTCAGCCCGGGCGGGATGCGAATCTGGTGGCGGCGCAGCACCGACAAGAGCTCGCGCGTGGTCTTGGCCAGCGACATCCGCTCGAGCTCGACCCCCCAGTAGCGGTCGAGCAGGTCGCCGATGTCGGCGCGCAGCGCCGATTCGTCGACCATCTTGTCGGCGTACCCGGCCTGCATCACCAGCCGCACCAGCGCCCCGCTCCGGCGCTCGTAAGCGGCCAGCATCAGGTCGACCAGCAGCTCGCGCGTGTCCTCGTCGATGCGGCTGAACATGCCGTAGTCGAGGATGCCGATGCGGCCATCGGCCAGCACCACGAGATTGCCCGGGTGGGGGTCGGCCTGGAAGAACCCGTGCTCGAACACCATCTGCATGTACGCCCGGCACCCGCTCGCCGCGAGCTTGCGCCGGTCGACTCCCGCGGCCTGGAGCGCGGCCGCGTCGGTCACCTTCAGGCCCTCGAAGCGCTCCTGCACGAGCACGCGCCGGGTCGTGTATTCCCAGTGCATCGCCGGCACCGCGACCTCGGGATTGTTGCGGAAGTTGCGCCGGCAGATGTCGCAGTTCTGCCCCTCGCGCAGGTAATCCAGCTCCTGGCGGATGCTGCGGCTGAACTCCTCGACCAGCCGCACCGGGTCGACAATCGCGCTCTCGGGCAGCCGCCGCTCGGCCTGCCGCGCCAGCGTCGAGAGGATGGCAAGGTCGCCCTCGAGAATCGCGCCCACCTCGGGCCGCTGCACCTTGACCACGACCTCCTCGCCGGTCTTCAGGCGCGCGCGGTGCACCTGGGCCAGCGATGCCGCGGCCAGCGGCGCGCGCTCGAACGAAGCGAACACCGCCTCGGGCGCCCCGCCCAGCTCGCGCCGGACCGCCGCCTCTATCGTTCCGTAATCGACGCCCTGCACTCGGTCCTGCAGGCACGACAGCGCGCCGATGAACTCGGGCGCGAGCACGTCGGGACGGGTCGACAGCACCTGCCCGAGCTTGACATATGTCGGCCCCAGCTCCTCGAGCACCCGCACCAGCCGCTCGGCCTCGGTGAGCGTCTCCGACTCGCGGCACTCGCGGTCGCGGCGCAGGCGCCGGCGGTGACCGAACAGGGCCTCGAACCCGAGCCGCCGGGCGAGCTCGCTGAACCCGTAGCGGGTCAGCACGGTTGCGATGTGGCGTGTGCGCTCGAGCTGGTAACGGCGGCGGCGCCAGCCGAACAGCCTCATCGCCGCGCCGGCGATGTCGAGGCGTGACCTGTCGTTATCGTCCATTGGCGTCCCTGTGTCGGTTCCCCATTCTCGACCCGCGCCGGCCTGTTGTCAACCCGCGATGGGCCTACTTCCTGAGCGACGCCCTGGAAAAGACCGCGTCCGGTATCGGCACGTTGAACCGGATTGAATCGATGCGGAACTCGGTGCCGCCCCCGGACTTGAGCGCGTCGCGGAACACGGCCCGGTCGGCCAGCCACCGGCCGTCAAACCGCTTCACCGACAGCACCTCCATCGTCTTGAGCAGTTTGCCGCTCTTGGAGAAACGCTCCTCTTTCAGCACGAGGTCGCGTTCCTTGTCGACCCACAGGTTGCGCCGCTGGTAGGCGACGTCGGCCGACTTCGCGACGAGTTCCAGCTTCCACGCCGCCCGGCCGAGGACCGAATCCGACCCGCTCACGCTCGCCGCGTACAGCCCGGCAAGTGAGGCGTCCTCCATCAGGTCCTCGTAGGACAGGTCCGAACCGGCCACTGACTGGCGCAGCATGTGACCGGAGATGAGGATTGTCCGGTCGCTCTCCGGTGAGTAGGTCCAGAGCTGGTCACCGAGCTTGAGCATCTTTGTGCCGCGGTCGCGCTCCGGGGCGAGGTATTCGGTGAAGGCGCGGTCCGTGCCGCTGACCCACGAAATCGTACGCACCGATCGACTGCCGCGCCGGCCGCGGATAGTCATCTCACTCACTATCACCTTGTTCTCCGACCCGGCGTTGGCGTCGATGCGCCGCAGCAGGGCGTTGCCGTCGGGCAGTTCTGCCGCGCCGAGAAGCAGGGCGGGCAGCAATCGGGCTATGATGCTCATCCGGAAAACTCCTTTGCCAGCGCCGCGGTCTGGCGCTTGTACACCCCGAGCCCGGAAATCGCTGCGCCGAGGAAAGTCGCCAGCAGACCGGGCAGGAAACCGACGATGTAGCTGGTCGGAGCGATGCGCGCCCGCAGAACGTCGTCCATCACGATCGAAGCATTGCGCATCATCCCGCCGATGTCGATGCCGACCTCCTGCATCCAGTAGGAAAGGCCCAGCCCGACCGCGGTGCCTGCGGCCGAACCGGCCAGACCGACAAGCAGGGCCTCGGCCAGCAGCGTGCCGTAGACCGCGGACTTGGACTCGCCGAGGGCCAGCCGGATGCCGATCTCGCCATAGCGGCGCAGGCTGCCCATCAGCCCGGCATTCCACAGCACCACCGCCATCGCCGTCACGAAGACCGCGACGATGAGCGCCGAGGCGGCGCCGATGAGGTCGAGCATCGAACCCAGGCCGCTTGCGGTCCGCAGCGTACCCATCTGCGGCTCGAACTCATCGCCCCCGGCACGCCCGGCATTGAACTCCGCGGCGAGCGCGGCTGCGGCGCGGTCGTCATACCCGCCGCCCCGGAAAAAGCCCAGCACCTCGTCGGCCGCGTCGACCATGTCCAGCGCCTGCTGGATGTCACGGATGTCGGCGACCAGCGCGCCCCGGTCGAGCGCGCTCACGCCGAACCGGACTGTCCCGGCCAGCGTCAGGTTGGCCACCGCCATCGAGCCGTTCATCGTCGACGATACCAGCGTGAGCCGGTCCCCCGGCTCGACACCGAGCCGCTGCGCGAAGTCCTCCGAGAGCAGCACCTCGCCCGGCGCAGAAGGCACCCGGCCGCGCGCCAGCGACCGCTCCAGCTTCAGTATCGAGCGTTCGGGGCTGCCCGGCGACAGGTCCACGGCCAGGCCCGCGCCCGGCGACTGCACGCGCGTGTTGCCGGACGAATCGGGCACGTCAATCAGCCCGCCGAACCGGATGCGCGGGGTCCACGCAATCTGCGGCCACTCGCGCTCGAGCGCGCCGATGAGCGCGCCGACGTCAAGCAGCGCCAGCTCGTTCGACGCGCCGATGCCCTCCTCTGCCGCGGCCCGCGTCGTGACCCGCAGGTGCCCGCTGACAAAGCTGGCCGTCGTCCGGATGATGCTGTCCATCGCGCCGCGCATGTAGGCGTCCATCCAGACCGTCAGCGTCACGCCGATGGTCACGGTCAAGAGCGGAAAAAGGCTCCGGCTCCGGTCGCGCAGAAGCCCCTTGGCCAGAAAACCCAGCATCACTCGCCCCCTGCCCGTCGCCGGCGGATCGGCAATTCCTTCACGTCATCCTCCCTGCCAGCGCGTCGGTCGGTTTGAGCCGGGCTATCCTGCGCGTCGGCAGCCAGGCCACGAATGATGTGACGAGGAATACGAGCAGCGTCGTGCCCAGTATCAGACCGACGGTGAATGTCGGGTACAGCTTCTCGCCCAGCGCGAAGCCCCACGTGTCGCCGCCCGGGATGCTGAAGCCGTACTTGCCCAGATACCAGAACAGCGGTGCGCCGTAGGTGAGGCCGAGCCCCGCCGCGAAGACGCTGTGCAGCGCGCCCTCGAGCGTGAACAGCGCGATGACCTGCGCCTTGGTCATGCCCAGCGCGACGAGCATCCCGATCTCGCGCCGCCGCCGGAATACCGAAAGCACCTGCGTGTCGAATATCGCCAGCATCGCCAGCAGGAAGAGCACGAGGAACATCACCGACTGGCCGACTGTCTTGGACTGCACCATCGCCCGCAGGTCCGAAAGCAGGAACCCGGGTGCGCGAAAATTCCAGCCCTCGACCGCCGGCAGATTGCGCGCTCCCCGCGCCACGGTCACCAGCGTCGCCTCGTTCGGCATCCCGGCCAGCTCCTGCAGCCGCTCGAGCGGCACCCAGACCTGGCCGTTGTCCACCGTGCCGACGCTGGTGTTGAATATCCCGACGACCCGGCCGTCGCGCGCGTCGAATGCGCCGCGCGCGTCGCGCCACTGCACGGTCACCTCGTCCCCGACCTCCAGCCCGGCCGAGTGCGCCATCCGCGCCCCGAGCAGCACCGGCAGTTGCTCGTCCGGGGTCGCCAGCGCCGCGGTCGGCAGCGCAACAACCGACTGCCCGGGGTCGATGCCCTTGATCAGCACGGGTTTGATTCGCCCGTGCGGGTAGATGCTGCCCTGGATTGCCAGTATCGGCGCGGCCCGGCCCGCCCGGGCCAGCTCGGCCAGCGCGGGCGGCACCGGCGCGTGCGCCGACTCCAGAGTCAGCGGGTCGTAAGGGTCATAGCTTGAATGCCAGTACTGGCCGCCGGCAACCTCCCACGCGGTCGAGGCGTCCTCGGCCTGCCGGTTCGCGCCCTGCAACATACCCTGCCCGAAGATTATCGCCACGAACGCGAATGAGAGCGCCAGCGCGTTGAGCCAGGTCCTGATGCCCGCCCCGCGCAGGTTGCGTAGCGCAAGCCGCAGCGTCATCATCGCGCGCCCCCGACCGGTTCCTGTTCCCGGTCATCGGCCACCGCGCCATCGAACAGCGTTATCCGGCGCCGCAGGTAGCGGATGACCTTCTCGTCGTGCGTGGAGAAGATGAAAGTCGTGCCCAGGTCGCGGTTCAGGCTGACCAGCGTCTGCAGAATCTTGTGCGAGTTCTCCGCGTCGAGATTGGCGGTGGGCTCGTCCGCGAGCACTATCTCCGGCCGCTTGACCACGGCGCGGGCAATCGCCACCCGCTGGCTTTCGCCGCCCGAGAGCTGGGTCGGCCGCGAGTCTGCCCGGTCGGCCAGCCCGACCCACTCCAGCGCGTCTTTCACCTTCCTGCGCCGCTCGGCGGGCGAAAGGCCCAGCAGAAGCAGCGGGAACTCGACGTTCTCATACGCGGTGTACACCGGCAGCAGGTTGAAAGTCTGGAAGATGAACCCGATGCGCCGGCTGCGCAGGGCCGCGGCCTGACGCGGCGAAAGCTTCTCCACGCGCTCGCCGAGCACGGTCGCGCTGCCCGAGGTCGGCACGTCCAGCGTCCCGATTATGTTGAGCAGCGTCGTCTTGCCCGAGCCCGACGGCCCGACCAGCCCGGCGAACTCGCCGCGCCGGAACTCAAGACTGACGTTCTTGAGCGCGTCCAGCGTGGTCCGACCCATCGGGTAAGTCTTGACCAGGTTCTCGGTCCTGATGACAACGCCGTCTTCCATCGGGTGCTCCTTCTGCGCCGGCCGCGCGGGTGAGATGCTGCTGCGCCGGTCTGGCTCGGTAATGATGCACCGGGCCGGCGCGGCTGTCAAACCGCCGGCCCGGCGGCCGCGCCCCGGTTTGACACGCGCCCGGTCCGCGGCTAGAACTCTCAAGACCATGAACCCGTACCCGGACGGCCGCGACCGGATGTCGCTCGCCTCGGGCGACATCACCTGCTTCGCGGTCGACGCCATCGTCAACGCGGCCAACACCTCGCTGCTGGGCGGTGGCGGCGTGGACGGCGCCATTCACCGCGCCGCCGGTCCGGGCCTGCTCGAGGAATGCCGCCGGCTCGGCGGCTGCCCGACCGGCGAAGCCCGCATCACCTCAGGCCACAACCTGCCGGCCAGATGGGTGATTCACACCGTCGGCCCGGTCTGGCGCGGCGGGGACCACCGCGAGGACGAGCTGCTCGCCGCCTGCTACCGCAACTCCCTGAACCTTGCCGCCGAGCGCGGCATCCGGACCGTCGCCTTTCCGTCGATCAGCACCGGCGCCTACGGCTTTCCGCTCGAACGTGCGGCCCGTATCGCGGTCAGAGAAACCCTGGCCGCGCTCGAACGCCACCCGGCCATCGAGCTGGTGACATTCGTCTGCTTCGGCACAGCCGCGCTGCGCGCGTACGATGCCGCGCTCGCCGCGGCAAAGGACGGCGCGTGACGCCCGCAGTCGACAGCGCGCTGCTCGACTGGACAATCGGCCTGCGCCGCTGGTTCCATCGACACCCCGAACCCGGCATGCAGGAGCACCAGACGCAGAAAAAGGTGATGGCGACGCTCGCCGAGCTCGGCATCGAGCACCGCCCGGCCGCCGGCACCGGGGTCATCGCCACGATTCCGGGCCGGGCCGAGCGCCCGATGATTGCCCTGCGCGCCGATATGGACGCCCTGCGCGTCACCGAGGCGCGCACCGAACTCAACCGCGATTACCGCTCGCAGAACGAAGGCGTGATGCACGCTTGCGGCCACGACGCGCACATGGCGATGCTGCTCGGCGCGGCCCGCTGGCTTCAGCAGCATCGCGCCGGGCTGCCCGGCTCGGTGCGCCTGCTCTTTCAGCCGTCCGAAGAGGACCCGCCCGGCGGCGCGGTCGGCATCATCGCCGAGGGCGGTCTTGACGGCGTTGACGCCGTGCTCGGCCTGCACGTCCTGGGAACGGCGCCGGCCGGCGAACTGCGCTTCCGGCCGGGCCCGTTCATGGCCCACACCCGGCGCTTCGATCTGCGCATCACCGGCAAGGCCGGGCATCACATGTGCCCGCAGGACAACATCGACCCGCTCGCGCTCGCCGCGCGGTTCGTCACGCTCATCCAGTCCGACATCCGCGCCGCGCTGCCGCCCGACGAGAGTTACGTGCTCGGGTTCGGCTCGGTCAACGGCGGCTCCCAGTTCAACCAGACGCCCGCGACCTGTGCCTTGACCGGCAGCTACCGCGCATTCAGCAAGGACGCCGCTGATCGGATCGAGACGGCAATGCGCCGCCTGCTTGCCGGTCTTGCCGAGGAGTTCCGCCTCGATGGTGATCCCGGGCTGCCGCGCTGTGACCTCGAGGTGGAACTCGGTTACCCGGTGCTGGTCAACGACCCGGCGTTCACGGCCAGGGCCGCCGCGGTGCTGCGGGCGCGCTTCCCGGGTGTGGTCGACAACTGGCGGCCCAACCTCGGCGGTGAGGACTTCGCCTGCTACCTCGAACGCGTGCCCGGCCTGTTCGCATTCCTCGGCTGCGCCGACCCGGCGCGCGGCATCGTCCACGTCAACCACTCCGAGATGTTCGACATCAGCGAACCGGCGCTCGGCATCGGCATCGAGTACTTCCTCGCGCTCGCGCTCGACTTTCTTGCCGACCCGGCCGCGTACCGTTGACAACAGCCCCCGCCCGGCTATAACTAGCGCCGATGTTTCCTGACTCCAGTGAGGACTGCTGATGCCGTTCTGCCCGGCCTGCGGCGCGGCCAACCCGGCCGAAGCCAAGTACTGCAAGGACTGCCACACCCGACTTGAGTCCTTTGCCCGGGCCCGCGAGACCTGGGAGCCGGAGCAGGACATCCCCCAGCCGCGCATGACCCAGGTGCCTGACGCCGGTGCCGGCATCAAGGCGATCGGCATCAGCACCGCCAGCCTCATTCTCGGCCTGCTCGGCACCGGCCCGGTTGCGGCGGTTGTCGGCTGGCTCGCCCTGCGCCGGCGCGCGGCCAACCGCGGTCAGGCCATCGCCGGCGCGGTCCTTGGAATCGCCGGCACCCTGGTGATGGTCATCGTCATCATACTGCGCCTGACCGCCGGCGACCCGCTGCGCCGCCCGCTCACGCCGGAGACGGTGCCGGCCTTCGTTGAGGGAATCACGGCCCGCGCCGAGGAAGTCGAAGCCCGCGCCGACGAACTGCGCGACCGGCTCGGGCCGGGCGGCGAGGGCGAACTTGCCGATGCTTACAGCGCGCTGCGGACGCTGGATGAACTGGTCGAGGAACTCGATTCGACTCCGCCCGAGATGCTCGATACGATCCGCGACTACATTTTCGAAGAGCTCGACCGGGCCCGCTCCGCACTCGGCAACCACTGAACGGCCGGGCAGGCGCTTCGACCCCGCCCGCGCCGCCGCCGCAATCCCGGCCCGACCGCCGCGCGCGCCCATCCCGCCGCGACACCCACCGCCGACCCGTCAGTTCGCCTTCCGCTTGACACCGGACATCCATTTCTATATTTTTAGAAATATGGATGAACGTAACCGGAGACTGACGACCGCACTGCTGGCCGCCCTGGGCAGCGAGTACCGTCTGCGCATGGTCGAGCTTCTTGCCGAGGGAGAGCGCTGCGTCTGCGAGATCACCCCCTACTTTCCGACCGCGTTCTCGGTCGTGTCTCATCATCTCTCGGTTCTTGAGCAGGCCGGGGTCGTCGCTTCACGCCGCGACGGTCGCTGGATGCGCTACCGGCTTACCGACCCATCAATCCTCGAACTGACCGAACACGCCCGGCGTCTTGCCGCCAGCCACAAGTCCGACCGTTGCACCGCGCGCCGACCCAAGGCATCTGTCCGCACCTGCTGCACCCGGGCGGAGACAACAAGGAGAAGCAATGCCCACTAGTGACGACGGTATTCGCAGAACGGTACGCGACGCCTACGGCGCGGTCGCGCGCGGCGGCGGCTCGTGCTGCGGCTCGGGCAGCTCCTGCTGCGGCAGTTCGACTGCGGAACAGACGAGCCGCACCGTCGGTTACACCGACGCCGACCTGGCATCGGTCCCGGACGGCGCCAACCTCGGGCTCGGTTGCGGCAATCCGGTCGCGCTGGCAGGCCTCAAGGCCGGCGAGACAGTGCTCGACCTCGGCTCCGGCGCCGGCTTCGACTGCTTCCTTGCTGCTCACAGGGTCGGCCCATCCGGCCGGGTCATCGGCGTGGATATGACACCGGAGATGGTCGAAAAGGCGCGCGAGAACGCCCGCAGGAGCGCCTGCGCCAACGTCGAATTCCGGCTGGGTGAAATCGAACACCTGCCCGTGGCCGACTCGTCGGTCGACTGCGTCATCTCCAACTGCGTCATCAACCTGTCACCGGATAAGCTGCAGGTGTTCCGCGAGGCATTCCGCGTACTGCGCCCCGGCGGCCGGCTGATGGTATCCGACATCGTGCTCGCCGCACTGCTGCCCAGAGCGATACTGGAGTCTGCCGCCGCCTATGTCGGCTGCATATCCGGCGCGAGCCTCCGGACCGATTACCTCGCGTGCATCGCCACCGCGGGGTTCCAGGACGTGCAGGTGGTCGCCGAGGAACGCTTCCCGGTCGAGGCCGCGGCCAGCGACCCGACGCTGCAGGCCCTGGTCCGCGAATCCGGCCTGCCGTCCGATGAACTGACCCGGCTGGCCGGGGAAATCCGCAGCATCAAGGTCACCGCAACCAAGCCAAAGGAGTAGCAGCCGATGCTCGCCAACCTCCTCGCCAATGTTGAAAGACTCATAACGACCCAGCCGTTGCTCGCGGTACCCGTCGTCTTCCTCGGCGGCCTGGTCACCGCGCTCAACCCCTGCGTGCTGGCCTCGATACCGCTGGCCATCGGCTTTGTCGGCGGCTACGCCAAGGGCCGGAGCAAGGGCTACGCGTTCCTGCTCGCGCTGTTCCTGTTTATCGGCATTGCCGCCGCGTTCACCGCGCTGGGAATGGTCGCCAGCCTCGCCGGTACGCTCTTCGGCACGACTTCGAAGTTCTGGCCCGTCCTTATCATCATCGTCTGTGTCGTGATGGGCGGACAGATACTCTTCTTCCCGAACTTCGAGCTGCCGCTGCCCCGCGGCATCACGCCCAAGGCAGGCGGTGTTGTGGGTGCTTTTCTGCTCGGCGCTCTCACCGGTGTCATCGCGACGCCCTGCGCGATGCCGATACTCGCGGTCATCCTGTCGTATGTCGCGTCCAGGGGCAACGTGCTCTACGGTGGGCTGCTGCTGTTCACCTACGCGCTCGGCCACTCGGTGCTGGTACTGGTTGCCGGCAGCTCGATGGGCATCGCCGAGGCGTTGGTGAACTCCAGGGGCCTGAAGAAGGTTTCGACCGTTCTCAAGAAAGCCTCGGGCGTGCTGCTGCTGCTCGTGGCCGCCTGGTTTGTCTACGAACTTGTCAAGCGTTGAGCTAAGGAGAAGCTGATGACTCACCGACACCTGATACTTGTTATGACGACGCTGGCCATGCTGCTTGCAGCGCCGGGCTGCGGCGGCACCAGGGACTCAGCCGCGACCGCCAACCCGCCGGCCGAAACCTCTCTCGCCGCGCAGGACGAGATCTGCGAAACCCTGCCGCCGGCCGACTCGGCCGTCGCCCCGGCGGCGGACACGGTGCGGCACAGGTCCGAACCGAAGACTGAGCCCAAGGTCGAGCCGCAGCCGCCGCCCAAGCCCAAGGCTCTGCCGCGGATGTGGGACTACGGCTCGGACAACTGCCTGCCCTGCAAGGAAATGGAAACCATCCTCAACCCGATGATGCAGGAATACGCCGGCAAGGTCGACATCCGCATCATCAACGTGTACCGGGACCGCGAACAGACCCAGCAGGCCCGCATCCAGGTCATCCCGACGCAGATCTTCTACGACCCGGACGGCAAGGAGCTCTACCGCCACATCGGCGTGTACCCGCGCGACTCCATCGTCGCGAAGTTCCGGGAGTTCGGCTGGGAGTAAGCGATGAAGGAACGCTGGAAACTGGCCCTGATTCTCGCCGCATTCCTCCTGTTCTTCTTCCTGCCGGTCGAGACGGCGCGCGTGCAGGGAGCGCTCATCGAGGGTTTCCTGATGCTGCAGGACTACGCCCGACTCCACGTCCTGCTCTGCCTCGTGCCCGCCTTCTTCATCGCCGGCGCCATCCAGAACTTCATCTCCAAGGAAGCCGTTCTCAAGTACTTCGGCCCGAAATCCAACAAGGTCCTGGCCTACTCAATCGCCTCGGTCTCCGGCGCGATTCTCGCGGTCTGCTCCTGCACGGTCCTGCCGATGTTCATGGGCATCTACTACGCCGGGGCCGGCCTCGGCGTCGCTTCGACATTCCTCTACTCGGGACCGGCCATAAACGTGCTGGCGATACTGATGACCGGCCGCGTGCTCGGTCTCGAACTGGGCGCGGCCCGGGCAATCGGCGCGGTCATCTTCTCGGTTGTCATCGGGCTGGGAATGGCCCTGGTCTTCTCCCGGGCTGAACGGCAGCGGGCCGAGGGCGCGGGCATCGCCGGCCTCTCGGCCGAAGCGAGTCGCCGCAACCTCGGCCAGAACGTTCTCTACTTCGCCGCGATGATTGCCTTTCTTGTCTTCGCGAACTGGGGCAAGCCCAGAGAGCCAATCGGCTTCTTCAACGCGGTCTTCTCGGTCAAGTGGTACCTCGCCGGCGCCTTCCTGCTCGCCACACTGCTGATGGTCTGGCGCTGGTTCAACTCCGAAGAGCGCAGGGCTTGGATTCAGTCCACGTGGAGCTTCGCCAAGCAGATACTGCCTCTGCTGCTGGGCGGAGTGTTTGTCGCCGGCTTTCTTCTGGGCCGGCCCGGCCTCAACGCCGGCGTCATCCCGGACGGCATCATAGCCGGCCTTGTTGGCGGCAACTCGCTTGCCGCCAACCTCTTCGCCTCGGTCTCGGGTGCGCTGATGTACTTCGCCACGCTGACCGAGATTCCGATACTGCAGGGCCTGCTCGGCTCGGGTATGGGCAAAGGCCCGGCGCTCGCGCTGCTGCTGTCCGGCCCGGCCCTGTCCCTGCCTTCGATGATCGTCATCACCCGCACCATCGGCCCGAAGCGGGCCTTTACCTTCATCCTGCTCGTGGTTATCCTCTCAACCATCGCCGGTCTGGTGTATGGCGCAATCTGACAGCAAGGAGTGACAGAATGAAAATCCAGGTACTCGGAATCGGTTGTGCTCGCTGCCAGGAACTGGAACAGCGGGTCCGCGACACGCTCGCGGAGATGAACATTGCCGCCAATGTCGAGCACATCACTGACCTCAAGCGGTTCGCCGCGATGGGCGTCTTCATGACACCCGGGCTCGTCGTTGACGGCAAGGTCGTCTCGCAGGGCAAGGTGCCGTCCAAAGACGAGTTGAAGAGACTGCTGGGCGGGGAGAAGTAGCCTTGGCCGGCTGCTGTTCCCCGAGCGAACCGACCTGCGCCTGCGGTTCAAAGGACGTCCTGCTGCTTGCCTGCTCGGGCGGGTCCAATGTCGGCCAGATTGCCAACGACGCGGCCAAGGCACTCGACGGCTACGGCCAAGGCTCAATGTACTGCGCAATCGGCGTCGGCGCACAACTGCCGGGCTTCGTCAAAGGCGTTAGCGAGAAGCCCTGCGTCGCGATTGACGGCTGCCCGGTTGCCTGCGTCCGCAAGAGTCTGGAGAACATCGGCGTGAAGCCAGCCGTCCACATCGTCGTCACCGAACTCGGCATCAAGAAGCACGGCCAGTTCGACCACACCAACGACGACGTTGCCAAGGTCGTCGGCGCGGTCGTGGACGCGCTGGCGCAGAGGCCATGAGCACCCAATCCGACCCGCTTGTCTGCTACTGCGGCAAGGTCACGCGCGGCCGGATTGTTGCCGCCATCCGCTCCGGCGCAACGACCTTGAAGCAGATTCAGGAGACGACCGGCGCTGGAGTCGGTGACCGCTGCAAGGAGCTGAACCCGAAGGGTACCTGCTGCATCCCGGACATCCTTGTCATTCTCAAGGAGGAAACCGGCATGAAGGAACCAGACGGCTGCACATGCCCACACTGCAGCCCAAAGTGACGCCGGCAGACGCACCGTCCGTCGTCCCCAGAGGTCGGGCCGCGCGTGTGCTTGCGAACCTGCTCCGGTTCGCCGGCCTCTGGGCCGGAATCTCCGGCGTCTACGCGGCGGTGGGCGGCGGGGCATGTCCGTGCTGCGGCAATCCCGGCTGCCCAGTCGGCATCGGTCTAGCCGGCATTGTCGGCGCCATCGGCTCGCTCATCATCAACTACGGCCGGCGCTGGCTGGACGTCATCCGCGACTATAGAAGGAGACATAATCCATGAGCGACATGCGACAGCTATCCGACCGCCTGCGGGCAGCTATCGGCCTTGAGCACGACCCGGTCGGCGTCTTCCTGCTCAAGCCAGATGCCGACCTCAAGCCGCTCGAGGGCTTTGAGCGGGTCAAACGCCACCGTTACTGTCAGTTGCTGATGAAGGCGCGCTCCGGCAAGCCGGTGTTGCTTGAGGATGCCGAGCTTGCCTGCCCTGCGGCCGCGGCCGCTTTCGGCCTGCGCGAACACCCCCAAGGCCTGGCCCCCCGCCAACGCCCGACGTGGTTGTCGTCGAGGACCTGCCCGAGCGGCTGATGTGGCTTCTCCTCGCCGACCTCAACGTCGCGGGCGGCAAGCGTCGCACGGCCAGCACCGCGGTCTTGCAGGCAACGTGCGTTGACTCGACAATTATCCCCTTTCTGGAGAAGCGGCTCAACTTCACCTTCGGCTGCTACGGTTGCCGCGAAGCCACCGACATCGGCCCGAACGAAGCGGTGCTCGGCTTTCCCGGTGACAGGCTGCAGGCGATTGTCGAGGCGCTCTCCTTCCTGGCCGAAAAGGCAATGCCCCGGTCCCGGGCCAAGACCGCCTGCTCCAGCCTCACGTCGGCTCGGGCCTGACCTCGGCCTCCCACGAAGCCAATCCCCAACTCCTCCGCGGTCGTGGCCGTAGACAGTCGCGGCCGGCCAGATTGACGCCCGACCGGGTGTCTTCGACGTCTGCGGCGAGGCCGCCCGAGTTGCCCCGAATTCGCAACTCGACCAGACTCGGTGGCATGGAACGAGCGCTCCCCTATCCGCCTATCCTCACCTTTGCGTTTCCTGCTTTCTGCGGCGGCTGCGCCACGCCGGTTCCGACCGACGCCGCGAACGGCGAGCCAGCACCCGGCCCATCGATGAGCTGATGGTTCCAGCGACTAACGCGTGTCGCCAGCCGCTGAACTAGCCGCGGAGACTCCTCCTCGCGTCCAGGCCTACGCTCCGATCTCCCAAAGAGCGTGAGCTCACCGCAGTCAGCCTGCCGCTCTGGCCGCCTGTGGCGTCCGATACTGGGCCGTCGTTGAAAGGAAGAGCGTCAGAAGGTTGACTGGCTGACCGACGTCGTGCATTATCTGCATACATGAACAGATATGCAGATATCAAGCAGAAGCTGAATCTGGCGGCGGAGGCTGCGTCGCTCAAGGTCTTATCCGACCCGACGCGCCTGCGGCTGGCGGTGCTGCTCTCGCCGAACGGTGAGACCTGCGTCTGCACGCTGGCCCGAATACTGGCGGAGCCGGAGTACAAGATCTCCCACCACCTTGCGCTTATGAGGTCCGCCGGTCTGGTGACAGCGCGACGCGACGGGACGTGGATGTACTACAAGCTCTCGCGGCCGCGAAACCACGTCGAGGAGTATCTGTGGCGCTGTTTCCGCGACTACCTGATGGATGACGGGTCGATAGCGACACTGAAGAAGTTGCGGGCACTGAGCCGTACAGAAGAGGGAAGAAAATGAACTCGCTACTGGTCTCGCTTCGCTTCTTCGGCCTCATCCTGGTCGAACTGACCGTCCTGTTCCTGGGCATCAGCACCCTGGTCGGCCTGGTATTCGAGTACGTTTCCAACGAGAAGCTCGGCCGGTGGCTTTCTCGTCGGGGGGTGGTGGGCAACTTCCTCGGCGCGGCGCTCGGGGCCGTCACACCGTTCTGCTCCTGTTCCACGATTCCTTTGACGGTCGGCCTGCTGCGGGCCGGCGTGCCGTTCGGCGCGGTAATGTCCTTTGTTCTGGCGTCGCCGCTGCTGAACCCGGTCATCCTGACAATGTTGCTGGCGCTGGTCGGCTGGAAGGCCTGCGTAGTCTACGGGGTAACGACGTTCGTCGTGGCGATGGCAAGCGGGGCCGGTCTGCAGATGCTCGGCCTGTCAAAGGACGTGAAGCACGTCCGCATCAGCGGCGGCGCCCTGGAACGTGAGAAACTGCCAACGTTCGGCGCGAAGCTCCGTCGCGCCTTCATCGGCGCGTGGGGCGACTTCCGCGGCGTGCTGGCATACCTGCTCATCGGCGTGGCCATCGGCGCGGTCATCTACGGCTATCTGCCCAGTGACTTCATCACCCGCATCGCCGGCCCGCAGAATCCGCTGGCAATACCCGTGGCGGCGATCATCGGCGTCCCGCTCTACGTCAGGGCCGAAACAGCCATCCCGGTTGCCGTGGCGTTGACCCAGAAAGGCATGAGCCTTGGAGCGGTCATCGCCCTGATAATCGGCGGCGCGGGTATGAGTATTCCCGAGATGAGCATGCTGGCCGGCATATTCAGGTCCCGCCTGGTGGCGGTCTTCGTCGGCGTCGTGTTCCTGACCGCCGTGCTGGCCGGATACGCGTTCTACCTGTTCTAGATAAGGAGACCAGAAATGAACGAAAAGAAGAAGGGCCTGCTGCAAGGTGTCTTCGGCGGCAAGAAGTCGGGTTGCTGCAACCTGAAGATCGAAGAGGTAAGCGAGGAACACGAGGAGAAGGCAGCGACTGAAGCGAGTACGTCATGCTGCGGCGCTCAGGCAGAGAATCCGGGTAAGGGAGATGCCATGGACATCAAGATACTCGGCGTCGGCTGCCCTCGATGCATCGAACTTGAGAAGCACGTCATCGACGCCCTGGCGGAACTGGGCATCGCCGCCGGCGTCGAACACGTGACCGAACTGAAGAAGTTCGCCG
>CBFGIY010000024.1:0-29577 GCA_965648935.1 Caldifarciminota bacterium
GCGCACCGCTTGCCGCCAGCAGCCGGGCATTCTCCACCGCTGATCGCGCCGCACGTTCGGCGTCGGCCGGCGCGGTAAAAGCAATTGCCGACCAGCCGCCGTTCTGCAGCACCCTCAGCACATAACCGTCGGTGGAACTGGCCGACAACCCGACAAGCTCGCGGCCGCTGAACGTGACCTTGGTCTCGCGCATCCGTTCATAGCGCAGGTCGGCATAGTCGGCCCGCGCCAGCCCGAGAATCTTCAGTAACTGGTCAAACACGCAGCCTCCTGTTCTTCTGCCTGGACACGACAGAAGCTAGAACGCCGCGCGGCCAAGTCAAGCCCTCGCCTTAATCGTCGTGCTTGCCCTCGGACGCGCGTCCGGCTAGCATTGCTGCACTGTGTCCGGCCACCATCACCACCACGGCGACCTCGCGCGCCAGGGCCGCAGCCTCGTGCTGTCAATCGCGCTCAACCTCGGCTTCGCCGCGGCCGAGCTGGTATTCGGCCTGCTCGCCAACTCGCTGGCCCTGGTCGCCGACTCGCTCCACGACTTCTCCGACGCGGTCGCGCTCGGACTCTCCTGGTTCGGGCTCAAGCTTTCCCAGCGCTCGCCCAACCCGCGCCGCACCTTCGGCTACCGCAAGGTCCGCATCCTCACCGCCTTCATCAACGCGCTCGTGCTCTTCGGACTCACCCTGTTCATCTTCCGCGCCGCGGTGCTGCGCATAGTCAACCCCGAACCGGTCCACAGCCCGACCCTCATCGTGATGGCTCTGGCCGGCCTCGTTGTCAACGGCGCGGCGGTGCTGCTGTTGCGCCGCGACCGCTCAAGCCTCAACATCCGCGCCGCGATGTGGCATCTGCTGGAGGACTTCTTCGGCTGGGTCGCGGTGCTGGTCGGCGGCCTCATCATCCGGCTCACCGGCTGGTACGTCATCGACCCGATTCTCTCTATCGCGGTCGGCCTGTTTGTCATCTGGGGCGCGTGGTCGGTGTTTCGCGAATCGGCCAGCATTCTCATTGACTCGACGCCGCATGACCTCGACTTCGATGCCGTGCGCCAGTTCATCACCGATTTCGCGCCCGGCATCCGCGGCATTCACGACCTGCATATCTGGACCCTAGGCGAAGGCGAGCGCGCCCTGATGGCCCACCTCGTCGTCGCCGACGGAGCGGTCAGCTCGTTCCACCCGGTGCTGTCGAGACTGGAAAGCGCCCTGCACGAACGCTATGAGATAAACCACGTCACGCTCGAACTCGAGTGTGACGAGTGCAAGTCCTCGAACAACGTCTGCCTGGGCTGACCGGTCCGGTCAGCTCCGGTTCGCCCGGCTCCGCCGCCCGACCAGCAAGACCAGCCCGGCCAGCGCGACGATGCCGGCTGCCAGAGCGCCGCTCCAGGCCGCGACCGTGCCGTAGCCTCCGGACTTGCCCGGATTCAGGAACGGGTAAGGATACCAGCCGGTCACCAGCCCGCGCGCCAGCGTGTACGCGAGATACGCCAGCGGATACACCAGCCACAGCGCGGCCCGCCTGATCGTGATTGCCCGGCCCGGCCGATCAACCAGCCAGTCAACCGCGAGCGCGACCGGGGCGAGCCGGTGCAGGATGAAGTCCACCCAGGGCACGAACGAAGCCTTCAGGTGCGCAAGCAGCAGCGCGTAGACCAGGCCGGTCACGAGCAGGTACAGCACCGCGGCCCCGCGCAGCAGCGCGCGCAGCGCTTCCCGGCCGTGCGGCCGGACCGCGCCCCACAGGAGCACCGCCGCCGCGAACAGGTTGCTCTGGATGGTGAAGTAGCTGAAGTAATTGCCCGCGGTCTGGCCGAACTGCGCGCTCACCCGCAGGTAGTCGTACACGACCGCCGCCAGCGCCAGCAGAGCCAGCAGAGCGCGCGCAACGCGCAGCAGGGCGCTCCCGGACCATCCTGCGGCGGTGTTGTCCATATCTACTCTGCCGAATAAGCATACCCCGCGCGCGCCCCGGGTCAACCGGCCGGGTCGAGCCGGACTGCAGCCTTCGGCCTTGCCCGCGCCGGTCGGTGGCGACTAGACCTTCGCCCGGCGCAGGCGCACCGAGTTGGTCACGACATTGACTGAAGAAAGCGCCATCGCGGCCTCGGCCATCACGGGATGCAACACGCCCAGCATCGCCAGCGGTATCGCAACAAAGTTATAGAAAACCGCCCAGAACAGGTTCTGCCGGATCTTCTGAAACGTTGCCCGCGACAGCCGTATCGCGCTCGCCACGCCCAGCGGGTTGCCGCTCACCAGCGTTACGTCACTCGCCTCGATCGCGACGTCGGTGCCCGTGCCGATGGCGATGCCGACATTGGCCGCCTTCAGCGCCGGCGCGTCGTTGATGCCGTCCCCGACCATCGCGACCGTGCCGAACTCACGCTGCAGCTCGGCAACGACCTGCTGCTTGTCCGCGGGCAGCACCTCGGCCACGACCCGCTCGATGCCGACCTCGCGCCCGACCGCCTCGCCGGTCGGACGGTTGTCGCCGGTCAGCATCACCGGGACGACGCCGAGTTCCTTCAGTTCGGCAATGGCCCGAGCCGAGTCCGGCTTGACCCGGTCGGCCACGCCGATGACGCCGACTGCCCTGCCGCCCCGCGCCACCAGCACGACCGTGCGCGCCCGCGCTGCCAGCTCGGCCCCGGCCGCATCGAGCGCGGCAGTGTCAACGCCGCTTGAGCGCAGGTAGGCGGCCGTGCCGGCGAGCACCGTCGCGCCGTTCACTGTCCCGCGCACCCCCTGGCCCGGCACGATCGCAACATCGCGTGCCGGCGCGAACCCTATGCCGGCGGCGCGTGCCGACTCGACAATTGCCCGCGCGACCGGGTGCTCCGAGCCCGACTCGACCGCGGCCGCGCTGACCAGCAGATCGTCCGGTTTCACGCCCGCGACCGGCACCACGTCGGTCACCTCGGGCCGGCCAAAGGTTATCGTCCCGGTCTTGTCCAGAACCACCGCCTGCACCGCGCGGAGCGTCTGTATCGCCTCGCCCGAACGGAAGAGAATCCCGCGCTCCGCGCCCATCCCCGACCCGACCATCAGCGCGGTCGGCGTGGCCAGGCCCAGCGCGCACGGGCAGGCTATGACCAGCACCGCAATCGCGGCAAGGAAGGCGAGCGACAGCGGCGCGAGATTCGGGTCCACCCACGGCAGGAATCCCCCCGCCCACGCCAGCGCCGGCCGCAGGCTGTCGGCGAAAAACAACCACGCGAGAAAGGTCGCCACTGCCACGACCAGCACCGCCGGCACGAACCGGGCGGTGACGCGGTCGGCGAAAGCCTGTATCGGTATCTTCGAACCCTGGGCCTGCTCGACCATCCTGACCACCTGCGAAAGGAATGTGTCGCCCCCGACCCGCGTCACTTCGATACGCACCAGCCCGGTCTGGTTCACGGTCGCGCCGATTGCCTCATCCCCGGGCCCGCGCTCGACCGGGAGCGACTCGCCGGTCGCCATCGACTCGTCGATGCTCGTGCGGCCCTCGAGGATGCGGCCGTCGGTCGGTATCTTCTCGCCCGGCCGCACCACCATCACGTCGCCGACGCGCAGCTGACCGACCGGCACTTCCTTTTCCTCATCGCCCGACAACACCCGCGCTGTCCTTGCGCCCAATGCCACCAGCTTGCGGATAGCTTCCGAAGCCCGCCCCTTGGCCCGCGCCTCGATGTAGCGGCCGGTCAGGTGAAACGCCATTATCATCGCCGCGATGCCGGAGAAGTTTGAGAGCGGCGCTCCGGCCAGCACCGCGATACCCGAGACCAGCGCGGCCAGCGTGCCCAGCGCGATGAGCACGTCCATCGACGCAGCCCGGGCGCGAATCGAGCCGGCCGCGGCGCGCAGCGTGCGCCAGCCCGGCCCCAGCACCGCGGCCGCGGCCAGTGCCGCCTCAACCCAGGCCATACCGTGCAGGTGAGTCCCGGTCATGTGCAGCGCCATCAGCGCCATCACCGGCACCGTGAACACCCACGCCCAGACCATCCGCCGCCGCGTCCCCTTCAGTTCCTCGGACAGTGGATCCCGGCCCTCTGCCTCCTGCGGCCGCACGTCGTACCCCGCGCCGACAATCGCGCGGTCCAGCGCCTCGCGCGGCGTCACCTTCGGGTCGAACTCAACGATTGCCTTCTCAGCTGCGAAGTTCACGGTCGCGACCTTCACGCCCGGCAGCCGGCCGAGCGCCTTCTCGATGGTCAACACGCACGACGCGCACGACATCCCGCCGACCGCGATGGTCGCGGTCTCGGTTTGGCCGAGTTTCGGCTTCTCGAGCACCGGCTCGGGCAACTCCATCGCCGTTCTGTCAATTGTCATTTGAGCTTCGGGCTTGACGCTTCCTGTGAGAAACCTCGCCGGCTCCGCCCTGAATCGCTCCAGACACCGCGTGTTGCAGAAGTAGTAAGTCGTGCCGTTGTGGTCGTGCTTCCCCGCCTCTGACCCTTCACTGACCTTCATCTTGCACACCGGGTCGATGTGAATCACGGGGTTCGCTTCCATGAGCACTTAGACTGCCGCCCCTTGCTTCGCGATGCCCGACTCCGCGGTGGTTCTGCGCCCGGCCGCACGCTCCTGCGCGCTCCGGTCCTGCCCCATCGACTCCGCCGGCAGGACACAGAGCGTGTCTCAGGCATCCGACGATTGCTCGCCGTGCCGGCCTGTTATACTGCTCATTATAATGGCAATCAACCGTCCGGCCCGGTTGGCCGAGTCCGGCCCGGCAAGCTAAGTGGTTGTGTAACCTTGCGGTTGGCCTGTGTTTGCGGCTCCACGCAACCCTGCCCACCCAACGGCCCCCCAGACGGCCCGTACCGCAGTATCTGTGGGTGCGCTCGGACCGGGGCAGTCTCAGACGGGCGGGATGCCCGTGCCGTCCCGACCGAACAGGGCTTCAGACTCGGCGTGCGTGATGAGGCCCCTCTCGACCGCGAGTTCGGCGACCGGCACACGCCGCGCAAGCGATTCCTTGGCCAGTTCGGCGGCCGCGAGATAGCCGATGCGCGGCGCGAGCAGCGTGGCCAACGACGGGTTCTGTGCAAGGAAGACGCGGCAGCGCGCCTCGTCTGCCGTGATGCCGGCGATGCACCGCTCGGCGAACACCGGCAGGAACGAAGCGAGCATCCTGACCGACTTCAGGATGCTGTGCGCCATCAGGGGCGTGAAGACGTTGAGCTCGAGCTGGCCCGCCCCGACCGCGAGTGCGACCGCGGCGTCGTTGCCCGCGACGGCGAAGCAGACCATGTTCAGGCACTCGGCCAGCGAGGGGTTGACTTTTCCCGGCATTATCGACGAGCCGGGCTGGACCGCGGGCAGGCGAATCTCTGAAAGGCCGGCGACCGGGCCGGAACCAAGGAGTCGCAGGTCATTCGCGATGCGCCCAAGTTCCAGCGCCAGTTCGCGCAGGGCCCCAGAGAACGCGCCGAGCGCGGCCCGGCTCTGTAGGGCCTCGAAGGAATCGCGGCAAGGGCGCAGGTTTAGCCCGGTCATCCCGGCCAGCCGCGCGACCACCGCCGCACGGAATCCCGCGGCCGCGTTCGTGCCGGTGCCGACCGCGGTGCCGCCGATGGCAAGCTCGCCCAGGTTGTCGCACCGCTGTCCGATGCGCTCGCGCGCCCGCTCGATTGCCGATGCCCACGCCCCGAACTCGTCACCGAGCGTTACCGGCAGGGCGTCCATCAGGTGCGTGCGGCCGGGCTTGCGCACGCCCTTGAGCTCCTCCGCCTTCGCGCGCAGCGTCACGCTCAAGTTGTCAAGCGAGTCGAGCAGCGCGCCGCTCGCGCCCATCACCGCGATGTGGGCCGCGGTCGGGTAAGTGTCGTTGGTCGACTGGCCCAGATTCACGTGGTCGTTGGGCGAGAGATGCGCGTAATCGCCGCGCTCGCGCCCGAGCAGCTCCAGCGCGCGGTTGGCGATGACCTCGTTGAGGTTCATGTTGGTCGACGTGCCGGCCCCGGCCTGGAACGCGTCGACGAGAAACTGGTCGTCGAGCCTGCCCGCGATGACCTCGTCGCAGGCGCGCGCCATTGCCCCGGCACGCTCTGCGTCCAGCGTTCCCAGCTCGCGGTTGGTGTCGGCCGCGGCCCGCTTGACCATCGCGTAGGCCCGAACCAGTTCGGGCGCCACGCGCTCGCCGCTCACCGGGAAGTTCTCGATGGCCCGCGCTGTCTGGACGCCCCAGTACGCGCCGGCCGGCACGGCGACCTCGCCCAGCGGGTCGCGCTCGACGCGGCTGTCGCGGCCGGCGTGTGTGTCGCGGAAGGAATCCGAAGCCAAGGCGCCGCTGCGTCAGCGCTCGGGCGGGAGCGGCTCGGTCCGGCCCGGGTCGTACTCCACCAGCAGCATAGTCGTCTCGCTCGAAAGGTCGCGCATCGCGACGAACCGGCGCGGCTCGGCGATCTCGTAGGCGTAGCGCAGTTCTCGCTTGGGCGTGGTGACCACGACCTCGCGGCACATGATCTCGCCCAACCGGGTCGGCACGAGCTTGGTGCCCAGCACCGATACTTTCACCGGCATCGTGCGGAACTCCGATGGTACGAAGACAGTCATGCTGAACTGCGTGCCCGACACCGGCGGCACCGCGCGCGCGATGGTCTGCAGCATGTCGATCAAGAAGACCGCGCGGGGCAGCTTGACCGACTCCTCGACCGTCCCGTCAACCGTGCGCTTGAAGACCCTTGCCCTGCCCGGCGCGTAGCTGGCCTCGAGTTCGATGTCGGATATGTCGGTCTCGACCGCGCGCCACGAACGCACCGGCTGCAGGCTGTCGCGCCGCGCGACCACGACCGACGAATCATAGAAGTAGCCGTCCGGCCCGAGCGACTCGACCAGCCCGGTCACGACCACCGTCGGCACCGGCGCGCCGGCGCCGACCGGGTCGCTCGTCTCCTCGTCAAATTCCAGGGTGATGACGGTCCGGTAGAGCACGCTGTCGTTGCGGGTGACCTCGTAGACCGAGCGCTCACCGTCGCGCACGGCGGGCAGGCTGAGCTGCGGCAGGACCGGCACCGGCGCGGTGCAGGACGAGCCGAGCAGCGCGGCGAACGCGACCGCGCCGAACAGGCGGCTCCGTGCGCACCGCCCTACTGCCGGCATCTGCCCTCTCCGGTTGCCATGGTTCAATCGTAGCTCTGGCCCGAGGCGAGTCAAGCGTAGCGCCGGCCGGTGCGCTCGCGCTCGAGATACAGCAGCAGCCGCTCCATATCCGGCGGCAGAGCCGAGGTGAACTCGACGTACTCGCGCGTGCGCGGGTGGGCGAACCCGAGCCGCGCCGCGTGCAGCGCCTGCCGCTTGATGATGGTCATCATCTCGCGGAAGCTCTCGGCGTGGTCGCGCTCGCGCAGGACCGACGGGTTGCGGCCGCCGTACTCGGGGTCGCCGACGATCGGGTGGCCGACGTGCTGCATGTGCACCCTGATCTGGTGCGTGCGCCCGGTCTTCAGGCGCAGCCGCAGGTAGGTGCACACCCCGTAGCGCCGGAACACCTCGTAGTTGGTGACGGCGGTGCGCGAAGCCACGCTCGTCACCGCCATCCGGGTCCGGTCGATGCAGTGGCGGCCGATGGGCGCGTCGATCGTCCCCTCGTCAAGCTCGAAGTCGCCCCACGCGAACGCCGCGTACTCGCGCACGACCGTGCGGTGCTCGATCTGGCTGCTCAGGCTGCGCAGGGCGATATCGTTCTTGGCGAACATCAGCAGCCCGGTTGTCTCCTTGTCCAGCCGGTGGACCACGCCCGGCCGGGTCAGCGAGTCCTTGCGCAGTGGCAGGCTCTTGCAGTGGTGGAGCAGGCCGTTGACCAGCGTGTGGTCGCGGTTGCCGCGCGCCGGATGCACGACCACGCCCGCCGGCTTGTCCAGCACGAGCACGTCGTCGTCCTCGTACACGATGGCCAGCTTCATCGGCTGGGGTTCGATCGTCATCTCCGGCTCCGGCTCGTACCGGGCGCTGATGTCGTCGCCCGGCTTCACCCGGTAGCTCGGCTTGCTCTTCTGCCCGTTGACCAGCACCTTGCCCGATTCGATGAGCCGGCCGGCCTGGGTGCGCGATATGCCAAGGCCGGAAAGCACGAGGTACACGTCGAGCCGCTTGCCCCACAGCCGCTCCGACGCGATACGGTTGAAAGTGCGAATGTCGCTCATCGGGCCGCGGCTAGCGGTTCGCCGCCGCGGTCGCTTCGTGCTGCAAACGGATGAGCCGCGCGATGGCCGCGGCGCCGACCGCGTGCATCCGGCCGAACTGCTCCCAGGTGAACGGCATGTGCTCGGCGGTCGCCTGGACCTCGACCATCCGGCCGCTCTCGGTCATCACCAGGTTCATATCGGTCTCGGCGCGCGAGTCCTCGTCATAGGCCAGGTCCAGAAGCACCTGCCCGTCGACGATGCCGACGCTGGTCGCGGCGACATGCTCGACCAGCGGGTTGCGCCGCACCAGCCCGCGCTCGAGCAGATTCGCGACCGCCAGCTTGAGCGCGACGAATCCGCCGGTCAGCGCGAGCGTGCGCGTGCCGCCGTCGGCCTGGATCACGTCGCAGTCCACGATTATCTGCCGCTCGCCCAGCGCCTCGAGGTCGCAGACCGCGCGCAGGGCACGGCCGATCAGCCGCTTGATTTCCTGGGTGCGCCCGCGCGGCCGGTCGGTCTCGCGGCTGGTGCGCTGGTGGGTCGAGCGCGGCAGCATCCCGTACTCGGCCGTGACCCAGCCGCGGCCGCTGCCCACGAGGAACGGGGGCACGCGCGCCTCGAACGAGGCGGCGCAGAGCACGCGCGTGTTGCCCGCGCTGGCCAGACACGACCCCTCGGCGTATTCGAGATAGCCGGGCAGGAGCGCAACCGGCCGCAGCTCGTCGGGATTCCGGCCGTCCCGCCGCGTCACGCCCGCGCCTCCTCGGCCGCACCGAGCGTCGCCCGGATCACATCACCGAGCGGTTCGCCCAGAAAGCGCGCGCCCACGGTCTCGAAGTTCGGGGTCAGGTCAGTCAGGTAACAGCGGTGCCGCGGCTCGCCGCCTGCGCGCAACAGCCCGGCCGAACGCAGGGCCGACTCGGCTGCGGCCGCAGTCTCCTCCGATGAATCGACAACACGCACGCCCGGGCCCAGCGCCGCGGCTATCGCGCGGCCGAGCAGGGGAAAGTGCGTACACCCCAGCAGCAGCGCGTCCACGCCCTCGTCGGCCAGTCCGGCGAGGTAGCGCCGCGCAACAGCGTGCGCAACCTCGTCATCGAGCCAGCCCTCCTCGGCCAGCGGCACGAAGAGCGGCGTCGCCTTGGCCACTATCTCAATGTCGCCGCCCAGCGCGCGCACCGCGCGCTCGTAGGCCGCGGACCGGACCGTCGCGCTCGTGCCGATGACCGCCACGCGCCTCGTCCGGGTCGCGTTGACCAGGGCGCGGGCGCCCGGCTGAATCACCCCGATCACCGGCACGGGCATCACGCGCACCAGCTCGCCCAGCGCGGCCGACGACGCCGAGTGGCAGGCCGCGACGATGAGCTTCACGCCCCGCGCGACGAGAAACGCGGCGTCCTCGAGCGCGAACCGCGTTATCGTCTCGGCCGATTTGGTGCCGTAGGGCGAGCGCGCGTTGTCCCCGAGGTAAACTATGCTCTCTTGCGGGAGCCTGCTTCGCATTGCCCGGACAACGGTCAATCCGCCTATCCCCGAATCGAAAACGCCGATCGGAGCGTCGCTCCCGACCGATGACTGGCTCATTGCTGCTTTGCGGTTAACGGCACTCGGAAACTCCCTGCCCGGAATCGCTTCATACGGGTCCAAGGCTCAAGACTTACACTCATGACCCGTTGGCCCGCTGCTGGTAGCGCCGTGCGAAATCGGCGATGCCGCGGCTGATGCCCTCGGCCAGCTTTTCGCGGTGGTCGGCGCGCCCCAGCAGTTTCTCCTCGCTCTGGTTGGAAAGAAAACCCAGCTCGACAAGCACGGCCGGCGAGAAGATGTTGCGCAGCACATAGAAGTTGGCCTGGCGCACACCGCGGTCCATCACCCGAGCGTGGCTGACCGTGGCCTCCTGGATGCGCTGGGCCAGCTCGCTCGACTCGTGCAGGTACTCATTCTGGGCCAGATCGGCCAGTATCATCTCGAGGTCATCGGTCATCACCTTTCCGGGATCGGCATCCAGCTCGACGACCGCGTTCTCGCGCGCCGCGACCGCGCGCTCCCAGTCGGTCTTGGCCTCGGAAAGGAAATAGGTCTCAAACCCGTTGGCCTGCCGGTTGGGCGAACCGTTGACGTGAACGCTGACGAACAGGTCGGCCCGTGTCCGGGAAGCGCACTTCGCGCGGTCCCCCAGCGCGCAATACTGCCCTGAGTCGCGGGTCATCGTCACCTCGAAACCGGCGGCCTCGAGCTTGCGCTTGAGCCGGCGGGCCACATCCATTGCAACGTGCTGTTCCTGGAGCCCGGTGCGGCCCACCGCGCCCGGATCGGTACCGCCGTGTCCCGGGTCGAGCAGGATGCGCTTGATGCTGCGTTCGGGCAGGGGCCAGGTCACCACATCGACCGCGTCGCCGCGCACAACCAGCCTGCCGCCGGTTGGCCTGCGGAAAGAGAAGTGCAGGCGCGTGCCTGCCCCGCTGTCGACCGTGACCCCGCGCAACGTCCCGGTGCCGGTCAGGCCGAGCAGGCGGGCCTGGCTGATGAAATCGGCGCGCGCCCGCGCGCCGAGGGTAACCCGGTACTCCAGGCTTGAAGGCCGCTCGGCAAGCGCGGTCACCGAATCGCGGTTCGTACCCCGGTCCAGCGCTATTGTCACGACCAGGGTCTCACCCCGGGTCGTCGTCGCTATTGAACGGACCGCCGCAGCCCCGGCATCGGGAAACAGCCCGGGCAGCGCGACGATCGGCAGCAGCAGGACACCGCTGTCCAGAACCGGCGGCGCCGGCAGGATGAGCTCGGCAGCACCGTGCAAAGCGCGAACGCTGTCCGGGCGGAACACATACTCATCACCGGGGTCGCGCTCATTGCCCGGCAGCACGATGAAGTAGCGGCCGTTGACTGCCCAATGCCTGCCGCCGAGCGCCGCGGCCAGCCGTCCGGCTTGCACGTACTCGACCCCGCCCACGGTCCGCTTGGGTATCTGCTGGCCGCCGATGCTCACGGGTCCGGCCACAGCCACGCCGGCGAACAAAAACAGCACCTTGGCCAGCGGGCAACACACGGCTCTGCGGAACCCTCGGTCGGTAATCAGCATTCTCAACGGCGCCTCCCGGCTTCCAGCCGGTCATCCCGGTCCATTGCCCGGCGCTTGAGGTCTTCCCGCCGGTCAATAAGCTTCTTGCCCCGACACAGGGCCAGCTCGACCTTGGCCAGTCCGCGGGCATTGAAGTAGATCTTCATCGGTATGAGAGTGTAGCCGCGCAACTGGGTCTTGCCGTACAACCGCTTGATCTCGTCGGCGTGCAACAACAGGCGACGGCGCCGTTTCGGAGCGTGGTTGAAGATGTTGCCTTGGGCATAAGGTGCGATGTTCACGTCATTCAGCCAGACCTGGTCGTTCTCGATGGCGGCATACCCCTCATCCAAGGAAACACCGCCTGACCGCAACGATTTGACCTCGGTTCCGAGCAACTCGATGCCGGCCTCGTAACGCTCGAACACTGCATAGTCGCGCAGGGCTTTCCGATTGGTAGCGACCGGCTTCATCTTTAGGATTATAAGGCTCTGCCTGACCCCGTCAACGCTGCTGCGACAGCAAGGCGAAGCCGGGTGCGTGCTCAATCAGCATACTGCGACAATCTCAGAAGCGCGCCCGGCCACGTGGCTTATGCGTGGCCGGGCGCTGTGCTGGTCACGCGACTGAGCCGCGAACCAGCCTTCCGTCCGTTACCTGGGTGGTCCTGTAATCGGTCTAGGACGCGGTAGGATCGGGATTCCGTCCATTTCAGACCTCCGTTTAGCTAAACAAGCTGTCTAGTGCAAGATTGATGCCCAAGCCAAACACCCGGGCTAAGTTACGTATCATAGCTGTTTACGTACTGCGACGGAACCTGTCGCACAGGGAACGCGCATGAGGGCAAGTCGCGGCGGAACGCAAGCTGTCTGATAACTATTGTCCATATTGCAACTTGCAGACGCGACCGAAACTGCGGCCTGCGCCCTGTTCCGATGCCAGTTTGAGCGCTCAGGAAGGTGTCGAGTGATGCTGAATCAAGTACCAAGTTCTGCAAACGAGCCACATCAGAGGCCCGTTCGGACACGACATTGACTGCCTCTGCGATAGCGAAGAAGGGATGTCGCAGTAACAGGGCACGGACGCGTTGTCAGTCTTAGTGCGACAATTGCTCGGCCCCGCGAATCCCCCGTGCGACAGGGGCAAGGTGAGCAGATGGGCTACTTAGCTTGTGTACGACCGAAGGTCTGGAATCGACACGCGGGTTTGCAGTTCAGTTGCCGGAGATGGCGTCCGCGACGCAGGTGCGACAGAAGAATGGCCTGTCCGCTAGGTCAGATTCATGCGTTCGATGTGATAGCGACGGATAAGACGCTGCAACTGGCGACGGTGTGTCTGGAGTAGCTCTGCCGCCTTGCTGACGTTGCCTCCTGTTTCCTTGAGGGCGGCTATGACCTGATCCTTTTCCAGAACGCGACGGCGGCCGTTGTCTCCCGTAGTCTCATCGGCGAGACTCTGGAACTGCTCGCCCAGGTCCTCAATGCCTATGCGCTTGTTCTGGGTCATGATGACGGCCCGCTCGATCACGTTCTGGAACTCCCTGACATTGCCCGGCCAGGAGTAGTTCGCGAATGCCTTGAGTACCTGATCGTCGAAACCCGAAACAGGCTTGTTGAGCTGGACCGAGTAGCGCTTGACGAAGTAGTTCGCGAGCTGCGGTATGTCCGATGTGCGCTTGCGCAGAGGCGGCACATCGATTGCAACGACGTTCATCCGGTAGAACAGGTCCTGCCGGAACCGCCCCTCGCGCACGTCCCGTTCAAGGTCCCGATTGGTCGCGCATATCAGCCGCACGTCGACCCGCCGAATCTGAGTTTCGCCCACCCGGCGGATGACCTTGTCTTCCAGCACGGCGAGCAGTTTGGCCTGCACGCTCAACGAGGTGTTCGATATCTCATCAAGGAAGATCGTGCCGCCGTCAGCGGTCTCGAACAGCCCTTCCTTGTCCTTCACCGCGCCGGTGAACGCCCCGCGAACATGCCCGAAAAGCTCCGACTCCAGCAATGTCTCGGTAAGCGTGCCGCAGTCAACCGAAACGAACCTCTTACCCCGGCGTCCGCTCTTGGAGTGAATCAGGCGGGCGATGACGCCCTTGCCCGTGCCGGTCTCGCCGGTCAGCAGCACCGTGGCATCGGACGGCCCGATGCGCTCGATCAGGCGATAGACCTCCTGAATCGCCTTGGACCGGCCAAGGAAGCATCCTGTCGCTGCATCTTCGAGGATGTCGGCCCGCACCGCGCTCATGTCGTCCTGCAGCTTCTTGAACGCCACCGACCGATCAATCGTGGCGGCGAGCAGGTTCGAAACCGACGTCAGCAGGTTCTTGTCCTCTTCCAGGAACAGGTGGGCGTTCACCCGGCTGTCGAGGTAGATGGTGCCGATGACCTTGTCCTCGTTGCGCAGCGGCACGCACAGAAGCGACCGTATCTTGTTCAGCATCACGCTGTTCGACATCGAAAAACGCGAGTCCGAGCTGGCATCGCCGGCGATGATCAGCTCGCCCCGACGCTTGACCTTCTGCAGAACCGAACGGGATATCGACTCCGCATCCTCCAGGGTCGCCTTGTCGACGCCGCGCTGCGCCGCTGGCACCAGCCGGTTCTCGTTGACCAGGAACAGCAGACCGCGCTCGGCGCGCGTCACCTCGATGATAAGGTCAAGGATGCGCTCGGCGAAATCGTCCTTTTCGAGGTCCATGCTGATGAGCTCGCTGAGGTTATAGAACACCTTCAGGTACTCGCCCCGTTCTTTGGCCTTGAGCTGGATCGTCGCGGAAACCTGGGTAACGCGGTTCATCAGCTCGTCGGCCCGCTGCGCATCGCCGCGCGCCCCCAGGGTGCGGAACAGGTTTTGCGCCTCGCGCAGGTTGTCGATCGCCTCGTTGATTTCCCGCTGCGGCACGGGCCGGAAAGAGAACGATATCTTGAACAGGTCGACACCCGAATCGCTCCGACTCTGCTTGGTCAGTGCCTGAACCGAAGCCATCAGCGAGAGCGCCAGCTCGTACTGCGACCCCCGCTCGCGCAGCAGCTCGATGCTGCGTCGCACCTCCTGGGTGCCGCGCTCGGTCAGGTCGAGCACGCAATTCGCCAGGCCGGAAACGCGCAGCGCCACTGCGTACTCCTTCGAACCGGGCTGGTCGTTCAGCAGCCGCAGCGCGCGCACCGCATCAGCTGCGGCCCGCCGGGCATCATCCGTAGCCAGGCGCAGCTCGGCGGCAAGCGTGTACAGCACGGCCAGGTTGCGGGCATTGCGCTCGCGCCGCGCGATGCCGAACGCCGCGGCGAGTTCACGCCGCGCGACATCGAACCGCTCGGCACGCAGGCCCAGGCGGGCCCGGCCGACTGCAAGATGCAGTTGCAGTCCGGGGTCGGCCACGCGCGCGGTCAGACCGGCCGCGGTATCGAGCAGACGCTCGGCCTCGGTCTGGTCACCCTGCTTGGAACGCAGCTCGGCGAGGTTGGCCAGCGCGACCGCCCGGTCTGCCGGGCGCGGCTGGACTAGCCGTTCGTGCAGCGCGAGCGCGGCCGCGTAGTGAGCGTCGGCCGCGGCCCAGTCGCCACGTTCGTCGCACACCGTGCCGAGATTGCTGTTCAGGTCGGCCATCGTCGCGCTGTCGCCCATCCGTTCGGCATAGCCCAGCGCCTCGGCGAAGCAATCGTAGGCCTTCGCCCAGGTACCCTCTTCGAGGTAGATCACGCCCAGGCCGTGCAGCGAATGCATCAGGAAATCGACATCGCCCGACCTGCGCTGGGTCGCAAGCTGCCGCTCGTAGTACTCCCGCGCCTTGTCGGCCGAACCCCGCTGCAGCCAGAGCGTCGCGATGAACTGACTCACCTTGCCGGTGTTGTGGTCGTCGCCGCGCGATTCGTACATCGCCAGGCTGCGCTCGGCGAGCTGCAGTGCCAGCACCCGGTCGCGCCGCGCCGCGGCCAGCACGCTGAAGTAGTACAGCGTCCGGGCCGATAGCTCGCCGTACTGCGCCGACTTCTGGTGGCGCAGCTTCTCGACCAGCTGCAGCGACTGGGTGAGCAGATCCTCGGCCCTGTCGAACTCGCCCGCGACGCAGTGCGACCAGCCGAGATCGTTGAGCAGATTGATGTGGGCGACCGAGCCCTTCTCGCGCAGCATCGACAGCGCCTGGTTGAAAAAGCTTATCGCCTCGGCGTTCTTGTCCTGCTTCTGGTGCACCGTGCCGAGCCGGCGCAGGAACCGGGCCAGAAGCAGGCTGTCCGCGGCCAGGTCCCGGTCCGACACGACGATGCTCATCCCCTGCTTGAAGCTGTCGATCGCCTCGGGGAACCGGCCGGTGAGCTCGCGCAGTGACCCGACCGTCTCGATCAGCTCGGCCTTCTCGCGCGCCGACGGAATCTGGGCGGGCAGAGCCAGCGCCGCTTCGTAGAACGCCAGCGCCTGCTCCCAGAGCTGGAATTCGCGCGCCCGCTGACCGGCCTTGATCGAGTAGGCGTAGGCCCGGTCGCTGATACCGGCCTGGCCGTAGTGGTGCGCCAGGTCAAACAAGAGCCGGTCCTGCTTCTCCGGATACAGCAGCTCCAGTGCCAGGGCGACGCGCCGGTGGCAGTCACGCCGCTGCTCGACGCTCTGACCCTCGGTCAGCACGGCCTCGAGTATCTTGCTGGCGATGATGAAGCAGCCCTCGCCTTCGCTGGCGTAACTGCGCAGCAGGCCGAGCGCCTTGAGCCGGCCGATCGCCGAGAACAGCGTCTTCTCCTCGATCCCGAGCACGGCGCGCAGGAATTCGAGAGTGAAAGGCCCGGCCGCGGCTGCGCCCACCCGCAGTATCTCCAGCTCGTCGTCGGCGAGCTTCGCGAGACGGTCGCGCACGACGTCGGTGACCGTCGCCGGCACGCGGTACGCCTCGAGCTCGTCCAGATTAAGCACCCAGCGCGTGCCGCGCTGGCTGAGTATCTCCTTCTCGATGAGCGCGTGCACGGTCTCGATAACGAACAGCGGATTGCCGCCGGTCACGCTCACCAGCCACTCGACAAGCCTGTCGGCGTAGGTCACATCGCCGAGCAGCGAGCCGACGAGCGAGCGAACCTCGTCTGCCTCCATCGGCGGCAGGACGATGTGACGGAAGCACTCGCGCCGCTCGAACTCGGCGATGAGGTCGATGAACCGCTTCTCTTTGAGCCCGGCCACGGCGACCAGCAGCCGCTCGCCGCCGAGGCTGAAAACGAGGTAGCGGAGAAACTCAAGACTGCTCGGGTCGAACGATTCAAAATCGTCGACCAGCAATACGAGGCTGTGCTCGACGCGGTCGGAATCGCACAGCTCTTTGAGCCGCTGAGTCACGGTTTCGAAAACCCGGTACTTGCTCTCTTCAGATGCGCCCTCGGCCCAGCCGTCGGCCCCGGGCAGGGGCAGGGCACCGGGCGAGTGGATGCGCAGGTGGCTGATCAGCGCCTCGACCAGCGACTGGGGCCGGGCGCCGAGCGATACCGGTTCGAACCGCAACAGCGTCGCGCCCTCAAGCTGGGCGAGGAATCGGAACTCGGACAGCAGCCGGCTCTTGCCGACGCCGCGCTCGCCCGATATGCATACTGCGCCGGCCTTCCCCTTGCCGGCGGCATCGAGCAACTCCCTGAGCTGGTCGATCTGGGCCGTGCGCCCGACGAAGCCCGGCGCCATCAGGTAACGGCGCGTGCCGGTTGGCACTGCCTCGGGCGCCTTGCCGGCCAGCATCTCGATCACCGCTGCGGCAGAACGCGGTCGGCGCTCCGGCTCGCGCCGGGTGAGCGCGACCAGCAGCGACTCGAGCGTTTCCGGTATGTCGGGGTTGATCTTGCGTGGTGGCTCGAGGTCGGTGTGGTACTGCATCTTGAGCCAGTTGCGCAGGTTCTTTTCCCGGCTCGGCCCGAACCCGGTGAGGATCTCGTAGAGCACGATGCCCAGCGAGTAGAGGTCGGCGCGGGCATCCGCGTCGCCGCCCTTGAACACCTCCGGCGCGATATAGCCGAGCGTGCCGCGCGGCTCAGTGCCATCGGCCAGCGACACCTGCTCGGCGAAGCCGAAATCGAGCAGCTTGGTCTCGCAGCGGTCGTCGGTCTCGCGCACGAGTATGTTTTGCGGCTTGAGGTCGCAGTGAATCAGGCCCTGTGCGTGGATGCTGTCAAGTGCCTGGAGCACCTGCACCGCGACCGCGATCAGCGTCTCGATGTTCCGGCTGCCGGAGAAGAAGGCAGTCACCGGCACGCCGGGGAAATGCTCCATCGTGAAGAACGGCCGGTGGTCCGGGGTCGAGCCAAAATCGTGCACCGTGACGATGCCAGTATGAGAGAAGCGCGACAGGTAGTAGAACTCGCGGCTCAACCGGGTTTCGGCCTCGCGCGGTGCGCCCGAAATCAGGGTCTTCAGCGCCAGGACCCTGCCGCCGACAATGTCCTTGACTTTGTAGACCTCGGTTGCCTCACCGCTGCCCAGACGCTCCAGCACCTGGTAACGGTCGGCTATCAGTTGGCCGGGCTGAAAAGATCCTTCATGCGTCAACACGATGGCCCAATATAACCCGACCCGCCGCCTTGTCAACGCTGACTTATGGGGGCATGAATCCCTATATGATTCACTTCACTAAACTTACTTGCCGCCGACCGGCCCATTTGACTTGTCGCACCCCTCTCGCTAGAATCGACCATCGTGCGCTCCCGCATCTGGTCTCAGGCTGGTCAGGTCGCCACCATTGTGGTCGGCTCTGCAGTGATGGCGCTTGCCTACAATCTCTTCCTTATTCCACATCAGATCGTGCCGGGCGGTGCTGGCGGCATCGCTATGATGCTGAACCACTTCTTCGGCACGCCTGTCGGCTTGGCCATAGTCATCATCAACATCCCGCTTTTCATCATCGGCATCCGGGTCCTGGGCAAGAGCTACGGTATCAAGTCGCTGCTCGGCATCGCGGTCTCCTCGGCGATGATCGACGGCGGGGCCTACCTGTTCCGCCTGCCTTCGCTGACGCACGAACCGATGCTTGCGTGCATCTTCGGCGGCATCATGCTCGGCGCCGGACTGGGCCTGGTGTTTCGCGGCGGCGGCTCGACCGGCGGGTCGGACATCGTCGGCCAGGTCATCAGCCGCTACAGCAATCTTTCGACCGGCAGCGCCATCCTGCTTGTCGACGCGGTCGTCATATCGGCCTCGGGCTTCGCGTTCGGCCGATTCGAAGCCGCGCTCTACGGCTATGTCAACCTCTACCTGACCTCGCGCGCCATCGACCTCGTGCTCGAAGGCCTGAGCTACACCCGCGCGCTGTTCGTCATTTCCGAATCGGCCCCGGCCATCGCACGCGCCATCACCCTGCGCCTGAACCGGGGCGCGACCATCGTTCCCGCGACCGGCGCCTACTCGGGTGAAGCGCGCAACATGGTGTTCTGCGTGATGTCCAAGCGCGAGGTGGCGCGTGCCCGCGAAGTCGCCCGCGAAATCGACCCGCGCGCCTTCATCATCGTCACGGACGTCTACGAGGTCCACGGCGAAGGCTTCCGCCCGCGCACATGATGGTCGCCCAATCCGTCTCTGGCCGCGCCCGCCGCAACTGACATGCGCCCTTACCGCATCGGCTTCCTCCAGTTCCAGCCCGAGCATCGCAACCCTCAGCGCAACATCGAACGTATCGGCCAAGCCCTGTCCTCGGCCGAGGCCGACCTCGTGGTCCTGCCCGAGCTGTGCATCTCCGGCTACATGTTCGCCTCGCGCGACGACCTCGCCCGGTACGCCGAGCCCGTGCCCGGCGGCCCGTCCTGCCTGGCCATCGCACGCCTGAGCCGCGAACGCAACACGAGCATCGTCTTCGGCATCGCCGAAGCCGCCCCCAGCGGCATCTACAACTCGGCCGTGCTCGTCACGCCCGACGGCGCGGCCCGGGTCTACCGCAAGACCCACCTGTTCATGAATGAGAAGACGCTGTTTGAGCGCGGCACCGAGCGATTCGCCGCCCTGGACGTGCCCGGCGCGCGCGTCGGCCTGCTGGTCTGCTTCGACTATTTCTTTCCCGAACCGGCGCGCCTGCTCGCGCTCGACGGGGCGCTCGTCGTCTGTCACCCGGCCAACCTCGTGCTCGACTACGCCCAGTCGATGACCCTTACCCGCTCGGCTGAGAACCGGGTCTACTGGGTACTCGCCAACCGCACCGGCACGGAGAAACTCGGCGGCCGCGCGATGACCTTCACCGGCTCAAGCCAGATCGTCGACCCGACCGGCAAACTGCTGTACCGTGCCAGGCCCGACACCGAGGACCTTGTTGTCGTCGAGGTCGATCTTGACCGCGCGGTCGACAAACGTGTCACGCCCTCAAACGACATCTTCCGCGACCGCCGCACCGACCTGTACTGACACTTCCCCCGCCTCCGACACACCGCCAGCCGATCGACAGTCACAGGAGCGCGTCGACTCCGGGCACTCCGACAAGCCCGATGCCGCCGCCCAGCCGGCCGTCGGTTGAACGGGCACGGCTGTCGGCGTGGGTCAGGCCGGCGACACCACGCAGGTAGAAGTCCACCACCAGCCCGCAGTAGCGCTCGTAGAAGTCATCGTCGAAGACCGCGGCCGGCGAGGCCATCAGCCGCGCCCCGGGCCGGCAGAGCCGACCGGGTGAACCGATGACCTGCTCGCGCACGAACCGGCTGCGGAAGTGGGCCGCGATGAGCGTCGTCAGGGCGCCGCGCACCGTGCTCATCACCACGGCATCCTCCGGGTCAAGTCCCATCCGGCGGTAGTGCGCGTTCATCGACTCACGCCGGTCCGCCACGTAGCTCAGGCGTAAGTCGTGAATCTCGGGAATGTCAAGCGCCAGTGAATTGAGCGCGACCATCACCAGCGCGGTATGCTCACGACAGAAGCGCACGACGTTGCGTACTGCGCGGCGCGTCCGCGCCTCGACCGAATCTTCGTCCTCCCACAGCGGCCGCAGCGCTTCCTGGTACATCTCCTGGTAGCGCTCCAGGATGAGCTTGAGGACTGCCAGCTTGCCGCCATAGTAGTAGTCGATCATCGAGAGCTGCACGCCTGCAGCCCGGGCGAGTTCCCGCACCCCGACCCCGTTGTAGCCGCGGCGCGCGAAGAGGTAAACCGCGGCGTCGAAGATGCGGGTGCGGGCATCGGTTCGGCCATTGTCGGGCGATTCGGCCGACTGCGCGGCCGGCTCGTGTCGGTTCAGAGTGCGCGTCATTGCCCGCCTCCCTGTCGTTGCTGGACCATCGCGAACGTGACGCCCGACGGCTCGTTGAACAAGCAGACCAGAGAGCCCGGCGAAAACTCCTCGGGCTCGAGCACGATGTGGCCGCCGTGCTCCACGACGCGGTCGCGCATCGCCTTGATGTCGCTGACCCGGATGTGGACCGCGACGAACGGCAGCTTCGCCTGCTTGAGCGTGAACAGGTAACCCCTGCCCGGGTTGCCCTCGGTCGGCGGGTTGACCCGCCAGAACCCGAGGCCCTCGTCGAACACCACCTCCCAGCCGAACACCTCGCGGAAGAACTGCGCCGAACGCTTCCCGTCGTGTGATGCCAGCTCCCAGAACACCACTGCATTGTCATCCATCACGGCTTCCTCCCGGTTTCAGTCCCGTGACGCATAGCGCTAGAAGTGGAACAGGTAGCGGAGCTTCACCGCCGCGACCCGCGAGCCGAACTCCAGCCCCCGCGTCTGCGGGTCCCGTTCCACGCTCAGGTCGTTGAGCGCGACGAACAGCCAGCTCTTGGGCCGGAAGTTCCATGAGAACAGGAACCCCACGCGGTTCTGCACCACGTCGGTCGAGTCGAACCGCGTGCCCGGCGTCGCCAGAACCAGTTCATCGTAGACGTTGAAGTTGAACTCGTCATTGAAACGGAAGTCCAGCCGCGGCCGGGCGATGGTCGTCACCGCAACGATGTCGCCCGCCGTGTCCGCCTCCCAGTGGGAGTTGAGTCCGGCCATCACGGCGACCCTGCCGAACAGGTAGTAGGTGAAGTTGAACCACTCGGAGTAGTTCGGCGCGACATAGCCGCGCGCGTAATTGAACCCGCGGCTGGCGCTGCCCCCGCAGTCCAGGCTCCACATCACGCTTGGCGCGCCGTGGACCGAGAAGTAGCCGTTCGCCTGTGTGTACTCGAGGTCACGGTTCGGATTCACCTGCGGCACATTTTCGCTTGCCCGGCCGATGCTCGCCCCGGCGTCGATGTTCCAGCGGCTGCGCAGAGTCGGGTTGGCGTAGATGCCGGCGTTCCACGAGAGGTCGCGGCTGCCCGGCTCGCGCGACACGTTGACCTGGGGCAGCACCATCAGCCGGCGTATCGGCCCGGTGCGCGGCGTCAGGTATGGTCCTGCCTGAATGCCCAACTCGGTGCGGCCGGCCCACGGCATGTACCCGACCTCCGAAACGTCAAACGAGTCGCTGCTCGTCTGAAACCTCATCGTCGCGACGGTGTTGCGCGCCATCATCCCGCCCCAGCCACTGTTCAGGGCCCAGCCATAGCGGCCGTCCCGGTTGCTCAGCGCGGCCTGGGCCACGGCTCGGTTCGGCCCGCGGCTGAGAGTCCAATCCGTGCCCAGCGCGTAGTTGTAGTCGCCGGGCCCGTCCTGCATCCCGGCGAAGAGCAAGCCGAGGTTCGCACCGTTGCCCAGGCCGGCATTGCCTTTGAGCGTGGCGAACGCCCGGCGCGGCTCGATGACGCCCTCAAACTTGTCCTCGACCCCGTCGGTGTACGCGCCCAGGCCGCCGAAGCTCCAGCCGTTGCCGCGCGACGTCAACTTCAAGCCCCCGAGTATCGGCACCGGCTCGCCGCGTACCGGCCGGCCGATGCGCCGGGAGTAGAATATGTTCAAAGGCGAGAAGTTGCCGAAGCCCAGCCCCGACATCCGGAAGAGCTCGCTGCCCTCGACAAAGAAGGGCCGCCGCTCACCGAAGTAGGTCGGGTAACGCGAAATGTTGAATGAGTACGGGTCCGACTCGATCTGGGCGAAGTCGGGCAGCACCGTCGCGTTCAAGGTGGTCTGCGGGGTCAGGTCCCACTTGAAGTTCAGGCTGGCAAAAGGCTTGACCCGGCCGCTGTCCTCGGTCACCCAGTCGTAGCGCACGTAACCTTCGGGGTAGAGTTCGAAATAGTAGCCCTGCGCCTTCGGGGTGATGCCCCGCAGTCGGCCGAACTTCGAGACGGTCAGCCCGCCCTCCTGCTCCCGCGCCTCGACCCACTGGTACTCCTCGCGCATCGAGACGTAGGCGCGGTGGAAGTTGATGCCCCACTCGGTCGCGTCCTTCTTGTAGCGAATGGACTTGAACGGGATGCGCATCTCGGCCTCGAGCACGCTGTCGGACAGCGACGTCGCGCCGAACCACACGCCTTCCCACGACCAGTCCCAGCTCCGGCCGTCGTCTAGCACCATCCCGCTGCGCAGCAGCCCGCTGGCATACAGCTTGAAGAAGTAACCGGTGTGGCGCGTGTCCATCGGGTCGAGGAACAGCGTCACCTCGTCTTCGAGCCCGTAGAGCTGGGCCACGGGCCGGTGCCGCGTCGAGTAACAGCGGAACGCGACATAGAGGTTCTGCGCGTCCTGCATCACATAGACCACGGTTCGATCACCCGGCTCCGCGCCCTCGACCGGCTCGACCTGGAAGAAGTCGTCAACCGAATCGCCCTTCTGCCAGAGCGGTTCGATGCGTCCGTCAATGCGCGGCGCTTCGGCCAACGTCCGGATTGTCACTGCCTTGTCGGCCGCCACCAGCGCCAGTATCAGCAACAGGTTCATCTGCCCTCCAATGCGTGCCACCCATAAGGCCCGGCGCACCGGCTCAACGTCGCCACTCGCGGTTGGTCAGTTGGCGAGCACGCTGCCCGGCACGCCGGCGCTAACGCCCACGTACGCGCTGCGCGACGCGACCGACTCGACCTCGGGCATCAGGTTCGCTGGCCGCTCTGCCGTCACCCTGACCTCGGGCACGTCGCCCTGCGCCAGCTCACTGCTTTCAACGTCACCCGGCTCGCTGCCACCAAACACGCGCCCGGCCTTCGAGCAGCCCGACAAGGCCGCCCCGGCCAACAGCGCGGTGAGCACCATCAATCCCGCTATCCTGGACATCTTGTCCTCCTTGCAGACAAACGGTCCCTCCGACCTTCTTCCTGCCTGCGCGGCCACTCCGCCGGCCACGGCCTGCCCGACAGACAGCCTCTTGCCATCAGCAGTCGAGAACCTCGATTCAAACGCCTGATTCGCATCCATCGCCAGTATGATAGCGTCGCGGCAAGACCCAGTCAACAAAAATAATCAATCGTTTGACTGTAGGTAAGTTATTTGCTGTTATATGCTTATGCAGACCATCTGCCGCAACTAGACTGGCGATTAACATAGGGGTCTAAACAAACGATTGACCTACAGGCTCTACGACACGACATCGGACTGCCGTCCTGTCGGTGGGTGCGTCCGGGTCTGGTCTGTCGTGCCGGGCGCTGACTGCGCCCGGCTGCAGCCTACTGCTTCGGGTCGTGAATCACGCCAAGGAACAGCAGCGCGCCGGTCCCGTCATCGCGGATAGCGCAGAGAAACGGCCGGTCGGCCTTGACGGTGAAACGCTCCAGCGGTTCGGGCATCATCGCCGTCATCGCCACCCTGGTCGACGTCACGGCCGCGGCCTCGGTTCCCTCCTCGTTCACCTCGACGAACGTCTTGTGCTTCACCTCGCTGATGAACAGCCGCGTCGGAGGCTTCACCATCGCGCGGAAGTCAGCGGACTGCGGGTTGAACGCATCGGCCATCCCCAGCCGCCCGAGGCTGCGATTCAGGTTCGCCTCGTAATCGAACTTGAACCGCGGCATCGTCAGCTCGCCGGACATTTCGACGAAACCCGCAGTCCAATTCTGCCAGTTTCCGGGCGTGAACTCATCGAGCAGCGCCGCGATGCCGTCGCGCTCGCGCGGCACGAACAGGTACATCTTCATCCGGCCGCTGCCGTAAGGCAGCCGCACCGCCTGGAAAAGCTTGTGCCCGAGGTAGTCCATCCGGTCACTGCGCATCATCATCATCCGCCGCGCCGAATCGCCCCGCGCGAAGTGGAACCATTCCTCGTGGCTCATCCGCTTCTCGAACGGCTCCGACCACTGGCCCTTGAAGTACACCGCGTTGACGAGAAACAGCACGTCGGCCGGGTCGATGTTCGAGACGATTTCGGGTATCAGCCCGCGCGTCTGCTGCTTCACCCAGCCGTTTATCTTCCCGACCGCGTCCCGGCGCGCAAAGTCCAGCACCGCCACCTGCGCCGCGTAGTGCGCCTTGTTCGCATCGAGAAAGGCCTTCTCGAACTTCACGCCCCGCCGCGCCCAGGCCGAGTTCGCGATGCTCAGCGTGACCGACTTGTCAGCGCCGGTCAGCTCGCGCATCTGCGCGCCGACCGCGCGGTTCGCCGCGTCGCGCGAAAGCTCGCCGAGATCCAGGGCCCGGGCCATCCCGGCCTCGGTCTGCCCAGCCGCGCCGACCCGCGCCATCGACAGGCAGGTCATCACGCTCAAAGGGGAAATGAACACGTTGGCGCCCGGCTTCTCGGCAACCAGCTCGTGCAGCAGCTTCAGACCGAAACGTTCCTGCGCCGCGCCCAGCGCGGCCTTCTCGTACGCGGCCGGCTGCGACCCGGCCAGCGGCAGAACGGCCAGAACCAGCAGAAGACAAACTCGCATCGCTCTCACTCTTTCCTCCAGTCTATGACGGGCGCTGTCAGCGCCGTCTCTGACCAATCTACCCGTTTCGGGCCGGCCAGATTCCACCCGTCCACTACCGACCGGCTCACCGGGGCTCTGACCTCTGAGCGGTCAGCCGCAGCACCTGTTCCAGCCGGCCTTTGAGCATCGTGTTGCCCGGGAACGCAACCAGCGCCTTCTCACTCTCAGCCTTGGCTTCGGCCAGCCTGTCGGACTGGATGAGTACCTCGATGAGCGTATCCCAGGTGTTGGCATCGGCCGACAACTCGACTGCTCTTGTTGCGTATTGCAGCCCGAGCGCCACGTTGCGCGCGGGCGACCCTGCCGGCGCCGTCACCATCGTCCACGCCAACCCGTTCAGCTTGCCCGCAAACTCCCGCCGCGCCCGCGGATGATTCGGGTACACAGCGAGGAACTCCTCGTACAGCCGCACCTGCGCCGAGTCGGGCTTGTCGCGCAGCGCGTTGTTCAGCTTCAAGTAGGCCCGGTACGCGGCCGCGTTGGCGAGGATGTCGATGCTGTCGCCTCGCCGCGCCAGCGCACGCTCCCAGTTCGCCTGCACGTATCGCTCGGCCTCGGGCAGGTCGAACCCGGCGAACGCGGCAATGGTGTTGGGCACGTTGCGGTCATAGTTCTCAAACGCGTCGATGGACGGGAAATGCAGTGAAGCAACCAGCAGGTCGAGCCCGTCCTTCTGACCCAACAGGCACAGCGACCTGCCGCAGGCCCGCCGCAGGTAGACGTCGTAGGTCCGCGCCGCCTCGCGCAACGGCTCGACCGCGCGCTCATCACCCAACTCGCCCAGCGCGGCCGCGGCCGCACACTTCACGGACGAGGTCTTGTCCTCGGTCAGCGCCCAGCGCAGCAGCGGGAAGACGTCGACGCTGTCGCGCACGCTGCCCGCATACCCGACCGCGACCCGGCGCACGTCCTCAGACTCGTCCTCGGTCGCCAGCCTCCGCGCGACCGCCAGCCCGGCTTGAGACTCCAGCCGCGCCAGCGCCCGCAGGGCAAACCGACGCACCTGCACGCTGGTGTCGGTCGCGGACGTGTTGACCAGCGCACTCTCGGCGCCGCGCATGCCCCACAGCCCGAAGTCGTCGGCGATGGTCAGCCGCGTCTCCGCATCCGGTGCCTTGAGCAGCTTGAGCAGCTCGGGCAGCTCGGCATCGCCGAGCTTGCCCGCGATGAACCAATGATGGATGCACTCGAGCATATCCCGGCTCCGCGTGCCTCGCGCCCAAGCCACGACTCTCGGCAGCATCGAAGTGCCGGTATCGACAATCATCCCTATCGACCTGAACCGCGAGAGCAGGTCCACATCAGACCCTAACCAATAGCGGAGCCAGTGACTCCGGTGTCCGAGGGTGTCCCGGAATGGCACCGCCTCGGGCCAGTCGTACGGCTCGACCTTGCCGACAACGTCGCCGCCAGCCCATTCCATATCAAGGTGAATGCCGTGCCCGAAGCTGTGCGTCTCGCGGTTGTTCGCGCGATTGCGCACCGCGTACTCGTCGGCTCCGCCGAGGTCCAGGCTGATGGCATAGGGCCACAGGTGCGGGTCCGACTCGGGCCACACCCCGCCAAAGCTGTGCCAGTCGTTGAACAGCACCGCGTCCTTGGGCCGGTCGCAGAAGTACCGGTCGTTGCCCTTGTAGTCGATGAACAGAGAATACGAGAACGGCTTGCAGCCCGTGCCATACGACGACGTGCTCGACCTGTAGACATCATCACCCTCGTAGTCGATGAACATCCCGGTCGACCGGTCGCCGCCCGACCCGCCCGACCGGAACCCGCCTTCGTAGGTATCGTTGCCCTTGCGGTCGACCAGGATGGCGCTGGTGATGTGAATCCCGCTGCCCTGCCCCGTGCCGCAGACGTAATGGTCGTCGCCCGCGTTGTCGACCAGCGCCCCGAGCGACATTATGTACGACCCGCCCTGCGAGCACCAGCCCTTTGATTCGTAGCTGTCGTTGCCCCCATCGTCCACCAGCAGACCGACACCGCCGTAGGCGGTCAGCTTCTTCTCCCACGGGTACGCCCGGAAAGACAGCGCCCCGCCCTGCCCGTACCCGGGAATCCCGCCCAGCGCGTCCTTGGTCGTGTCGCACGCCAGCCGGTACTTGTCGTCGCCCCCAAGGTCGGAAAGCACACCCACGCCCAGCGTAGTCGCCGACCCCTGCCCCATCGTCACGCAGTCGTACACGTCGTTGCCCGAGTCGTCGAGCATCATCCCAAGCCCGAACATCCCCGCGCCCTGGCAGAATGCGTGCGCGCTGTACCGGTCGTTGCCCGCCCGGTCCCAGAGCAGGCCGACGCCCAGTATTCCCGCGCCCTGCGCCAAATGCTTCGCCTCGTACACGTCGTTCCCGGCAAGGTCGATGAGCATCCCGACGCCGAGGAACCCGAACCCCTGACCGTAGCTCGAATCCGGCGTGGTGTAGCGGTCGTCGCCTGAGTGGTCGATGCAGACGGCCGTGCCCATCGTTCTGGTGCAGCCACCCGCGTTGTTGGTGTAGGTGTCGTTGCCGCCCAGGTCGATGAGCAGTGCGGCATCACGCCGGTGGTTGTCGTTGCCGAACCCGGCAATCACCACCGGCCCGATGGGCGAGTCGAAGGTCACGACATCGTGCATTGCCCCGGTGTCGGAGTAGAAGTCTGCCGCCTGCCACCCCCTTGTGCGACTCAAGTAGTAGTTGATTGCGGACGCGGTCCACATCGCGGCGTAGTGAAAGTTGCCGAGCCAGACGCGCCGGGCCCGGTCGATGAACTCAAGCTGGGCATCGGTATTCCCGGTGAGTTCGGCCATCCGCTTGCCGTCGGGAACAAGATACCTGCCGGGATTCGCGAAGAAGTACACCGTATCGTTGCCGGCTACGCGTCGGGCCGAGTCCACTTCCGGGCCCGCGCCATACGCCAGTTCCGACGCCAGCGCCTCCAGGACTCGCCGGTACTTCTCTGTGAACTGACCCAGAGAGTCCCCGAGAGGGCGGCGAATCACTGGGAAGGCATCGAAGAAGCCTCCGATGGTTGGCACATCCACGATGATGCCTGTGACACGCCTCAGCACGCCGATGCCGGTGCTGCGGTGGTCCGAGGCTATCTCGGCCAACTGGTCCTCGGCCCACTGCTTCAGGTACAGCGGCCGCATCATCACCGCGTCGATGACCGGCAGGCGACAGGTGAACCGGTACCCGCCTTCCCATCCTCGCGGCAACTCGACGTTGCGCACGTCCAGCCCGATGCGCGCACCGGCATAGTCCAGCGGGTTGCCGATTGACTCAGGCTTGATGCGGGCGGGCTTCGGGTCCTGCTCGAACCACGCCTCGGGCGGGTACGGCGCAACCGCCGCGACCGCGATAGCAGCGGCCACCAGGAAGGCAATACCGACCAGTCGGTTCATCTCAGGGCACTATCTTTGCTGACGGCACGTTTGTCAAGCAGACTACCACACTAGGCGGCCAGCGTAACCGGCTGGCGGAGGGTCCTGCTATATGGCTCACGCCGGCAGTTCGGCTGGCGCTACACGGCCTGCCGGCGCTGGACCCGGGCAATCCCGCGCGGCCTGTTCACCCGCTGCCCTGTGGCCGCGCCATCGCCTGCTTCTTCCACGCCGCAGGCATCTTCTCGATGGCGTAGCGCAGGGCCGTGCGCGGCATCGCGGCGCGCCGCGCCATCACGAACTCGAATACCTCGCGCGGCCGCGAGTTCGCCATCTCCTTCAACATCCAGCCATAGCCCTTCTGCACCATATCGTCTTCGTCCCGCAGCAGCGCGTCGGCCACGCGGTACGCCGAGTCGAACGAGCGGCCCTGCCGGCACGACACGATGTGCCCGACCGCGGCCGCGCGCCGCACCCAGCGATTGCGCGACCCGGCCCACGCCCGCACCCGGGGCAACACCTGCGGGTAATCCAGCACGAACCAACCCAGCGCGCCGCAGCACAGCGCGTCGCACGCGGCCCAGTTCGACACGTGCCGCTTCAGCCAGCGCTCCAGCCGCGCGAAATCGCTCGCGGCCAGTTGCCGCCGCATCCGCTCGGCCCACTCGAACGCCACGCCGCGCTCCTCGCTGTTGCCCACGGCCAGCAACTCCTCGCACAGCGCCAGCAGTTCGGCCTTGGGCAGCGCGCGCACCGCCTGCCAGTGTTTCCGCACCGTCTCGCGGAACGCAGGCGTGCGCACGCCGTACAGCCGGACCGGCTCGCGGAAGAACCGCTGGACCGACTCCCGGTACCCCGGCTCCGCCTTCAGCTTCAGCTCGCGCGTTATCGCGGCGACCAACCGGCTGTGCTTTTCCGCCATGAGATGCTCCTTTCACCGTACCGCGCAGGGGCCGGTTCAGACCTGCCGGCCACGGCTCGGCGCAGACCTCGGCACTATGCGCCGCGACAGGCACATTGTCAAGCCGGCAGGCCACTAGACCGGTTGGAGTACCGGCGATGCTGCTGAAAATTCGACCGGACCAGCTTTTGCCCCCGCTGTCGGGGCCGGTGCTGAACCGCTTGCCGGTGCGTCGCTTGAGTGCGCAACCGACGCTGGCTGTCAAGAACCTGCCGCAACCGATTCTCAAACTGGATTTTGCGCCGAAGCTCGCGTTCGCGTCGGCCGGTGGACCTGCCCGACCGTTGGACTTGGGTCCGGCTCTACCACCCACTCGGGGAGCCGTTCCCCCCACAAGATGTAGTGCCCTCTTGTCGCTTCCGCCACAACATATAGTGGCGGTTC
>CBFGIY010000025.1:0-28781 GCA_965648935.1 Caldifarciminota bacterium
AGCAGGGAAACGACGCTGCGGATTCTCTCCTGGAACGTAAACGGCATCCGCGCGGCCGCGCGCAAAGGGTTTCTGGACTGGCTCGCGCGCGACCGGCCCGACGTCCTCTGCGTGCAGGAAGCACGGGTTGGGCCGGAAGCGGTTGAACCGGCGCTGCGCGAGCCTGAGGGCTACCGCGCGGTGTGGAACCCGGGCGCGCGACCCGGGTACTCCGGCACGGTCACCTTCGCGCTGAGCGAACCGGAGCACACGCGCATCGGGTTCGGCATCGAGCGGTTCGACAGCGAAGGGCGGATAGTGCTCACGCGCCTCGCGGGGTTCGATATCTACAACGTCTACTTTCCCAACGGCAAACAGAGCGCGGAAAGGCTGCAGTATAAGCTCGAGTTCTACGACTGGTTTCTTGACCATCTCGTGCGCGAGAAGCGGCAGGGGAGAAGGCTGGTCGTCGGCGGCGACTACAACACCGCGCACAAGGAAATTGACCTCGCGCATCCGAAAGAGAACGCGAAGATATCGGGCTTCCTGCCTGTGGAGCGGGCGTGGCTCGACCGGCTGGTCGCGGCCGGGTTCGTCGACACCTTCAGGATGTTCTCAAGCGAGCCCGGGAAGTACACGTGGTGGAGCCCGCTCTCGCGGGCGCGCGAGCGCAACGTCGGCTGGCGGATTGACTACTGGTTCGTCTCAGACGACGTCGCGCCGCTGGTCAAAGACGCGTTCATAATGCCCGAAGTGATGGGTTCTGACCACTGCCCGGTCGGCATCACGCTGGCAATCGGCTGACGGCCCGGCCGGCCGTCGTCCCTTGCCAGTTGTCAGTCGGCACATGCCGGAGGTGTACCAAGCCAGAGACAACCAGAACATCGAGCAACTTGTCGCACAATGCCGAACGCAGTCTGCCGCGAAACGACGGGGGCGGCCCGGGGAGCAGACCAGGGTTCTGAGGGGGCTGCGCGTAACCGGCTGTGGCGGCAGGAATTGGGCCATTGAACTTGGAAACAGCTTCCTGTAACATATCTTACAGGAAGCCGAAGAATCCCAATGCCCGGCAAGCATCGACAGGACACGTTCAAGTTTGGCCCTGAAGCCGGTGCCGCACTGCGCGGCATTCGCGAGCGGGCCGGGTTGAGCGTGGAGGCTTTGGCCCGGCAGATGGGCCGCAGCATCGGGTATGCGCCGCACCTGAGCCGGCTTGAACGCGGCGCGGTGAAGTATCCGACGCTGGCGCTGGTGCTGGACTACCTGCGCGCCTGCCGTTCTTCCATCGACGAGCTGGCCGCAGTGCTGGGCCGCTACACTTCTCTGCCGCCCGTTGCGGAAGCGACGGGCCGCGAGGGGGTGAAAGCGCTGGTCGCAACCCTGCCGCCCAAGGTAGCCCATCAGGTCGACACCTACGACATCAAGACGGCCGCGGCGCGGGAGCGCGAAGGCAAGCCGCCGCTCGACCCGATCAAGCGGGAGCTGCGGGTTCGACGGCAGGCCCAGGCCGCCTTGGAGCGCGACATTCTCGACCGGGCGGTACACGAGGTGATGGACGAGCTGGGCGTCCTGCCGATGCTGGACGTGCGGCGCGCCGCGTTCGACTTCGCACACAAGCTCTGGCGCATCCTGCGGACCACGCGGCCCCGGCCGGACCGGTCCCTGAACCGGCGCGGCAAGTCGCGCGAAGTGCGCCTCGATGAGGTCTCGGTCAAGACCGCGGAACTGGGCATCATCCCGGCCGAGGGACTGGCGCTCTTGCGCGGGCTGACCGAAGGGCTGTTTGCCGCGATGGAGTCCTCGGGACAACTCGACCGCCTGCCGACGCTGCAGCAGGCCCGGCTCGTGCCCAAGCCGCTGTCGCACCACTACAAGGGCGGCCCGGCTCAATCCGAGCCCAAGCCGCTGGCGCGCGGCCGGCCGTACAACGCCAGGTGGGTCGAGGTGGTCACGGCTGAAACGACCAGGCGAATGAGTGAAGCGGGGCTCAAGGGTGACCGCCTGCGAGCGTGCATCCCGTGGCTCTCTGTCCTGCGGCCGATTGCGCTGGACACCGAGCCGGGCAGCGGCGAGCGCGAACAGCGACTCGCGGCGGCCGCGGCTCAGACGCGTGACCCGGAGCTGTTCCGCAAGGTGGCTGAGATGTACTTCGATGAGTTCGAGCGCTGGCGCGGGCGCATCTTCGGGTAGCGTTGACCGGCGACCACTCTGTTGGTAGAATTATAGTACGCGCAAGACAGACCGAAGTGCCTTGCCGTTGACAACTCTCGTTACAGGGGCTGGATTTGCGGACCGTCCTCGTCAAGTTGACCGGCGTTGAGGACTAATGCATTGATAGATAATGGTTTACGCAAGTCTTGACAGAGTATACTCGCGCACTAGACTCCGCGCAATGCCCGGGGATGATGCCAAGTAGGTTTCGGGCGAAGGCCCTGCCTCTTCTTCTCACAATCGCCGTTTCGATTGCGTGGGCGCAGTACGTCGAGGATTCGATAGACGTCGGCGGCTCCTGGGTCGGCTCGATGGCCTACAACTCGCGCGAGGATGTGGTGTACGGCGCAAGCGAGTCAGGCCGACAGGTCTTTGCGATTGACTGCGCGACCAACAGAATCGTCGGCAGTATTCCCGTGCGATCTCCTCTTCGGGTTGTCTACGACTCGCTCGACAATAAGGCATACGTCACCGTCTACAACTACGAGACCTGCGATTCAGTGCTTGTCATCGATGGCGCGACACACCAGCGTCTTCGCATGATTCCGGTAAGGGGGGCTACCGACCTCGTTTGGGACCGGGTCTACAACCGGGTCTACGTGTCCTGCGATGCGCAGTGGGACGTGAAGGTGATTGACTGCCGGACCGACGCGGTGATAGCGACGATTCGCACGGGCGATGGTCCGCTGAAGATGCACATCAACCCGCGGCGCCGCAAGTTGTACGTGCAGAACTACGACGAGGGGACGATTGCCGTTATAGACATGACGCGCAACGAGGTTGTCCGGTCAATTCGCGTCAGGCAGGGTACCGAATCCGGCGCATACGATGAATCCTCTGACACATACTGGGTGGGTCTGCGGGACAGGGCGGTGGTCATCGACTGCGCGACCGATTCAGTCATTGCGGAGATTGCGACTGGGATCGATCGGAATGTGTACTCAGTCGCTACGGATGGTGTCGGACGCGTGATGCTGTGCGTGACGGGCACAAACGTCCTGCTGACTTACGACTGCTACACCCGTGCCCTGCTGTCTAGCGTTCCGATTGGCAGTGAACCCCGGTCCGTAGTCTGGAATGCGGGCCGGTCGTTGCTGTATGTGGCTAACAGCATGTCCAACTGCGTAAGCGCAGTCTCCGGAGATGGGTCCATGTTGCTGGCGTCTCTGCCCGTTCAGAACTGCCCAAGCGCTATGGCTTACTCGAACGCAGCGAGGCGCGTATACGTTGGCCACTCAAACACCCGTCTGGTCTACGTGCTTCGTGACGAAGCCGACGCAGCGCCCCGCCGTAGTCCAGTCGGCGGCGAGGCGGCGACGTCGGCAAGGCTCCTGAGCACACCCTTCAACGGAGTGGCGTCAATCGCCATCGAGGGTCGTCTGGAAACGCGCGGCGAGCTTCAGGTCTTCTCATCGGCGGGCAAATGTATCCGTCGGCTATCGCCCGCTTCAGTCGAGCCTGGGTGTTCTGTGTGGCGCTGGGATGGCCGTGACGAGCAGGGCAGGGAAGCACCTGCCGGCGTGTACTTGTTCGCGCCTGCCGGGATGCGCTCGGCAGGGGTCCGAGGCGTGAAGCTCCGGTAGCGATTCGGCCCGCCCGGGCTCGGACCGCTGCCGACAACCGGAGGGGGAGGTCAGGTGCACCTGAAGAGGAGCGCGCTAGCGCTTGTGGTGGTAATGTTCTCGTTCACAATCGTGTCTGCCGAGTGGTTCGAGGTCGCCGGAGGAACCGGAGACGTCTGCGCGGAAGTGCTGAGTCATTCGATTGACCGCACGACGTACCGGATCATCGTCCCAGGGATCGAGATGACGGAGGTCTTCGAGGACTCCGTGCTGTACACCCGTCTGGAGATACCGGGTGCCTCACCCGCGCATGGCGCTGTCGGCCGCCCGGAGTGCCAGACGCTGCCCATGCTGTCGGCGGTTCCATATTGTGCGGACCTACAACTCGTTGTCGACAGCGTTCACTTCTTTGTGATCTGTCCCCGATTCGTTGGACACGTTTTCACGCGGCTGCTGCCTGTTTCTCGAAGTCGTTCGGGCTCATGTAGCCCAGGCTCGAGTGCAGTCGCCGGCTATTGTAGAACAACTCGATGTAGCTGACAATCGCTGAGCGGGCTTCGGCCCGGGTCCGAAACCGCCGCCGGTAGACCAGCTCCACCTTCAGCGTCCGAAAGAAACTCTCCGCCACCGCGTTGTCGTAAGGGTCACCCTTCCGACTCATGCTCGACAATATGCCGCGTCGCCTCAGTGCCCTGCGGAACTTGCGGCAGGCATACTGCACGCCGCGGTCCGAGTGATGAATCAGGCCCGGCATTGGACAGCGCCGCCCGACCGCCATTACCAGTGCAGCCAGCACCAGTTGCCGGTCCAGCCGGCTCGACAGCGCCCAGCCGACCACCCGGCGTGAGCACAGGTCCAGCACCACGGCCAGGTACAGCCAGCCCTCGTCCGTCGGGATGTAGCTGATGTCGCTTGCCCAGACCCGGTCCGGCCACTCGACCCGGAACTTGCCGTCCAGCACGTTGGGCGCTACCGGCCAGCCGTGACCTTCTTCCTGGGCCGGCCGGTCGCTGCTCCTTCTGACCGCCGCCAGCTCGGCCCGCCGCATCAGCCGCTCAACCCGGCCGCGGCTGCAGCGTATCCCCTTGCTCTTGAGCTCGGCCCAGACCCGCGGGCTGCCGTAGGTCTGACGACTCTCCCTGAAGATGATGCGGATCTCCTGCTCCAGGTTACGGTTCTGGACTGCTCGCCGGCTCGGCAACCGACGCTTGGACGCGTAGTACCCGCTGCGGGAAACGCCGGCTGCCCGGCACATCAGTTTCACGGGTGTCATACCGGCCTGGCTCGCTATCAGTCGGTACTTGTGTGCGCTTCCCGCGCCAGCCAGACCGCGGCTTTTTTTAGAAAGTCGCGCTCCTGCCGCAGCGTCTGTACCTCTCGCCGCAGCCGCCGCAACTCCTCGTCCTGTGGCTTGAGCTTGCCCTTGCCGGGAAAGGCCTGCTCAGCATCGTTCGCCAGTTCCTGCCGCCACTTGTACAGGGTGTTCTTGTTGAGACCCAGGTCACGCGCAACCCGGGCTACCGACAGACCGCTCTCATTGGCCAGCCGGACCGCTTCCAGCTTGTACTCACGCGTGTAGTTCTTGCGGACTCCGGACCTCGATTGCTCGACCATTCGGTACCGCCGATATGAGTCTACAGCCGCTTTCCCGCATGTCCTTCACATCGGGGGAAGTCCACTCTCACTCCAGCGACCCTTACCCGGGTTGGAGCGTCGCCACACAACACCACCAGAGGAGTCCAGCCTAAACACAACCATGCCGGAATCGTGGCCCGGGTTTGAGGCGAGCAGCGCGTATCCGCCGTCAGGTGTTTCTGTGATGCAGTACCCATATTCAAGCGTGTCGCAGAAGTAGACCCTCTGCCATTGCAGCAGGCCCTGCGAGTCCGTCTTCACGACATACGGTTGCTTCAGCCTGTTTCCCGAACCAGGGAAGCAGTTGCTCCCACAGCCGGCGATTATGTATCCCCCGTCTCGCGTCTGTCGGACGCACTGCGCGTCGCTCCTCCCGAAGGTGCGCTCCCACTCAAGACTCCCAAGTGAGTCCACCTTGACAAGGTAGAACACGCTTGCTTGGCCCGTGGCTGCTGTCACACCAGCCGCCACGAAGCCGCCGTCAGAGGTCGACTCCACCCAATAGCCCTGCGCGTAGTCGAGCGCGCTGAAGGTCCGCACCCACTGTACCGCCGGCGGGTTGTCGGCCTTGCCGCAGGACACCAGCGCCAGGAGCGCTGCCACTGCTACGACCGGTCTTCTCACGCGTATCTCCTTCAAGCTCGCGGTCTTGTCCTTCGACATCGCAGCCCCGTCCTTCCTCCCCGCCCCCGCCCGCATCTTAGCGTCCTCTACCGACGCCTGTCAACATCGGTACATCACCGGCCCGCTATACCATCGCTTCGCCCGGTTCGGCCCCGAACTGACGGCCGTGAGCCGGGGCGGCGCAAACCGCGGGACAGTCCCGTCGCCCAGGTCCGCTAGCGACAATCCCGGGTTTGCGCCTGCCTGTGGCTTGACCCGGACGCCACGGTCAGCGCGGGCAGGAGCAGGACTGCGACAACACAGCCATTGCGCTTCCCTGAGGCTGCCGGTATTCTCTCCTGCACTATGAGCCGGGACAGTATGCCGTCAACCCCGTTGGAGATTCGCGGACCGCGGGTGAAGCTGCGGCCGTTGCGCGAATCGGACATCGTCGACTACGAGCGCTGGGCCGACCCGGCGCTTGCCGCGTGGAAGTACGACGGGCCGTGGTTCAGCGACGACGTGAGCGAGTTGCCGGTCCGGGCGCGCAAGCGTCTGGACAACCCGAAGGACCCGCCGAACCGAATGGAGATCGATACCAGTGATGGCCGGCACGTCGGCTGGGTCGTCGTGTACCAGACGCCGGATGACCCGCACATGACCGAGGTCGGCATCGATATCGTCGAGGACCGGCTGTGGGGCCAGGGCCTGGGCACCGAGGCGCTGGCGCTGTGGATTGACTACCTGTTCCGCACGCGCGGGCTGACCCGCGTGGGCCTCGCCACCTGGTCGGGCAACCTCGGGATGGTGCGCGTGGCCGAGAAGTTGGGGATGAAGCAGGAAGCCTGTACCCGCAACGGCTGCGAGGTCGGAGGCCGGTTCTTTGACCGGCTCAGGTACGGCATCCTGCGCGAAGAATGGGAGACAGCGCGCGTGAGCTTGCCGGTGTGGCGGGCCGCCCTGGTGGACTCGGAGTCTAGCCGCACATGAAGTTGTCACTCGTCGCCGCGGTGCTGGCGATCTCCGCCTTGACGGAAGGGGGCGTCAATGTGATTGGAGTGAAACTGCCCGAACTCAAAGACAAGGCGCTGGACGGGGCGGTCACCAGCCTGCCCGGCGATGTGAAGGGTTATGTGGCGGTCATCGCGTTCGCGTTCAAGCGCGAGTCGCAGCCTGATATCGATGAGTGGCTGGTTGCGGTCGGCGAGGAGTTGAGCGATGCCCGTCAATTCCGGATGTACGAAGTGCCGATGATGGGCGGCGGCCTGGTGAAGCTCCTGCGCGGCACCATCAACAACGGAATGAAGGGCGCGACACCGGCGGCGCGCAGGCGTTTCATCGTGCCGTTCTACGGCGACATCGACGCCTACGCGCGCAAGCTCGGGATGGAGGACCGCAGTGCCGTGCACGTGTTGCTGCTGGACAAGGGCGGCGTGATACGCTGGTCAGCGGCAGGCCGGGTGACGCAGCAGCGCCGGGACGAGCTCGTCGCGCTCGCGCGCGGGCTGGCCGGGCCGCAGTAGCCTGAGACGGGGCAACCCGAAGCCGTTTTGCGCGTCTAAACGAGTGAGACAAGGCAAGACGCGAGGACGGAGAACACACAACCCAGGACGCGGCTTCAAGCAAAGCCGAGTACCGTAACACCACGATGGCGGGAGCGCAGCTCCCGCCATCATTTTCCTGCCGGGCGCGGCGCGTCAGCCGGCGCGCGGCGAATCCAGCACCGCGACGGCCCGGTCGGCGTCGTCCGGGATGACGCAGAGGCGGACCGGGCCTGGTTCGCTTTCTGCCTGTCCTGTTTCCTCGTCGAGGACAACCGCGTCGATGCCTTCGGCTTCGAGCAGGCCGAGCGCGAACTCGGCCTCGAGCCGGGTCGTGTAGGTCCTGATGCAGACATTGCCGTTCACGTTGCCTCCAGTCGGCCGCCCGGTCCGGGCCCCGGGGCGGTCTGCAATCGCCTTATCGTAGGCCACGGGCAACGCCAGTCAAGCGGCGGACCGAAAAGAGCAGAACCCGGGCCTGGCCCGGGTTCTGCGCGAAAGCGTTACGAATCAGTCGGTCAGCGTCAGCTTGCGCGTGGCGCGGAAGTCGTTGGCGGCAAGACGGACAAACCACGTGCCGGGACCGACAGCGCGGCCCGCGTCGTCGCGGCCGTCCCAGGCGACCGTGTGGCTGCCCGCGGGCCGGGTGCCGTTGACAAGCGTGCGTACCAGTTCGCCGGTGGGCGAGTAGACGCGCAGTTCGACCGGCGCGGCAGCAGGCAGGCTGAAGCTGAGCGCGGTGCGGCGCGCGGCCGGGTTGGGCCGGGCCTCGTGGAGCGCGAAGCCGCGCGCTGATTGCGGCGCTTCGGCGATGCCCGACGAGCGGATGTAGACGGTGCGCGAGAGCACGTTGTTGGCCGGGACCATCTCGCCGCGCAGGCCGGACACGCTGCAGCGCACCGGGAAGGTACCCAGTTCGGCCGCGGTCCAGTCGCGCAGGAAGGCCGTGTCGGTCACGCCGGGCTGGAGCGCGACCTGGACGCTTTCGGCATAGAAGCCGCCGATCCAGAGCCGAACCCGGGCGTACTCGGACATCGTGCCGAGGTTGGCGACGACGATGGCCGGCCGCACGGTCGCGGCCGAGTCGAGCGTGTCGGGCGGGACAAGGATGGCAATCACCGCGAGGTCGTAGACGTTGACGGTGGTGATGTTGCGCCGGGCGTCGTTGCCGCTGATGTCGTCACCGGCGAGCTCGGTCGAGCAGACCGCGTTGAGCTGGCCGCGTTCGAGCGCGGTCCACTGCGGGAACTCGACGTAGCGGGCGGTGTTGGGCGCGTGGCCCGTCACGGTGACAGCCTGGTTGTAGCGGGTGCCGATGCGCATCCGCACTTCGTAGGTTTCGGTGTTGCTGCGGTAGTTGTACACCGAGCAGGCCGGGGTGATTGCCGTTCCCGAGTCGATCGCGCCGGTCGGGGCAATCAGCCGCGTGACGCCGACGTCGTGGTCAATCTGGCTGGGCAGGTACTGCTCAATGTAGCTCTTGATGAGGTCTTCGTTGAAGCCTTCCTGCCAGAACCGGACGATGCCGGCGGTGTCGACGACGTAGTTGAGCGGGATGTAGTTGTTCTGGCGGTAGGCGCCCCAGGCGCTGCCGTTGTCCCGCAGGTAGAGGTTGGTGTTCTGGCGGGCCCAGGCCTTGACGACCATTTCCATATCCTCCTGGAGGTTGATGGCGATGGCGTCGAACCCGTGGCGGCCGTAGTCGTTCTGCATCAGCGAAAGGCGCGGTAACTCCGCGCGGCAGGTCGGTCAGCCCGAGGTCCAGAAGTTCAGCAGGACGACGCGGCCGCGAAACTCCGTAAGCTGGCGATTCACCCAGGCTGTGTCGGGAATCGAGAAGTTCGGGGCCGCCTCGCCCGGCTGGGGACCGGCCAGCGCGGCCGCGGGCGCCAGAACCAGCAGGACCAGCAGGGCAATCAGCACGGTCTTCTTCTTCATTGATGTCTTTCCTTTTCGGGCCCGTTTGCCGGGCCGCACCACAATGCTAGGGCCGGCCGGGACTATGGTCAAGCCAAATCGGCAGCGGCCAATTGGCCGCTGCCGTCGGCTGGGCAAGGAGGTCTAGCGGCCGCGGTGACCGCGGCCCGGGTTGTCGGGCCGCTCGCCGTGCCAGCGGCTGTCGGGCCGGCCGCGATGATGGCCGCGGCGGTACCCGTAATGCCGGCCGCGGGTGTAGCCGTAGTGTCGGCCCCGGTCGCGGCGGTAGTGGCGCGGCGCGTGGCGCGGGCTGTAGCAGAAGGCGCGCATCAGGCGGCGCATCAGCGGCCGGTGCACGACCACGTGCCGGGCGCGCGGGCCGGGCCGTCGCGCGGGCGGGCGCGAGGCGAAGCCGGTGCTCGCGAGCGCGAGTGCGATGAGGACTGCGGCAGTAGCGCGTTTCATTCAGACTCCTTTCGGACCGCAGAGCAGCCACAGTCATCTACCCCTGTCGGGGCCAGGGTATTCCCGGGCGGCGCAGAGCCGCGCATCCCGGAACCGCGGCGCGAGTCTAACGGGCCGAAAGAAGGTGAGAGCAGTGAAGAGAGCAAAGGATGAACTGAAACTGGGCTTAGACAAGGTGGCCGTGTGCGACGACCGGGTCTGTTACCTTGTCGACCGCGGCTGCCTCGAACGCGAGTGTTGCTGCTCCTGCGACTGCTGCTGCTAGACAATAGCGGGGCGAACCACCCTGCTGATAGAAGAAACTGCCGGGCCGCGCAGAAGCGCGGCCCGGCTCGTGTTGTATCACACCGGCGCGGGGATGTTGAAGACCCCAGAGCGGACCGCCGCGAGCACGACCGGGTCGAGGCCGCGGGCCTGCCACTTGGTCAGCAGCACCTGGGCCGCGAGCGCGAACGAGTTGCCCGAGATGCCGCGCTGGCGCGACAGCCGGAACAGCTCGCGGCCGTAGTTCAGGTACGGCACGTACAGGATGGTCTGAACGTTCTGTTCGTCCAGCACCTGCTTGACCTGGACCTCGGTTGCCCAGAGCTCGGCCACGACCGCGGAGTAGCGTTCGAGCATCGTCTGCCGGCGCTCATCGAGTATCGCCTTGATGCGCTCGGTGTTGTACTTCACCGCCCAGTTGCCGATGCGTTCGGTTGCGTCTGCCATAAGCTCACCTCCTTTCGCTTCAGCGTTCGAACAGAGCATTAGATGCAGTTCGGGCCGAAGTTCGGACAGAACTTGCCGCAGTAGCGGGTAAGTAGTTCTACAGAAGAAAGTTACATTCGTTGGCCGCGCTGGGGCCCGGTCAGAAAGCGGTCTGCGGTCGTGACTGGGCTGTGTCCCCACGGTTGTTCTAGACTACTGATGGGGGAACGGCCAGGAGAGTGGTTCGGCTGGCGTATCTTGGTTCAAAACAGGGCCAGAGCGCCACTTCTGCTCTATGCAGCAGTCCAGCCATCGGTTGTCAGTCTGATACTCTCCAGGTGGGTCACAGCGAGTGGCTCTGCGCTTTAAGGCTCGATACACGGAAGAGCGGGTGGGAGGGTCTATCGTCCAAGATCATGCTCTTCAGTCAGATGAGCGGCGCGGGTGGTGGACTGGTTCTTGGCGGGTGGCGGCGTCGGCCGGCGGGAATAGTGGCGGCGAAGCCGGGGTATGTCTGGCTGGCGGGTGGACAGTACATCCGTGCCATCTGTGCCTCCATGTCGGGTTTCTGCCTCCCTGCCCGACCAGGGGCCGCGCCGGGGAAGCTTGCAGGCTTCTCCGGCGCGGCTTGTCATCCTACATCATAGTCTTCGCGCAGGTTGACTTGACTCAGCGGGTCGAATACTGTGTTAAGCTGGTGTTAGGCTTTGCTGATATTCTGAGCCGGTCCGCGGCCTGCGCAGGTTGCGCGCGCCCGGGCATTGGCGGTTGCCGGGCATTCGGCGTGGCGCTTGGTCTGCTGGTCGTGCTCGCCGTCCCGGCATCGGGCGTGCGGATCGGCGAGCGGGCCGGCAACGAACGGCTTTCGGTTGACGGCTATGCCCACATACAATGGGTGCAGGACTTTCGGGCCGGCGCGTGGCCGGCCTTCGGTTTCATCCTGCGGCGCGCCCGGTTCAGTCTGGAGTACGAGTTCGCCGAGCGGGCCGCGTTCGAGATGGAGGTGGGCGCAGACCGGCTGGCCCTTGAAGTGAAGGACGCGTTTGTCGCGTACCGCATCGGCCGGCCCCTGCGCCTGGTCGCGGGACTGCAGAAGATGCCGTTCAGCCGCGAGGAGCTGACCCCGGCAAGCCGGCTGGTGACCGTCGAGCGCGGCGCGGCCAATGACCGGTTCGGCTCGATGGGTTTTCTCGGCCGCGACATCGGGCTGGTCGCGGAGGGCGGGCTTTTCGCGCCGCGGCTCGGACTCGGCTACGCGCTGGGCGTTTTCAACGGCAACCGGGCGCGGCGGTTCCGCGATGACAATGACGCGAAGCAGTTTGTCGAGCGGCTCACGTTTGAGCCGTCAAGCCGGTTTGCGCTCGGCCTGAACGCAACCCAGCGAAACGACAGCCTGAGCGGCAGGCTGGTGCATGCCTTTGGCGGCGATGCCGCGCTGAAGCTCGGGCCGGCAGCGGTCGAACTTGAGGCACTGTGCGGCAATGCCGACAGCGCGGCGTGGATGGCGGGCGCTTGGCTCGTCGGTTCGGCGCGTCTGGGCGCGCTCGAGCCGGTGCTGCGGCTTGAGCATCTGCGCGGCGACCCGCAGGGCGACGGCGCGGCGCTGACCGCGCTGTCGGCCGGGCTGAACTGGTACCTGCAGCGCCGGGTGCGGCTGAAGACCGACTGGACCGCGCGATTCGGGACACAGCCGGGCGCGGGCAGCGTGGTGACCGTCGAGGCGCAGGCCGGGTTCTAGATGGGAGAGGCATACAGAACAATGCAGGAAGAGCGCAGGATACAGAACGAGGTCCGAGGAAGGAAGGTCCTGGCCGGCGTGCTGGCGGGCGTGCTGCTCATGGCGGGCGGGTGCAGCGCCGACCCGGCCGGGTTTCGCGAGTCGCCCTATGCCGGCGCGCTCTACATCAACGAGTTCATGGCCTCGAACCGGACGACGGTCGCGGATGAGGCCGGGGACTATGACGACTGGGTGGAAGTGCACAATGCCGGCGATGCGGCTATCAGGTTGCGCGGGATGTACCTGACCGACAATCTGGCCGCGCCGACCAAGTGGAGCTTCCCGGACACGACAATCGGGCCGGGTGAATACCTGCTGGTCTGGTGCGACGGCGAGTACCGCGAGGGGCCGCTACACGCCTCGTTCAAGCTCGATTCGGACGGCGAGCAGCTCGGGTTCTTCGCGGCAACCGGTGACCAGGTCTATTACATCGACACGCTGAGTTTCGGGCCGCAGAGCACCGACACCGCGCAGGGCCGGTACCCGGACGGCGGGGCCTGGCGCATGATGGACTTTCCGACCCCGGGCGCGCGCAACATCTCGGGGCTCTCGCGCTGGCGCGGCAAGCTGTTCATCAACGAGTTCCAGGCGTCGAACCAGAGCACGGTGCGCGACGAGGCCGGCGACTATGACGACTGGCTGGAGCTGTACAACGCCGCGGACAGCGCGGTCGCGCTCGGCGGCTGGACCCTGACCGACGACCTCGGCCAGCCGAAGAAGTGGACTTTCCCGGACACCAACATCAGGGCGGGCGGGTTCCTGCTGGTGTGGTGTGACGACGAGCCGGAGCAGGGGCCGCTGCACGCTACCTTCAATCTCGCGGCCGCGGCCGGCGAACAGCTCGGGCTGTATTCGCCCGAGGGCAGGCACGCGCTGGCCGTGGACACTTTCTCTTTCGGGCCGCAGAAGACCGACACTTCATTCGGACGGATGCCGGACGGCGGCGCGGACTGGCAACTCATGCCGCGGCCGACACCGGGCCGGTCCAACGCGGGCCGGCGCTAGGGGAGGGCAGGCGCGCCGATGACCGGCCGAGCGCTGGCGCTGCTCATGCTGGTCCTCGCGCTGGCCAGGGCCGGGCTTTTCGACCTCGACGGCGTGAGCGAGATACGGCTGCAGTTTGCCCAGCCCAACTGGGACGAGATTCTCGACAGCCTTTACGCCGCGGGCGAGGAGGGCCGGCTGGTGGGCAGCGCGACCGTGGACGGCGTGCGCTTCGACTCGGTCGGCGTGCGCTACAAGGGCGCGAGCTCATACAACCCGAGCCGGCGCAAGAACCCGTTCAATATCAAGCTCGATTATGCGCAGCCGGGCCAGGCCATCGAAGGGCACGGCACCCTGCGGCTGGCCAACGTCTACAAGGACCCGAGTTTCGTGCGCGAGGTGCTGGCCTACGAGATTGCCCGGCGCTACATGGCCGCGGGCCGGTCGGCGTTCGTCAATGTCTGGGTGAATGATACGCTCATCGGCCTGTACACCTGCAACGAGGACCCGGACAAGCGTTTCATGCGCGAGCACTTCCTGTGCGACGGCAACGCCCGGTTCAAGGGGCGGCTGACCGACAGCTCGCAGATGAGCGGCTGGAAGTACTTTGGCCCGGACAGCGCCGCGTACCGGCACTACTACGAGATGCAGTCGGACTCGGGCTGGGCCGAGCTGGTCGGGTTTCTCGACACCTTCAACAACCGGCCCGAACTGGTCGAGCGGGTGCTCGACGTGGACCGGCACCTGTGGATGCTCGCGTTCGACATCGTGCTGGTGAACCTTGACGCGCCGGTGAACATGCCGCAGAACTTCTACCTGTATCGTGACGCGTCGGGCCGGTTCTGCCCGGTGGTGTGGGACCTGAACGAGAGCTTCGGCGCGTTCCGCGACCTGTGCGGCACGGGCCAGCTCAACCTCGCCCAGATGCAGGCGCTGGATGCGTTCCTGCGCTCGGGCGACGAGAACTACCCGATATGCAGCCGGGTGTTTGCCGATGCGCGCCTGCGTCGGATGTACGTCGCCCACGCCCGGACGATGCTCGCCGAGACTTTTGCCAGCGGCTGGTACCGCAGCCGGGCCGAAGAGATACAGGACGCGATCGACGCGCACGTGCGCGCCGACCCGAACAAGTTCTACACCTACAACGATTTTCTCAACAACATCACCCGCTCGGTCGGCACCGGGCCGCTGGCCATCGTCGGTCTGACCGAGCTGATGGGGCCGCGCGTGAACTATCTCTCGGCGCGGCCCGAGTTCACGGCCGCCGCGCCGACAATCGGAACGGTCCTCGTCACGCCGCCGCGGCCCACCCCGGGTGCGAGCGTGAGCTTCACGGCCGGCGTGAGCGGGGCCGACTCGGTGTTCCTGGGCTGGCGCCAGAACCCGGCGCACCGGTTCGAGCGCGTGGCGATGGCCGACTCAGGCGGCGGGCAGTACGCGGCGACCGTGCGGGTCGGGGCCGGCAACGTCGAGTACTACATCTACGCCGAGAACGATGCGGCGGGAGCGTTTGAGCCGGCTCGCGCCGAGCGCGAGTTCCGGTCGCTGCCGGTAACCGCAAGCCTGGTCATCAACGAGCTGATGGCAATCAACAACTCGACCGTGCGCGACCCCTCGGGTCAGTTCGACGACTGGCTGGAAATCGTCAACAACACCGACCGGGCGATCTCGCTCGACGGTTACCTGCTCTCCGACGATTCCGCCGAAATCGTCAAGTGGTCTTTCCCGGACGTGGCGCTGGCGCCGCGCGGCCGGGTGATCGTCTGGGCCGACAACGATTCGACCCAGCCCGGCCTGCACGCCAGCTTCACGCTCGCCGGGGGCGGCGGCACCGTGCTGCTTTCGGACCCGGACGGCCGGCCCCTGGACCGGGTGACGTTCGGCCAGCAGTACGCCGACGTGAGTTTCGGCCGGTACCCGGACGCGGCGGGCGCGTTCCGGCTGATGAACCCGACGCCGGGATGGGAGAACGACAGCGCGGTCGGCACGGCCGAACCGGGCACGGCCGCAACCTTGAGCATCCGGCTGGCGGCCCGGCCCAATCCATTCGCCCGCGCGACGCGGCTCGGCTTCGCACTGGCCCGGCCCGGGCGAGCGAGCCTGCGGGTTTATGACGCGGCGGGCCGGGTCGCGGCCGTGCTCCTGGACGGCGAGCGCGCGGCCGGGCAGCACGAGGCCGAGTTCGCGCCGGCCGGCGCGATGCCCGGCGGCGTGTACTTCGCACGGCTCGAGGCACGGACGGCGCTCGGCGCGGCGCGAGAGTCGATAAAGCTGGTGGTAACGAGGTAGGGAGGAAGCGTGAAGCGTTCAGTCATTGCCGCGGCCCTTGCGCTGCTTTCGGCCGGGGCCGGGGCACAGGTGTTTGACGGGCTGGCCCTGTTCAACTCGGTGTACAGCCGCACGGCCAAGCTGGTCAACAACGACGGACAGGTAGTGAACTCGTGGACCTGCGCGAGCACGCCGGCCTACGCGGTCTACCTGATGCCGGACTCGACCATCTGGCGGCCGGGCCAGTACTCGGGCGCGTCGATGCGCGGCGGCGTGTACGGCGGGCTGATCGAGCGCTACGACTGGGACGGCGACGTGGTGCAGAGCTTTCTCTGGTCGGACGCGAACAACCAGCAGCACCACGACATCCACCCGATGCCCAACGGTAACATCCTGCTGCTGGCCTGGGAGCGCAAGACCCGGGCCGAGGCGCAGGCGATGGGCCGGGTGAATGTCACCGGCGAGATGTGGCCCGAGGCGATAATCGAGTACGACCCGGACGCCGACAGCGTGGTCTGGCGCTGGCGGGTGTGGGACCACGTGATACAGGACGTCGATTCGACCAAGCCCAACCACGGCGTGGTGCGCGACCATCCCGAACTGGTCGACATCAACCTCGGCACGCTGTTCTCCTACGGCGACTGGATTCACGCCAACATCGTCGCGTACAGCCCGGAGCGCGACGAGATAGTGTTCTCATCGCATTTCCTCAACGAGATATACGTCATCGACCATTCGACCACGACCGAGGAGGCGGCCGGGCACTCGGGCGGGCGCCACGGCCGGGGCGGCGACATCATCTACCGCTGGGGCAACCCGCAAAACTACCGGCGCGGCGATTCGACCGACCAGGTGTTCTACGTCGTGCACGGCGCGAACTGGATAGCGCCCGGCCTGCGCGGTGCGGGCAACATTCTCGTGTTCAATAACGGCGACCGGCCGGGCTCGGCCAACGACTACTCGACCGTGCTGGAGATCACGCCGCCGCTGGATTCAGGTGACCACTACTACATTCACCCGGACTCGGCATTCGGGCCGGCCGCGCCGGGCTGGGTGTACCAGAACCCGGGCGTGTTCTACTCCGGCCACATGTCCGGCGCGTACCGGCTGCCCAACGGCAACACTTTCATCACCGAGGCGGTGAGCGGCCGCCTGAGCGAGGTCACCGAGGACGGCCGGGTCGTCTGGACCTACATGTCCCCGGCCTGGACCGGCCGGGCCATCAAGTACCCGCGCGAGTTCGCGACCGGACTGGGCGGCGACGGCGGTGCGCGGTTGCTGCGCGGCGCGTGGTGCAGCTCGCCGGTGCGGCCGGGCCAGCCGGCCCGGGTCTGGTTCGAGCTTGGCCGCACGAGCCGCGTGACCCTGCAGGTCTTTGACGCGGCCGGGCGCGATGTCGCGACCCTGGTTGACGGCCAGAGCGCGGCCGGCCGGCACGAATGTTCGTTCTCTGTTCCCGGGCGCGCGGTGCCCGGGGGCGTGTACTTTGCCCGGCTGACCGCCGACGACGAACGCACCGGGCTCAAACTGGTAGTGGCTGAGTAAGGAGCTTCGACGGATTCCACCGACCGTGTGTTCTGGAGGTGCTCGATGCGGAGAATGACCGCTCTGGCCGCGTTGGCCCTGGTGCCGGCGCTGGCCCTGGCCCAGGCCTATGACGGGCTGACGCTTTTCAACCCGATGAACAGCCGCACGGCCCGGCTCATCAACAACAGCGGCCAGACCGTGAACTCGTGGACCTGCACCGCGAACCCGGCCTACATGAGTTACCTGATGCCGGACAGCACGATGTGGCGGCCCGCGGTGTACTCGGGCGCGACGATGCGCGGCGCGGCCTACGGCGGGCTCATCGAGCAGTATTCGTGGGACGGCGTGGTCGTCGAGAGCTTCCTGTGGTCCAATGCCTATCACCAGCAGCATCACGATATCCAGCCGATGCCCAACGGCAACGTGCTCGTGGTATCCTGGGACCGCAAGACACGGGCCGAGGCCCAGGCCTATGGCCGGGTGAACATAACCGGCGACTTCTGGCCGGACGAGATAATCGAATACGACCCGAGAGGCGACAGCGTGGTCTGGGAGTGGCATCTCTGGGACCACCTGATACAGGACGTTGACCCGCAGAAGCCCAACTACGGCGTGGTGCGCGACCATCCCGAGCGGATCGACATCAACCTCGGCACGGTGGTGGGCGGCGACTGGACCCACTTCAACGCCGTGGACTACAATGAGGAAGAGGACCTCATCGTGTTCTGCTCGCACAACCTGCACGAGGTCTATGTCATCGACCATTCGACAACGACCGAGGAGGCGCGGGGTTCGACCGGCGGGCGCCACGGCAAGGGCGGCGACATCCTCTGGCGCTGGGGCAATCCGCAGAACTACCGGCGCGGCACTTCGGCCGACCGCGTGTTCTATGTCGTGCACGGCGCGAACTGGATAAGGCCGGGGCTGGAGGGCGCGGGCAACATTCTCATCTTCAACAACGGCGACCGGCCGGGCACGGCCAACGACTACTCGACCGTGCTGGAGCTGGCGCCGCCGCGCGACTCGGCCGGCGGGTTCTACATCCACCCGGACTCGGCGTTCGGGCCGACCGCGCCGGTCTGGTATTACCAGAACCCGGGCGTGTTTTTCGCCAACCACCTGAGCGGCGCGTTCCGGATGCCCAACGGCAACACCTTCATGATCGAGGGCACGAGCGGCCGCATCACCGAGGTGACGCGCGCGGGCCAGGTCGTCTGGCAGTACAACATCGGGTCGCAGACCGGCCGCGCCATCAAGTACCCGCGCGAGTTTCACACCGGGGCCAGCGAGCAGCCGAACGCGCGTGTTCTTGAGCGCCGGCTGCTCGGAGCTACGGTCGCGCGCGGCGTGCTGCGGCTTTCCTCTGACGGTGGTGAGCGCGGCGCCGCGCTGCTCGATGCCGCGGGGCGGCGGGTGATGAGCCTGCGGGCCGGGGATAACGACGTGGCGCGGCTCGCGCCGGGCGTGTATTTCGTGCAGGGCGGGGCGATGCTTGAACGCGTCGTGCTCGCCCGCTAGGAGGCAGAGATGGCAAAGGGAATGAGCCTGACCGTGCTGCTGCTGGCCGCGGCGGTCGCAGCCGGGCAGTCGTGGGTCGCGCGCTATGACGGGCCGGCCGGCGACGAGGACGAGGCACGCGCAATCGCAGTCGAGGCTTCGGGCGCGGTCGCTGTGACCGGGACAAGCTGGGGCGGGCCAACGGCCAACGACATCGCCACGGTGAAGTACGACGCGGCCGGGGCCGAGCAGTGGGCCGCGCGCTACAATGGGCCGGCCGGGGGCAGCGACGAGGGCCGCGCGGTCGTGGTCGATGCCGCGGGTAACGTGTTTGTCACCGGCGGCAGCGCCGGGCCCGACCTGATGACTGACGCTCTCACAGTGAGCTATGATGCGGGCGGGGGCGAGCAGTGGGCCGCGCGCTATGACGGCGCGCAGCGGGGCAACGACTTCGGTCTGGCCATAGCGCTTGTCCCGGACGGCGTGGTCACGGCCGGGTACACCGGCGGCGACACGATGGGCTGGGACTTTCTCACGCTGAAGTACGACGCGGGCGGGGGCGAGCAGTGGGCCGCGGTGTTCCCGGCGGGCGACGAGGATTACGCCGTGACGGTCGCGGTTGACCGCAGTGGCGACATCTACGTCGCGGGCAACAGCGGCAGTCCGTACACGCTCTCCTGGGACTATGTGCTGGTCAAGTACGAGGGCGGCACGGGCGAGACATTGTGGACGCGGCGCTACAACGGTCCGGCCGACGAGAGCGACGAGGTCTGCGCGGTCGCGGTGGACCCGGAAGGCAACGTCATCGTTACCGGTTCGAGCGCGGACCCCACCACCAACCTCGACTTCACGACCATCAAGTACAGCGCGACCGGTGAGATGCTCTGGCTGCGGCGCTACGATGGGCCGGCCCAGAGCGCGGACCGGGCATACGCGCTGGCCGTGGACGAGGCGGGCAACGTCCACGTCGCCGGCTCAAGCCCGGGTGCCGGCACCGACGCCGACTACGCGGTCGTGAAGTATTCCCCGGACGGCACGCAGCAGTGGGTCGCGCGCTACGACGGGCCGGTCTCGGGGTTCGACGAGGCGCGCTCGGTCGCGGTCGACCGCGCGGGCAACGTGTTTGTCACCGGCTCGAGCGCAGGCTCGGGCACGCGCTCGGACTACGCGACCGTGAAGTACTCACCGACCGGCGCGGAGTTGTGGGTCGAGCGCTATGACGGACCGGCGAGCCGGGCCGACGGCGCCGCGGCCATCGCGCTGGACGGGGCCGGGAACCCGTGCGTGACCGGCTGGAGCGCGGGCTCGGGCACCGGGCTGGACTACGCGACCGTGCGCTACCCGGCCTCGGGAGTCGCCGAAACGCACGCAGCCCCGGGCTTCCTGCCTCAAGCCGGGCCGAGTGTGGTGCGCGGCGCGGTCGTTCTCAGCGGACCCGAGTCCCGCGCCGAGCTGCTCGATGCCGCGGGGCGGCGGGTGATGAGCCTGCGGGCCGGGGCAAACGACGTGTCACGTCTCGCGCGCGGGGTCTACTTCCTGCGGGGCGGGCGCGGAATACAGGCCCGCGTCGTGCTCGTCGACTAGGTTTGGGCACCACCGCGGCAGAGAGCGCAACCGGCGCGGCAGGCGTGCCGGTGATGCGCACGCCGGGCCGGCTGGAGTACAAGTTCGTCGTGCCCAAGTCGCAGCTCTCGGATTTGCGCGCGGCGCTGCGGCCCTATGTCTGCTACGATTCGTTCTGCGCCGCGCGCGCGCCGCAGGAGTACACGGTGCGCAGCATCTACTACGACACGCGGCGGCTGGCCTGCTACTTCGAGAAGGTTGACGGGTTCCGCCTGAAGAAGAAGCTGCGCATCCGCGGCTACAACACGCCGACCCCGGACAGCCTCGTGTTCCTGGAAATCAAGAGCAAGCGCGAGGACTTCATCTCCAAGAGCCGCGCGCCGCTGCGCTTCAGCGAGCTGCCCGCGGTGTTCGCCGGGTACGACCGGGGCACGCGGCTGCCGTTCGCGCCCGGCTCGAAAGAGGCCGAGGCGGCGGGCCGGTTCTTCTACAACTACCACCGCCGGCTGATGCTGCCCGCGGTGCTGGTCGCCTACGAGCGCGAGGCTTTCTACGGCCGGTTCGACCCGCTGCTGCGGCTGACTTTCGACCGCAACGTGCGCAGCCGGCTGTACCCCGAGCTTGCCTCGCTCTACGAAGACCGCGAGATGGCGTTCCTGACGCCGGGACACTTCATCTTCGAAGTGAAGTTCTACCTGCGCCTGCCGCAGTGGGTGCGTCATGTAGTGCGCGAGTTCGACCTGACCCGGCAGGCGTTTTCCAAGTTCGCAACCGGCATCGAGGTTCACCGCCGCGAGAAGCGGGCCCTGCTCGGCGTCGGGCACCGGATGGAGTTCGCGCCAAACGGCAGCGCCGCAGGGGCAATCAATCGAGAAAGGACACAATGGAAGCACTGAGAGGACTGGCGCAGGAACTGCAGCTTCTGCCCGTGAGCGGGCCGACCGTGCTGGTCAGGGTGGCGATGGCCTTTCTCTGCGGCTTCGCCGTCGCCTGGCTTTACCGGCGCACCTACCGCGGGCCGGGCTACTCGGTCGGCTACACCAACACGCTGATACTGCTGTCGATGGCGACCGCGGTCGTGATAATGGTCATCGGCAACAACCTCGCGCGCGCGTTCGGGCTGGTCGGCGCGCTGTCGGTCGTGCGGTTCCGCCACGCCGTGAAGAACACGCAGGACATCGTCTACGTGTTTCTCGCGCTGGGCGTGGGCATGGCCGCGGGCGTCGGGTTCTACACGGTCGCGCTGGTCGGCACCGTGGCCATCGGGCTGGTGATCCTCCTGCTGTACAAGACGCCTTTCGCCACGCCGCGGCGCGACGACTACCTGCTGCAGTTCAACTACCGCTCGGGCACCGGGCCGCGCCCGGCCTACCAGGACGTGCTCGACCGCCACTGCGCCAAGCTGACCCCGGTCAACGTCCGGTCCCTGGGCGACACCCAGCTCATCGAGCTGTCTTTCTACGTGCGGCTGAAGCACAAGGACAAGGGCGAGGAGCTTATCGCCGAGCTGAACAGGACCCCGGGCGTGGAATACGTCAACCTCTTCTTTGACGAGGAGCAGATCTAGCGCGGCGCTCTTGCGCAAATGGTGCGGGGCAGGGCCATGCCCTGCCCCGCACTGCTGCGCCCCGGCTTTCAGGGCAATGCCAGGAAGCCGTTGTTGATGACACCGTCCACGAAGTTCTCGTTGATGCTCGAAACCGCGTCGTTGATCTGGGACGGGTCGCCCGGCCCGCCGCCGAGAATCAGGTTCGCTTCGTCAAGCACCTGCTGGACGGTCCAGCCGAAGTAGGGGCTGGACATGTCGGCCACGACGAGGTCCTTCAGATTCACCGGCGACGCGCCGAAGTTCGGGTCATAGAGGTCAAACCCGACGCTCAGGCTGAGCGCGACCGTCTGCCCGGCCAGCACCGTAATCATCTGGGTCGGGTTGACCCAGTTCTGCGTGAGCGGAGCCGGGGCGCTGCCGTCGGGAAGGTAGTCGGTCACGGCCTGCGCCGAGGTCAGGCTCAGCGTGAAACCGCCGCCGACCACCAGGCCGGCCGGGAATGCGCTCGCGAAGTTCGCGTGCAGGTACGCGCCGGGGTTGCTGCCGCGCGGCACCGAGCCCCATCCGCCCTGGGTCTGGGTGCGGAACTGGCCGATCAGCGGGTCGTTATTCGGACCGCACGGCTGGACCGTGTACTTGAAGTACATCGCCCAGTTGCGGCCGGGGAACCCGGGGCCCTGACCCCAGCCGGTCTCGCGCTGCAGGACATTCCCGTACTGGTCAACGCGGTTGACCACGGCGTGGGCCGCGATGTAGAGCTCGGTCCCGGGCGGCCAGGCGCCGAGCGGTATCGTGTAGGTGTAGGTCGTCACCATCGGGTCGTGGTCCATGCCGTAATCAAACCTGCCGGGCACGGGGTTGCCGTTGCGTTGCGGTATGCCGGCAAGCGAAGTCGCGACGTGGACGTGGGTTTCAGAGAGCTTCCAGTTGCCGGTCGTGGTGAACGTCACATAGAGGTTGGTCGCGTCGTTGCCCACGGTCACCGAGCCGACCTCGATGTGCTGGCCGGCGATGAGCTTGACCTCCTGCGTGATGCCGCAGTAGGGCAGGCCGGCCGGGTCGATGTTTGTCTCGGACGGTGTCAGAAAACGGTCACAGCCGACCACCAGCATCGCGGCGGCAGCGACCATCAGAACGGGTTTAGCCAGGTAACGGCGATTCATTTCAATCCTCCAGGTTCGTGCCGGGCTTTCTTGCAGCCCCGCGCTTCTCGGTCCCGCGCGCCTGAGGACAGAAGGGCTATCCCTCCCGCCGCCAGGCCGATGCCTATAGACGCGGAATGGCGCGGCAGGATTCAGGGTAAATGCGACGTGAAGCCGGGACTTGGCAGGCAGGGCAGAACGGACTAGTATTGGGCCGAAAGAGCAATGACGAGTCCGGGCAACGCAAACCACAGCGGGAGGACACCAATGAATCGCTACGCCAGATTGCTGGCAGTCGTGCTGGCCGCGGCCGCGCTCGGCGGCTGTTACAAACGCGTGCTGATGGCGCCGGCCGTGGACCTGCAGTCCAACGAGGTCATCGGCATCGTCGAGTTCCGGATGGACGAACAGGGCGGGCTCGCGCCCTTCGCGACCCGGCGGTTCCTGCAGGCCATCACCCGGGACCAGCCCGGTATCCAGATAGTTGAACTGGGCAAGGAAAGCGACGTGCTGCGCGCGGTCGGGCACAGCGCGATGACGCCCGACGCCATCAAGGCCATCGGCGAGAAGTACGGCCTGCGCACGCTCATCACCGGCACCATCGACATATCGGACGTGAACCCGCGCTTCTCGTTCGGGTTCGGGTTTCCCCACGTCTCGGCCTCGGCCGAGGTCGACGCGACCCTGAGCGCGCGGCTGGTCAGGACCGCCAACGCCGCGACGATCTGGACCGGCACCGGCACGGACCAGCGCACTATCGGCCAGGTCACGGTGGCCAAGGACTTTCTCAGCTTTGACGCCGAAGACCCGGAACGCGCCTACGGCGAGCTGGTGAAGAATCTGGTTGTCCGCTCCACGCGCGACTTCCGGCGCAGGTGGAAGTGCGTCAGGACGAGATAGGAGAGGGACGAGGGGTCAGGGGCGAGGGGCCGGGGACAGGCCCGGCGCGCAGCCCGCAGGGCGGCCCGGGGAGCAGGCGAGGGTTTTGACGGGTATTCGCCTAACCGGCCGTGCCCGGTGGGCTTGAGTAGCGGAACCTCGAAGTCATTTCCTGTAACATATCTTACAGCAGGGAGCCGGCTGGAGCAGGGTCCCCTTGAAGAAGGCGCCCTGCGCTTGACCGGTCGCGCGGCCGGGCATAGACTGGCCCCGTGAAGATCGTCCGCGAGCCGATGCCGCTTGCCGAGCTGTCGGCGATGGCCGAGGCGACGTTCGGCGACTTCGTGAAGGCGGTCGTCGATGTCGGGCGTGGCGTGATGGCGGTCGATGCCGCCCTTCACTCGGACGAGGAGCAGGCGCTGCTTGAGGACGGCGCGAGGCAGGACGACCTTTGGGGCGTGAACCTGTACCCGGGAGTCGCGGGCGACGACTGGGTCGAGTTCGACTCGATGATCAACGTGCGGCCGTGGCAGGGCAACCGCGGCCGGGGCGTGAGCAGCCCAGAGGCGCGCGCCGCCATCGTTGCGGTGCTGGGGCGACTGGTCAGTCGATGAGCTACGTCCACAAGGAGCTGGCCGCCGGGCGGTGGTTCGAGCTGACTTTCTTCGAGCAGATGGGCAATGCGGGCAGCGAGGTCGAGCGGGCCATCAACTGGCGCGCGCGGGGCGATGAAGAGCGCGCCAACCGGGCGTTCGAGCGGGCGCTGGAGCTGGTGCACCTGACCAAGCTCGACCCGCGCAACCGGGGTCGACTGCGCGAGCTCTGCCGGGTCAGCGAGGCGCTGGCCGACTATTTCCTGGGCGACAACCAGTTCGGGTCGAGCGACGAGTCGTGGCGCCGATACTTCCACGCGTTCGCCTACGCGGCCCGGCGGCAGCGACCCAGCGCAGGCGCCTGACCGGCTGACGGGCCGGGCTATGCCGGCGCTGACGCGACTCGGCAGGCCAGACCGCAGGCTGGCCCAAGCCTTCGTCGATGAGCCCGACGGTGCGGGCCGTTCAGGTAGTTTGCTCAGGTGCGGACAACCTCTGTAGACCGGACGCGGCTTGGGACGAAGCTATGACCAGTGCAGCATTGTTACTGCTGAGGCCCAAGCAGTCGCTGGACTAGGGCAATCAACCCCCAGTGCACCAAGTCGTCCCGAGGGAATGAGGCGCGTTGCCGTTGGATGCAGGGTCCTGACTCAGCTTCAATTCAGAAGCAGCCGGCGAGACTTGATGTACCCCATATCAACAAGAGTGCCCACCAAGCGCTCTGCGACTAGGGCAGCATTTCTATCGCCGCAGTGGAGTGCCGCTTCGAGCACCTGCTCTGACTCGCGCATCCACGCATCCATGTATGTGCCTAGATGACGATGCTCGATGAACTTCGCCAGAATGGCGACACATTGAGCCGCACAAGTCCTGGAAAGGGCAGCTAGCCGTTTCATTACGGGATAAAGGTCGTCGATTCCGTTCGCAACTTTGGCGGCGTGCTCGAGTTGGTTGAGAGACCATTCATCATCGAACTTGGCTGAAGCGAACCATGCTCCGAATGCGGCCAAATCACCCTTAAATCCATCATCCCTCTCTGCCGCCTCCATGCGCGAGGTCCATAGCCGCTTCGCCCTTTCCAAGACCTCTTCCGGTATCCGGTCGTCGGTCTGTCTGAACGCATCACCCACGAAGCTGAGGGCATGCTTCCGTACCTCGGGGGTCGCAGAAGACCAGAACGCCGTTAGTAGGCTGTCAGTAAGTTCCAGCCTGCCCCGCCAGAGATAGAACATGAGGTGCTCTGCAAGGTAGTGGCCGAGGCTCGGCAGGCGCGTCGGCCCTTTGAGCTTCTCGTCATCCATGAGTTCTAGGGCGCGCTCATACTGCGGGCGAAGTGGTTCAAATGTGATGTCGAAGGCCCGACTGAACCTCATGAAGCTAGCCCACGCAGTCACGAAGTATCTCCTGCTCGTTTCGTCATCGCCGAGCGGGAAGATGGTCGATGCCCGGGTGCGTCCCCACGTCTCGTCCAACAGAAGCAGCCATGGGTAGAGCCTTGCATACACGCTTCTCACCGCTAGAGAGGCATCCACTGTGACGTCCAGATGTCTGTCCAGAAGGTTCGCGAGTTCCGGCAACTGCGACAGGACTGATGGGGAGTTCGTTGCTGTGCCAGCGTCCTTACTTAAGCGGCTGTACCATAGCCCGTAATCGATCGCGGCGGAAATGGCCACGCTTCGGACCGAGTTCAGAGATGCCGTAGTCGCGTCGTCGTCCATCATCCTTTCATCATCCGGTTGCGGGTGCGGATGCTCAGCCAAGCGCTCCAGGAGCGACCAGACTGACTGCCTCTCTGAGAGCTTGAACGAATTGGACCGCAGTCCAGCCGCGAGGAATTCGACGATGGCCTGCGCGGTCCAGCGGGCTTCGTCGAGCGGGCGTGACCGGCCATCTGCGGGAGCATCCGGCGTCTGGTTCACTAGCACCGAGCACAGGTCGAGCATCGGTCGCCAATCGGTATGAACCGTGCCCTTAAGGCCATCCTTCAGTCCGCGCATAATCGCCTGCACATAGCTCGGCGCGAGTCGCGGCATCAGGCCTGCTGATGCGGCGAAGTCGACAACGCGGCCTGCCACAACTTTGGCGAGCGTTTCTTCCAGCCTGGGTTCTGGCATTAAGGATGGCTCATAGTTGGGCTCCACATACTCCAGATAGGCCAGCACTTCGGTTACAGTCATCTGCGACATCTCTCTCTGCGAAATGACCGGTTGCCGCATCTTGGCTTGGGGCCGAGCACCTGTTTCCTCAACCTGCGTGCGGAGCCTGCTTTGGATGTTCTTGTACACCTTCTGCCAAGCGGGGTCGAGGTGTTCAACTATCGGCCCCAGCCTGCGCGCTCGCCAAAGGTCTGTGAATCTCGTTTTCTCGTCCTGCGTTATCGGGTTGCCCGACCAGTCGGTGTCGGGCCATTGTGGTGGTTCGTCCAGCCAGTCGAGCATGCTCGCCTTCGTTGCGTCAGGGATGAGCGCGAAGCCGTTTCTCAGGAGGAGGACGTACTCAGTCGGCATTTCGATTGCGGTGAACATCTCCCGTGATGCCAATTCGATCTCAACAAGGTCAAGTGCATCGGACGGATGACTGGCAAGAAAGAGGTATGCGATTCTGCGAAAGATGCGCGGCTCGTGGTCCAGCAGAGATTTGACAACGTCTCGCACGCCCACGCTGCCCGAAGTGACTAGCTGTTCACCCGTTGATCTGACTGCCTTCACAAGGGCGGCGAGAGCGTGCGGGTAGAAGCTGCCGTCGTCCGACTCGACCGAATCCAGGCCCAGGTCTGAGTGGTCGACTGCCGGGAAACTGACAGAGTATTGCTTCACTCCGTTGTCGAGAAGCTCGCACAGCAGCTCGTATGCTGGGAGTCCCGATGCCGCGACGACAGCCGGGACATCGTCGGTCACGATCTGGTCGTATATGTGTTCGGCAAAAAGCGGTTCTGGTCTGAACCGGAATCGGCCTGTATCCTCACTATCCTCGGGCGTTGAGCTCTGCGGGACAGCCAGCAGGCCGCGCAGCAAACGGAGCGCCTCTTGCGAGAAACCGCCCTTGGCCAAATGTACTAGCAGCTTGCCCAACTTCTCCGGCAGAATGTACTGGTCGAGGCGAGGGAGCCATGCGACAAGTCGATCCACCACACGGGCCGCGTGTTTCGGCTCCAGTTTAAGCAACGCGTCCGCAATGTCCCATCGTACGTAGATGTTGTCAGTTCCCAGAAAGCCCTTGAACAGCTTCGCCGCTTCCTCTTGCTGCTGTGAGGTGAGGCTGCCGGCTACACGGGCCAGATACTGCGACTCTGGCCACGCTCGGAGTGCCGTTCCCGCGGCCTCTCGCTGGGGTTCAGGTGGGTTGCAGAAGAAACCGGCCTCGGCAAGAGGCTCCATCCACTCCGCAGAACTGATACGGTTGAAGAAGTACGCATGCCGAACATCACGGTTGTTGATGAGCTCCCGAGCTCTCGCAAATGCTTCAGGAGAAGCCGACTGCTCATACTTGGCTATCAGGCGATCGATAACATCGGTGTCGGCAACGGCCCGAGGTGTTATCCAGTGTAGTAACAGTCTGGCCACCGCGCATAGGCGGTCGCCGAATTCGCTGTCAGAGGCCTGAACTTGGTGATGACAGATGGACACGAAGAACCTGTAATGTTCGAGCCAATCATCGGTCTGCTGGTTCAGTTCACTTGTAGTCAGCGATTCCGCGTTCGGACTGAAGCTCTGCACGGTGTCTTGCAGGGTTTCCCTCAGCGGTCTGAACTCGTTGTCGAACCAGTCGACCAGTCCTTTCATGCCTGCGTGCAGTTCTTTGTAGTGAAGCTCGGAGTCTGGACCGCCAACACCGGGGCTGTGTTTGTCCCAAGTCTTATCTCGAAAGGCTTTGAACTTGTCATACAGCGCCGGGCGCCTTTTGTCCTCTGCCCAGGTCCAATCTGCCCTGAAGCACAGCGGCAACATCCTCATGAACTCTCTGACATTGTGTGCGGCAAGTGCGAGCCTATCCTTGACCAGAGGGTTGCTGGCAACCTGCAGGGCGGATTCGAGAATCGAAGTCAGCCGACCGTCGGATTGGTCCTTCGTGCGAAGCACATCAAGCAGCGATAGGACCTCTACTCTGTGCTGCAGCCACGAGTGCGCTGAGGGTCGCGGACTCGGCTGACCCAGATCGCTAGGGCTCGCGTTTTCGTCCGCGCTCACTTGCTTACCTCCGGCTCGGGCGGGTGATAAGTGATGTCAACCTCTTGGACCGAGCCGGACTTGGAGACCTTCAACAACAAGGACTTGTAGGGCGGGAAGACTAGGTCGAGGTCGACCTCTCGTCCCTGCCAGTTGAGCGTGGCGCGGGAGCCGTAGGTATCTTCCATCTTGCTTGCGCCAAAGGCCAGCGGGTAGGTGAGGCCGCGGGAGCG
>CBFGIY010000026.1:0-28404 GCA_965648935.1 Caldifarciminota bacterium
GGCCGGCCGAGCGCGGCCGCTATCCTGCCGGCGACCGAGTCCGGGTCTTTCGGCCCCATAATCACGTGTTCGTAATACTCCTTCACGCCCGAGGTGTGCGCCGCGTCAATCATCGCCACTTGTTCCCCGGCCACGCGGTAGAAATCCCCGGTCCGGCCGCACAGTTTGCCCCAGGCCCCGACCAGCGCGGCGCGCAGGATGCGCGGGGTGCCGACTTCGTCGATGGCGCACTGCATCGACCACGGACTGCGCAGGCCGATGCCGTAGGGGACTTTCTTCACGAAACGCCAGAGCACGCGCGCCCAGAATCCGGGCCGGATGCGGCTTACCGGGATGGCGCGGCCCTGGGTGACCGCGACTGGGCTTTCGGCGATTGTCACAGTGTCGCCGGGTTGCAGCAATCGCCCGGCGGCCCGCTTCACGACTTCAACGATGTCGTCTTTTTCGGTGATGAGGCCGGTGCGGACCGGGATGCGGCGCACGGCGCGGCCCGCGACTTCGATGACGGGCGGTTTGTCTTTGGCCACGGGCTACGATAGCGCGGGGCGCCGGCCAGTCAAGCCCCCGGCCGGGGCAGGCTTTACAGGCCGGGGCCGGGGCTTATACTGCGGCGTGAGCGTCGAGGACCGGCCGGGAGCCGCAGAGCGCGCGGCCGTTGCGCCCCTGCAGGAGCAGTTTACCCGGCGGGTCGGGCTGTTTTCGGCCGGGACGATGCTGTCGCGAGTTCTCGGCGTGGCGCGCGAGTCGGTGTTCGCTTACCTGTTCGGGGCCGGGTTTGCCAGCGACGCGTTCAATGTCGCTTTTCGCATCCCGAATTTCCTGCGCGACCTTTTTGCCGAAAGCGCGCTGTCGGCCGCTTTCGTGCCGGCATTCGTGGCCAGCCTGCGCGCCGGCGATCGGGAGAGGACCTGGCGCCTCGCCGCGAATGTGCTGAACACACTCGTGCTCGTCCTGTCGGCTCTGGTCGCGCTGGGTATCGTTTTCGCGCCGGGCGTGGTGCGCTTCATCGCGCTGGGTTTCGCGGGCCAGCCCGAGAAGTTCGCGCTGACCGTAACGCTGACGCGGCTGATGTTCCCGTTCCTCGTGCTGGTGGCGATGGCGGCGTGGGCTATGGGCGTTCTCAATGCCGGCGGCCGGTTTTTCGTCCCCGCGACCGCGCCGGCCGCGTTCAATGCGGTTTCGGCCGTCGTGCCGCTGGCGGCTTATGCGTGGCTGAAGAGCCGCGGGGTCGAGCCGGTTGTCGGTATGGCCTGGGGCGTTACCCTCGGCGCGGCCGCGCAGTTTCTCGTGCAGGTGCCGGCCCTTGCCCGGATGGGCGTGCGCTGGCGACCGGTGCTGGACTGGCGCGATCCCGGCCTGCGTTCGGTGGTCCGCCGCTGGCTGCCGATGACGCTGGGTTTCGCGACCTGGCAGGTGAACTTTCTCATCAACACTTTCCTGCTGACTTTCCTGCGCGAGGGTTCGGTCACCTGGGTGAATTATGCCTATCGCATCCAGCACCTGCCGGCCGGGCTTTTCGGCGCGGCCATCGGTTCGGTAGCGATTGCCGAGTACGCGCACGGCGCGGCCGCCGAGGAGCCGGGCGCGGTACGACGCCGTTTCGGCCACGCCCTCGGCCTCGTTTCGGTGCTCACCCTGCCCGCGGCCGCCCTGCTCGGCGCACTGGCCGTGCCGGTCGTGCGGCTTCTGTACGAGCGCGGCCGGTTCACTCCGGACGACACGCTGCTGACCGCGCAGGCGCTCGCGCTGTACTGCCTGGGCATCTGGCCGGCCGCGGCGACGCGCAACTGCGCCGCGGGGTTCTACTCGACCGGCGACACGCGCACCCCGGCCCTGGTCGCGGTCGGGGTGGTGGCGGCCAACATCGCCGTCAATCTCGCGCTGATGCGGTTCATCGGTTTCCGTTCGTTCCCGCTGGCCGCGGCCGTGACCCAGTTCGCCAATTTCGCCCTGCTGTTCCTGCTGCTTTCGCGCCGCAACAGGGGGCTGGGCGGCCGGGCCGCGCTGAAGCTTTCCCTGCTTTCTCTCGCCGCCGCGGTTGCGGCGGGCGCGGCGGCTTACGGCTGCGCCAGCGCCTGGGCCGTACTGGTCGGCTTGGGCGGGTTTTACGCCCGCGCCGGCCAGGTCCTGGTATCCGGCGGCATCGGCATCGCGGTCTACTGGCTGGCCGGGCGGGCGATGGGCGTGCGGGAGTTCGAGGATGCGGTCCTTGCGCTGTTGCGGCGGCGGAAAAGAGGCGGGAGTTGAACACCGGGGCCGCCGCGGTAGTCTAATAGGTGATGCTGACGCAACTGGGCAGTGACATTCCGTCGAATGTGCCGGTGCTGATGGCCGGCTGGCCGGGTATGGGCCATGTCGGGGTCGGCGCGGTGGATTATCTCAGGCGCAAGCTCGGGGCAAGGCTTGTCGCACGCATCGACATCGACGATGCGATGGTGCCCGAGGGCATCGTCGTCGAAAACGGCCTGGGCGCTTTCCCTTCGCCGCCGGTCCAGCTTGTCTATCTGGTTGAAGAACCGAAGCTTTTCCTGTTTCAGGCCGAGGCCCAGGTCGGCGGCGAGGCCGGCGTGAAGGTCGCCGCTTCGTTGCTCGATTTCGCCTGCCTGCACGGCGCGGCCCAAGTATATACCGGCGCGGCCTACGCGATGCCGGTGAGTTTCCGCCACCCGACCAGGGTCTATGGCGTGGCGACCGACGAGCACATGCGCGACCGCTTCGCCGCGCTCGGGGTCGAACCCTTGGCCGAGGGCCGCATCACCGGGCTGAATGGCGTCCTGCTCGGGCTGGCCCGGCAGCGCGGCCTGTCTGCGGCGTGCTTCCTCGCGACGATGCCCCAGTACGCGATCGAGTCGCCCAACCCGCGCGCGTCCAAGGCGGTCATCGGTGTCTTCCAGCGGCTGGTCAACACCACGGTCGACACCGCCGAAATCGACGAGGCAATCCGCGAGAGCGAGGCCGCGTTCGGCGAGTTCGAGGACCGGGTCAGCGAGGCGGTGCGGTCCCTGCGCGCCACGGTCGAGCGGTCCGAGCCCGACCGCGAGCGCGAGCCGGGCGACGAATCCGAGCGCGAGCCCGATGAGCGGCCGGAGCCGCATGTCCTGATGGAACGAATCGAGCGGATGTTCGAGGCGGCGCAGGCCAACCGCGCCGAGGCCATCGCTCTGAAAAACGAGCTTGACCGCTGGGGCTTGTTCAGCCTGTACGAGGACCGGTTCCTCGACCTGTTCGAGCGCCGCAAGTAGCCCGGCGCGGCGCGGTGATTGGACAAGCGCGCGCCTGCGGCTACAATGCCCGGTATGAAAACCATCCGTTACGCGGCGGCGCTTTCCGCGCTCGCCGCCCTGATTGCGGCCTGCGCCGGTCCGGCCTGCCGCGGCCGCAGGCCCGCCGGGTTCGCGGCCGCGCCCGAAACGCTCGAGATTGACGGCGCCCGACTCTGGCTCGCCACCTATCTCTGGCGCGATTTCCAGCCGGTCGCCCCGCCCGACGGCCAGCCGCTCATCGCCAATGTCAGGCTGATGGCCGCGGGCAATGGCCCCGCGCCCGAGGGAATCGCGATCGAGCGATTCTGGGTAATCAACGGCAAACAGCGCTGGGAGGCCGTGCCCCAGGCCGTCGCGCCGCTCGAAGAACCGGCCAGCTCGAGCTGGCTGACCGAGCGCACGGTGCAGGGCGGGCCGAAGTGGGGACCGGGCATCGCGGTCGATGTGGTCGCGCGCGTGGTGCGCGGCGACTCGGCGTGGCTGGTGCAGGCAAAACAGCAGCCCATTCACCGCACCGACTGATGCGCGGCGCACGGCAGTCCGGCGTGCGGCCGGGCCCGGCCGCGGAAGGCTAGTGGCCTTGGCGCGCACCATCGCGGTCTGCAACCAGAAGGGCGGGGTCGGCAAGACCACGACCGCGGTCAATCTCGCCGCGGCCCTGGCCCTGCGCTCGGAACGCCGCACCCTGCTCGTCGACACCGACCCGCAGGGCCACGCCACGCTCGGCCTCGGGATGGACCGCAAGGCAATCGCGGTCTGCGTCTACGAGGCGATGGTCGAGGCCCAGCGCGTGGACGACGCCATCGTGCGCGACCGCGGCCGCAACCTCGACCTGCTGCCCGCCTCCACCAACCTGGCCGGCGGCGAGGTCGAGCTGGTCGACGCCGAGGAGCGCGAGTTCCGGCTCGCCAAGGCACTCGCCCTCGTCGAGCCGCGCTACGACTACATCATCATCGACTGCCCGCCGTCGCTGGCCCTGCTGACAATCAACGGCCTGACCGCGGCGCGGGGCGTGCTCGTGCCGGTGCAGGCCGAGTACCTCGCGCTCGAGGGGATGGCCCGGCTGCTCGAAACGATCGAACTGGTGCGCCGGAGTGTCAATCCCGCGTTGGCGCTGGAAGGGGTGCTGCTGACGATGTTCTCGTCGCGCCTGAGCCTCGCCCAGCAGGTCGCGGCCGAGGTGCGGAGCTTTTTCAAGGACCTGGTGTTCGATACCGTAATCCCGCGCTCGGTGCGGCTGGCCGAAGCGCCGAGTTTCGGCAAGACGGTGTTCGATTACGACGGCCAGTCGGCCGGCGCGCTGGCCTACCTCGCCGTCGCCGACGAGCTACTGGCGCGCCACCGCCGCGCGCCCGAGGAGGCACGATGAGCCGCAAGGCCCTGGGCAAGGGCATCCACGCCATAATCCCGGAGGAGACCCAGCAGGCCCTCGCCGCCGAGGCGCGGCTGATACGCCTGGACGAGATCCGGCCCAACCCTTTCCAGCCGCGCGCCAACGCGCAGGAAGACCTCACCGAGCTGGTCGAGACGGTCCGGGAGATGGGCGTGCTCCAGCCGGTGCTGGTGCGCCGCCGGCGCGACGGCTACGAGCTGGTGACCGGCGAGCGCCGGTTCCGCGCGGCCGGGCTGGCCGGCCTCGCCGAGATACCCGCGGTCGTGCGGTCGGTCGACGACCGCCAGATGCTCGAGCTCGCCCTGGTCGAGAACCTCCAGCGCAAGAACCTCAACCCGGTGGAAGAGGCGGCCGCCTTCCAGCGGCTCGCGGACGAGTTCAAGCTCACCCACGAGGACATCGCCCGGCGGGTGGGCCGGGACCGTTCGACCGTGACCAATGCCCTGCGCCTGCTCGCCCTGCCGTTCAAGGTACGCGACGCGCTCGCGGCCGGGCAGATTTCCGCCGGCCACGCCCGCGCCCTGCTTCAGCTTGACAACCGCCGGGTCCAGGTCGAGCTTTGCGAGCGGATCGTGCGCGAGGGCCTGTCGGTGCGCGCGGTCGAGCGGCTCTGCGCCGGGGCGCGGCCCCGGCGGGTGCGCGTCGCTCCGGAAAAAGACGTCCACCTGCGCGAGCTGGAAGAACGGCTGCAGGAAGCGCTCGGCACGCGCGTGTCCATCCGCTCGCCCAAGCGCGCCGGCGCGCCGGGCGAAATCGCCGTCCAGTACTTCTCGACCGACGACCTCAACCGCATCGCCGAGCGCATCCGCCTCGGCCGGGCCTGATGCCGCGCAAGCTCATCTCGGTCATCCTCTCCAGCAACTACAGCCCGGACTCCTACCGGTTCAGCGTACCGCTGTGGGTCGCGCGGCTCGCCGCCGTCCTCGCCGCGCTGCTGACCGTGGCCAATGTCGCGGCGCTGTCGCTCGGGCTGTCCGGCGCGCTGCGCATCGCCCGCCTGATGGCCCTGCAGGCGCGCAACCGGCGGCTCGAGGCCGAGATGGCCAGGGTCACGGAGCTGCGCGCACGGCTGGCCGAACTCGAAGCGCAGTCGGCCCGCTTGGCCGCGATGCTCGGCGTCGACCGCGACCCGCCCCCGGTCGACTGGGACGCGGGCGCGACGGAGTCCGACGGCCTGCCCGAATGGGTCAAGACCACGACCTGGGATTCGGGCGCTCTGCCCGCGCTCATCCCCCTGCAGAACTACGTCGTCACGCGCGCGCTCGACGCGATGCACACCGGCATCGACCTCGCGGCGCAGGAGGGAACGCCGGTGCGCGCCGTGGCCGACGGCATCGTCGCCGCGCGGGGCAAGGACCGCGTCTTCGGCAATTTCATCCTGCTGCGCCACGGCGGCGGCTACGAGAGCTACTACGGCCACCTGCAGGATCACAATGTCGACCGGGGCGACACCGTGCGCATCGGCGCCACCATCGGCTGGGTCGGCTCGACCGGCCGTTCCTCGGCGCCGCACCTGCACCTGGAAATCCGCAAAGACCGCGTCGCGGTCGACCCGGCCGAAGTCCTGCACATCGCCGCGGCGCGCGACACCGCCCGGGGCAACTAGAAGCGTGGCGCGGCGAATCGGCCTGCTCGCCGTCGCCCTGTGCCTCGTTTCGGGCTGCGCGCGCATCCGGCCGCCTGAGGTCGCTTTCCGCGGCGCGTCGCTCAGCGGCGACAGCGTCCGGGTGACCCTGCACCTGTATAACCCCAACCGCCTGCCGGTCGAACTGCTCGAAGCCGAGTACCGCCTCCTCGCCGACACAAAGACGCTCGGCTCGGGCCGGCGCGCCGGGGCCCTGCGCTGCGCCGGGCGCGACTCGGTGCGGGCCGACTTTCCCCTGGCCCTGGACTACGGCGCGACGATGGCCGCGGTGCTCAAGGGCATCAAGGACACCGTCACTTTTCGCGTCGAAGGCGAGTACCGGCTGAAGACCCCGGTCGGACCGCGCCGCGGCCGTTTCGAGGCGGCGCGCGGGGTCAACCTGCTCGACGAACTGAAAGCGGTTCTGGAGAATGCCTTTGGCCGCGGCACCTGAAAAGGCCTTGCGCGGAAGGAGCAGACTGTGAGAATCGCCGTTATCGGCGCCGGAATGATGGCGCGGGCAGTCGTGCGCGACCTCGTGCGCCAGCCCGATGTGACCGAGGTCATCGTCGCGGACAGGGACCGCGCCCGCCTGCGCGGATTCGCCCGCTGGGCCGCCAGCCCCAAGGTCACGACCCTGCTGGCCGACGCCGCTGACCGCGGTGCGATGGCCCGGCTGATGCGGCCCTGCGTCGCGGCTGTCGGCTGCGCCTCCTACACCCTGAACCTCGGCCTGACCCGTGCCGCGATCGCCGCCCGGACCCACTTCTGCGACCTCGGCGGCAACAACTCGGTCGTCGCGCGGCAGCTCGCGCTCGACCAGCAGGCGGCCCGCGCCGGGGTAACGGTCGTGCCGGACTGCGGCCTGGCCCCGGGCCTTGTCAGCGTGCTGGCCGCGGCCTGCCTCAAGCGGCTGGGCGGCCGGGCCGACTCGCTGCGCATCCGCGTCGGCGGCCTGCCGCGCCGGCCCCGGCCGCCGCTCGGCTACGGCATCGTGTTCTCGGCCGAAGGGCTCATCAACGAATATGCCGAGCCGTGCCTGGTCCTGCGCGCCGGCCGGGTCAAAACGGTCGAGCCGCTCGCCGATGTCGAAGCCCTGCGCTTCCCCGCGCGGTTCGGCGTTCTCGAGGCGTTCAACACCTCAGGCGGGTCGTCCACCCTCGTCCATACGATGCGCGGCCGGGTGCGCGACCTCGACTACAAGACCATCCGCTACCCCGGCCATTGCGCGCAGATGCGACTGCTCCTTGACCTCGGCCTGATGTCGAACCGGCCCGGGCCTGAAGGCGTCGCGCCGCGCCGCGTACTCGCCCGGCTGCTCGAAGAGAAGCTCGGGTTCGAGACCGATGATGTGGTGCTGCTGCAGGTCGAGGCCGACAATGCGGGTCGCCGGGTTCGCTGCCGGCTCATCGACCGCGCCGACCCCAAAACCGGGCTGACAGCGATGATGCGCTCGACCGGCCTGCCCGCCGCGGTCGCCTGCCTTGCCCTTGCGCGGGCTAAAGCGTTGCGGCACGGCGTGTTGCCGGGCGAGCTTGCCTTCGAACCCGAGTCGTTCATTCGCGATCTCGCCGGTCGCGGCCTGAAGCTCACCTGGTCCGGTTCGGGCAGCCGGCTGGCATGACCGGCGCCCGGCTGGTTTGACGGGCGCACTGACAGGGGTATAATTCACGCCTCGGCTATGACCTCGTCCAGACCGGCTTCAAAGACCACTGCCCGGCCCCTGCTGCTGGCGGCCGGCTTGGTCTGCTGTGCCGTCGTCGCGGCCGCCTCACCCCTGACCGACCTCGCGGCCCGGCCCTGGGTTGACCCCGATTTCCGGGTCATGGTGAACGGCCGTTCCTATGACTGGTCCGACATCGCCCGGTTCGTGATGCCCCTGGAAACGCTGTCCATCGCCGCGACCGGGCTCAGGACGCGGGCGAGCTTCCTCTCGCCCTACGGCGAGCTCATCGACGGCCTGGACCAGATGTTCTGGGTCGCCCCGCGCGAGCCGGGCCTGTACCAGGTCCTCATCAGCAACGAATCCGACGTGCGCCGGCTCAACATCTTCGTGATGGTGCCCTATGACAGCCTGAAGCGCGGCTGCCTCAACGGCGTCACCATCGGCCGCTACCCGCCAGAGAGCCCCTTCCCGAACTTCACCTGCCCGCGTGGATTCATCCTTGTCACGCCCGACCTGCTCGACGTCCCGGTGTCGCCGCGCTACACGCTGGGCGAGTTCGTGCCGCGCCAGCCCGAGGGCTACCCCAAGTACATCGCCCTGCGCGAGGAGCTGCTGGTCAAACTCGAAGCCTTCACCGACTATGTCAAAGGCCGGGGCCATCGTTTTGACAAGTTCCACGTGATCAGCGGCTACCGCACTCCGTACTATAACCAGCGCAACCGCGCCGGCCGCAACAGCGCCCACATCTACGGCGGCGCGGCCGACATCTGCATCGACACCGACAACAGCGGGATGATGGACGACCTCAACCGCGACGGCGTGGTGAACCGGCGCGACGCCAAGCTCCTCGCCGACTATGTCGAGGAGTTCGAGAAGCTCCGCCCTGACCTGGTCGGCGGCCTCGGCTGGTACAGCCGGACCCGCTACCGCGGACCGTTCATCCACATCGACGTGCGCGGCGTGCCGATGCGCTGGCACCAGTGAAGCTCTCCGTAATACAATCGCTCGGGGTCCTGGTCCTGGCCGCGCTCGTCTTTGGCTGGTCCGAGCTCTACCTGCCGGTGCGCGAAAGCCTCGCCATCGACCTCGTGCGGGTCGGCACAAGCCTGCACCGGATGCGCCAGCACGCGGCCCGGCTGCGCGCCGAAATCCCGGGGCTGGAAGGGGAGATTGAACGGCTGACCCGCTCGGTCGGCGAGCTCGCCGGGCAGTTCGCCAGCGCGTTCTCGAACGAGCTCTACATCGCGGTCAACCCGGCCTCGAACCGGCTCTACCTGCGCCGCGGCCAGGAGGAACTCCTCGCCGCGATCATCTCGACCGGCACCAACGACACCCTGCGCTATGGCAAGCGGCGCTGGGTGTTCGAAACGCCGCGCGGCATGATGACCGTGCTGCGCAAGAAGGCCGACCCGGTGTGGATCAAACCCGACTGGGCCTTCCTTGAAAAGGGCGAGCCCGTGCCGCCGCGCGACTCGCCCGAGCGCATCGAGCGCGGGGTACTGGGCAAGTACATGCTCGACCTCGGCGGCGGCATAATGATTCACGGCACGCCCCACGAAGACAAACTCGGCCGCAGCGTCTCCCACGGCTGCATCCGGGTCGGGCTGGCCGACCTGCAGGTGCTCTACGACTCGGTGCCGGTCGGCACGCGGGTCTACATCTTCTAGCGATGCGCGGATTCGTGCGCGGACTGGCCATATTCGCCACGGTCGTGGGCGGGCTGGCCGTTGTGCGTCTGGCCGACGCAGTCGGCAAGCGCGAGCTCGTGCGCGTCGCCGCCGACGTCGCGGCCGAGGAAAGCCTTGCCGTCCGCCAGTGGAGCGAAACCCGCCAGGCGCGCAACCGGCTCCTGGTTGACGAGCAGTTTCTGACCGCGCGCATCGCCAACCTGTCGCGCAACGAGCCGTACATCGTGATAGACCGCAACCGCTCGCGCATCACCCTCGCCCTGCAGGAAAAGACCCTCTTTGAAGCCGACTACCGGTTCCGCGGCACGGTCGGGGCCGACCGCGAGTTCGCCCGGCTGCCCAAGGCGACCCTCTCAGTCCTGGGCAAGCGCCAGCAGACCGACTGGTACAGGCCCGACTGGCTCTACCGGCTTCAGGGCCTCAACCCGCCGGCCGACTCGGCCGAGCGGCTCGTGCGCAACGCCTTCGGTCCGGGTGAAATCTTCCTCGGCGGCGACATCGTCATCCACGGCCGGCCGCGCGACGCCGTGCCCCCGGGTGCGCTCGACCACAGCTACATCGAACTGGATGAGATCGCCCTGCGCGCGATCTACGACGCGGCCAGGACCGGCACCCTCGTCCTGATACACTGACCGCGGCCGGTTTTGACTTCGGCCCGGCCCGGGCTATGCTGGCTCGGCGCGGCCGCAGCGCCACAGACAATCCGCCGGAGAGGTGCCGGAGTGGACGAACGGGCATGCCTGGAGAGCATGTGTACTCTTACGGGTACCGTGGGTTCGAATCCCACCCTCTCCGTTCAGCCGCCCCTAATGGGCGGCTTCGCTCTCGGAGCGTGCCTTGCGAGGTCGGGGCCAAACTCATGCGCCTTCTTCTTACGAGAGAAACGGACGGGGCAGCCGAAGCCGCCCCGCCTGGTTGACTTGTCCGGCCTCTAGCGCTGCACCACGAGCTTGCGTGCCGCCTCAACGCCCGGCGCGGCCATACGGAGGAGGTAAGCGCCGTTGCTCAGGCGGCCGAAATCGACCTCATAGATGCCGTCGCGGCGGACCGGCATCTCGGACCGCATCACAACCTTCCCGGCGAGGTCGATCACCGAAACCTCGACCCGCCCGGAACCCATCTGCCCAGCCTGGAAACCTATCCGGGCCGACTGGCTGACCAGCGGGTTGGGCACAATTATCGGGACCGCGATGCGCTGGTTGTACTGACTCTCAACACCATTCCGACTGACTTGCTGGACCGGACCGGGCTTATACACCACCCGCTTCGGGCTCGGCTCGACCGGCCGCGGATTGTACTGGCGTCCCGGCTCGGGCGCGATCACAGGGCGGCTGACCGGCATATTGGCTCCCTGGCCGCCGTCAGGCTCCATCCCGGGGCCCATCAGCCCCGCGCCCGGCTTGTAGACGATCCGCTTCGGGTTCGGCTCGACCGGTCTGGGGTTGTACTGGCGTCCCGGCTCGGGCGCGACCACGGAGCGGCCAACCGGCGGAACAGGTGAACGAGGGTTCTCACGCGGTTCGACGATACCGGGCATCACCGGGTAGTTGCCCCGCCCCGGGCCGTCGACGACCAGCGGCGGCGGCACTGCGCGCGGCTCGGCAATTATCGGCGCCACCGGTTCGAGGCTGACGGGCGGTTCAAGGATTATCGGTTCGACCGGAAAGAAAACCCACCCGGGCAGGTCACTGCCCCCGGAGTTCATCGGGTTGTTCACGAAGAGCGCGTTGGGATTGAGCAACACCGGATCAGGCCCGGCCACCGGATCGATCATCGGCTCGACAGGCAGGACATTGGGCACTGGTTCGGCAGGCATCGGTTCGACCGGAAGGATGCTGCGAACCGGCTGGTCAGAACGGGGATCCATCGGCTCGGCCGGCATCGGCTCAACCGGCATTATGCTGCGAATAGGCAGGTCAGCAGAAGGTTCCTTTGGCTCAATCCCGATCACCGGGTCGATGTTGGGGTCAAGCATCGGGTCGGGCTCAATCTGCTGGGCGTAACCGATTGCCAGTGCGGCGCTGCCGAACAGGACGAAAGAAAGCAGAAAAGCAAAAGAGGTCAGCTTGTTACCGGACATGTCATCCTCCTGGCGGCTCTCCGCCAAGTTTCGACTTCACTCCTGGTTTTCAATTTCCACCTTGGTAACTCCCTTGTCTCCACTATCTCAACCTCGCACCATAGACCCGGTTCCGGACGCAAGGATTCAGAATTTCGCGAAACTCGCCGAAAAGGCGCTTGCGATGTTGACGCGCGGCCGGCCTCGGCTAGACTCTCTTGGTCCTCAGGGCAGGAATCCTCACCCAAATCAGGAGGCAGCTTTGACCAAGTACGTTCTCGCGGCCATAGCGATCTGCGCGGCCGCAGCGCTGGGCAACATCGAATCATTGCTGATCGTCGGCGGCAACCGGGCCGACATCGACTCGATCGCGTTTCAGAACTCGGGCGCCACGACAATGGTCCCGACACCCGGATTCGGCGGTCCGCCCGAAACCTCGGACAGCTTCACGTTCCACTCGAGCGTGAGGTGGCCGGAGCGCGGCGTCACCATCCACTACCGGATTGACGGCAACCGCCAGAACCCGTTTGAAATCCGCCAGTTGCGCGAGCGCGAGTTCTACGAGTTGCCCGCGTTCCTTGACGGGCCTCCCAAGATAATGTTCTACACCACCACCGGGCTGGCCGCGCCCGGCCGCTCTGTCGCGCTGTCGCGCTTGAACGCCTCGCCCAACCCGATGACCGCTTCGGCTGAAGTCAGGTTCGCGGTCGGCCGTCCGGGCCGGCTCGTCGCCGAGGTGTACGACGGCACCGGACGGGTCGTGCGCGCTCTGGCCGCCGGCCAGGCCGTGCCCGGCCTGCACCGGCTGACCTGGCACAGGACAGACGACGCAGGCCGGCCCGTCGGTCCCGGCGTGTACTTCCTGCGCGTCGCGCTCGACGCGGACCTGGCGCTGGCCAGGCTCACGGTTATAGACTAGGCGGCAGCGCCTGGTTCGCGCGGGGGCGGGCGACCGCCCCCGCGCCTGTCTCATCGGCGCTTCCGGACGCAGCGCAAGGGAACGGCGGAGGCAGCCGCCGGCCCGGGCCGGGGCCGTGCCCGCGACTGGCGCGCTTGCTGAACTGCGGTCTGGCCGCCGCGCTCGGCCCGTTGCTGGCCGTGCGGTTCGAAGCGGGCCTGCAACGCAAGGTCGCCGGCGCGCTGGCCGCACGGCTCATACTCGGTTTGGCCGCTGCGCTCAAAGCACAGCTCACGCCGCGATTCGCCCCGGACTCAGCCGCCGCGCCGAATCCGGCAGCCATTGGGGGAGTCACCCCCTCCACAACATGTGGTATGCCCGCCACGCTTGCGCCACTATATGTAGCGGTCTTGCCGAACCCATCTTTGCCGGCACGACCGTCCTCTGACAGGGCCAGGTCAGGGCCGGGACCGGCCAAGGATTCGTTGGAGTACCTCGAAATCGGCCGCGCTGGCCAGCACCTGCAGGACATCGCCCCCTTCAAGCACTGTGGGGCCCGACGGGATGACGTACTCACCGCCGCGCGCGATGAGCAGTATCAGGCACTTGTCCGGCACCCCGAGCTCGGCAATGGTCTTGCCCGCCGCCGCCGACTCGTAGGGTACTATCGCCTCGAAGAGCTCGGCGTCAATCCCCTCGGTCTTCTCGAACTCGATCGGGCTACGCGCCCGGGTCTCCAGCGGCGCATCGACCCGGAGCAGCCGCGCTACATATGGAATCGATGTCCCCTGTATGAAGACCGACGCGATGACGACGAAGAACACGATGTTGAACATCGTCTCGGCCTGGCCGATGCCTGCAGTCAGCGGGAAGGTCGCGAGGATGATCGGCACCGACCCGCGTAACCCGACCCAGGCGACAAACGCCTTCTTGCGCAGGCTCATTCGAAACGGCGCCAGGCACGCGAGAACGCCCAGCGGCCGGGCGACCACCATCAACAGCACCGCCATCAGCAGCCCTGGCCCGACCAGCCGCGCCACCGCCGACGGGAACACGAGCAGGCCCAGCGCGACAAACATCACTATCTGCATCAGCCACGCCAGCCCGTCGTGGAATCGCAGGATTGTCCGCTTGTTGGGGAAATCCGCCTGCCCGATTGTCAGTCCTGCAAGGTACACCGCGAGGATTCCGTTGCCCCGCAGCAGTGCCGCGGCGGCGTAGGTCAGCAGCACCAGCCCGACCATCGCCACCGGGTACAGACCCTCGTAGGCAAGCTTCAGCCGACGCAGCACCGGCACGACGAGCCTGCCCATCACCAGACCGGTCGCCGCGCCGACGCCCATGTCAAGGGCCAGCCGCGGCAAGAGCGCCGCGACGCCCATCCCCTCCGCGCCCATCAGGCTGATGACGCCGGCGGTAAGGAATACCGCCATAGGGTCGTTGGAGCCCGACTCCAGTTCGAGCAACGGGCGCAGGGGACGCTCCAGGCTCACCTGCCTCGACCGCAGGACCCCGAACACCGCCGCCGCGTCGGTCGACGAGACGATCGAGCCGAGCAGCAGGCCCTCCAGCGGCGAGAGCTTCAGCACCAGCATCGCGAAACCGCCGGCCAGCACCGCGGTCAGGAGCACGCCGACGGTCGACAGCACCACGCCGGGCCACAGCACGGCGCGCGTGTCCTTCCAGTTCGTGTCCAGCCCGCCCGAGAAGATGATGAAGATGAGGGCGACGATGCCGATTGACTTCGCCAGCCCCGCGTCGTCGAAGTGTATGCCCCCGATGCCCTCGGAACCGGCCAGCATCCCCACGGCCAGAAACAGCAACAGCACCGGTATCGAGAACCGGTCCGACAGCTTGCTCGATGCGACGCTGGCGAGGATGATTACGGCCAGGGAAAAGAGAATGCTCTCGAGTGGCACTTCGTGTTGTCCCGTTCGCCGGGCCCGACCCGCGGCTGTGTGGACAATCTACGCGATTTGCCCGGCGCGGTCAAACTCCCCGCCCGCATCGGGTAGTTGACCTGCAGCGCGCCGGGCCTACTCTTACCCGTGCCGGTACTGCCCGAACTCGAGGCCATCAGGACACGGCCCGGTGCCGAACCGGCCGGGCAAAGCCCGCCGAGATGAACGACACCATCAGCCCGACCGCGCGCATCGTCACGGTCTGCTCAAGCATCGGCCGCGGCCACCCGTCGTATCTCGACTCGGTGCTCGCGGCCCTGAAGACACAGCCCGGCTTCAAACCCGGCCGGCTTTCTGAGCACACCGTCTTCTCGCTCGGCTCGCCGGTCAACCGGCAAGCCTGGCGCGCGGCGCGCACAGCCTACGAGCTTGCCGGCTCGGGTAGCCGCGCCGCCGCGCTCTACAACCGCCTGCGCTCGGACGCGTCGCCCTCGCGCCTCACGCTTGCCCTGCTCGGCTCTGGCCTGCGCCGGTGCCTTGCCGGCCGCGGCGGAATCTGCGTGGTCGACCACCCCCTGCTCGCGCGCATCCTCGCCGATGTCTGCCGGGTCGTCTACCTGCACGCCGAGATTGCCGCCCCGCGCTCCTCGGTCGTGCCCCGGGCCTGGCGCACGCTCGTGCCGCTTGAAGCGACCGCAGCCGACTTCGCCGCGGCCGGGGCCTGGCCCGACACGCTTACGGTCACCGGCCTCGTTGTCGAACCCGAACTGGAACGCACCGCCGAGGCCGACTTCGCCGCGCGCCTCGAGCGCATCCGGTCGGCCGGGCCGCTCACGGTCGGCCTGTTCACCTCGGGCGCTTACCCGCGGCCCCACCTCGAACTACTTGCCGAGGCCGCCCGGTCAATCGAGACCCAGGGCTGGCGCGCCGTCGTGTTTGCCGGGGACCGGCCCGACCGCGCGCGCGGGCTTGCCGCGCCCGGCCGGACGGTCTGTGCCGGCGCGGGCCGCACCGCGGCGACAGGCCGCGAGTGCGCCGCAGCGCCCGCGCTCGACCTGATGGTCGCGGCCTGCCACGAGCGCACCGGCCGCGCGGTCGCGCTCGGTTTGCCCCTGTTCTGCCTCCTGCCCCACATCGGCCCATTCGCGCCGCTCAACTGCCGCTTTGCGCGCGAACGCGGCGTGTGCGAAACGCTGGCGACGCCGGCCGACGCACGCACGCTCGGCCCGCGGCTTGTCGGACTGCGCGCCTCGGGTAAGCTTGAAGCGATGGCCTGCTCCGGCTGGCACCCCGAACTCCTCGGCGGCGCCGAGCGCGCGGCCCGGCTGATTCTCGAATGGAGCGAAACCCGGTGAACCCGTCACTCCCGTCCGGCCGTGTGGATACCGCCCGGCCGCACTTCGAACTGGTCCACAGCTTCTACAAGGAGACCGTGGCCCGGGTTGGGTATGCCGCCGCGGGCGCGGGTCTCGCCGTCGAGTACGAGGACGGCGAGGCGGCCGCGGACGAGCGGGTGCGCGCCGACGTCGCGGCCTCCATCGCCGCCCGACTGCGCGACTGCCCTGGTGCGGCCGAAAGCCTGTTTGACCGCCTCTGCTCGTCCTGCGCCGGGCCCGAGAACCTCTACGCCCGGGTCCACTGGTACCTCTTCGACCCTGCACTGCTCCCGCCAGACTAGCGGACGCGAGCCAAAACCCACAAGATTTCGCTTGACAGGCCGGGCCTATTTTGGTATTATGATACCGAAATGAGCCAACCATACGGCGTATCCGAAGCGGCCAACCTTGCCCTGCACGGCATGGCCCTCTTGGCCCGAAACGGCCAGGACCGTTACCGCGTCCGGGAAATCGCCGCGCTGATGGGCGTCTCCGAGGCGCACCTCGCCAAGGTGCTGGCCCGGCTCGAGCGCGCCGGTCTGGTCAGCGGCCAGCGCGGCCCGGCCGGCGGCTACTCGCTGGCCCGGCCCGCCCGCGACATAACATTGAAGGAAATCTACGAGGCGGTCGAGGGCCCGCTGCAGTCCCGGCCCTGCCTGTTCGGCGTGCCGGTCTGTTCGGGCAATGGCTGTACCCTGGGCGGCTTCTTCGGCTCGCTCAACCGCAAGGTGGCCGACAGACTCGCCCGCACCCGCCTGTCCGAAGTGAAGGTGAAGTTCGGAGGAAAAGATGCCCACCACGCGCAAGATAATCAGAATTGACGAAGAGAAGTGCACCGGCTGCGGCCAGTGCATCCCCAACTGCCCGGAAGGCGCCCTGCAGGTCATCGACGGCAAGGCCCGGCTCATCTCCGACCTGTTCTGCGACGGCCTGGGCGCCTGCGTCGGCAACTGCCCCGAAGGCGCGATGACCGTGGTCGAGCGCCCGGCCGAGCCCTACGACGAAGCCCGCGTGATGGCGGGCATCGTCAAGGCCGGGCCCAACACCATCGCCGCGCACCTCAAGCACCTGAAGGACCACGGCGCCTGCGACTGGTACAACGCCGCAGTCGCCTACCTGAAGGAGCGCGGCATCCCCGTTCCGGCCGAAGAGAAGTCGGACTGCGCCTGCCAGACCCTGGCCTGCGGCTGCCCCGGTTCGCAGGTGCGCGAGCTTGCCCCGGAGCCGGCCGAACCCTGCTGCTGCGGCGGTGTTGACGACACGCCCGCGCGCGCCTCGCGTCTGCGCAACTGGCCGATCCAGCTAACGCTCGTGCCGGTGTCCGCACCCTACCTCAAGCACGCGGACCTGCTCATCGCTGCCGACTGCGTCGGCTCGTCCCACCCGAACTTCCACGACTCGCTCGTGCGCGGCCGCGTCCTGCTCATCGCCTGCCCCAAGCTCGATGACGCCCAGGCTTATCTTGCCAAACTGACTGCCATCTTCCGCGAGAACGCGCCCAATTCCGTGACCGTGGCGCATATGACTGTGCCCTGCTGCTTCGGCCTTGTCCACCTTGTCAAGCAGGCCATCGCCGCCTCAGGCAGGACCACCCCCTACGCCGAGGTAACGGTCGACACCGACGGCCGGGAGGTGAGGTGAACCCCGTCACGATTCAGACCGCTCCCCGCGTGCCTGGCACTAGAGGCTTCGACGCCCACCGCCTGCACGCCACCGACCACGTCGAGGTCATCCACATCGCGCTCGAGCCGGGTTCAAGCCTGCCCCGGCACTCGGTCGCGGTCGACTCGTTCTTCTACGTGCTCGAGGGCACGGCCACGGTCGAGCTCGACTCGGGCCGCGTCGCCCTCGAAACCGGCGCGCTGCTTGCATCGGCCGCGAACTCGCCGCACCGGATTGTCAACGAAACCGCGGGCCTGCTGCGCTTCCTCGTCGTCAAGACGCCGAAGCCGGCCGCGCCCGCCCGAATGCTGGAGTAACCCGAACCCAAGGAGGAACCAGATGGGTATGTTCTGTTACCAGTGCGAGCAGACCGCCAAGGGCACCGGCTGCACGGTGCAGGGCGTCTGCGGCAAGGACGAGCGCACCGCCGTCCTGCAGGACCTGTTGATATACGCGACCAAGGGCATCGCCCAGTATGCCCACCGCGCCCGCGCCCTCGGCGCGACCGACCCCGAGGTCAACGCCTTCACCGCCGAGGCGCTCTTTTCGACCATCACCAATGTCGACTTCGACCCCGAGCGCCTGCACGGGATCCTGAAGCGCGCCGCCGAGATGCGCGACCGCGCCCGCAAGCTCTACGAGGACGCCGCGAAGAAGGCCGGCAGGCCGGTCGAGACCATCTCCGGCCCGGCCGCCTGGCAGCCTGCGCCCGACATCGCCGGCCTGGTCGAGCAGGGCCGCGACAAGGGCATCCTCAAGCGCCACGAGCTGTGGGGTGACGACACCGCCGACCTGCACGACCTCGTGCTCTTCGGACTCAAGGGCACCTGCGCCTATATGGACCACGCCCACGTGCTCGGGTATGACGACGACAAGCTCTACGCCGAGCTGCACCGTATCCTCGACCTCCTGGCCCGGGACAAGCAGGACGCCGGCACGCTTGTCAACGAGGCTCTCGCCACGGGCAAGCTCAACCTCGGCGTGATGGAGCTGCTCGACAAGGCCAACACCGAAACCTACGGCCACCCGGTGCCGACCCCGGTGCGCGTCACCCCAGTCAAGGGCAAGTGCATCCTCGTCTCCGGCCACGACCTGCGCGACCTCGAACTCATCCTCAAGCAGACCGAGGGCAAGGGCATCAACGTCTACACCCACGGCGAGATGCTCCCCACCCACGGCTACCCGAAGCTGAAGGCCTACAAGCACTTCGTCGGCCACTTCGGCACCGCCTGGAACAACCAGCAGAAAGAGTTCCCCGACTTCCCCGGCGCCATCGTGATGACGACCAACTGCATCCAGAAGCCGCGCGACTCCTACTTCAACCGCATCTTCACCACCGGCCTCGTTGCGTGGCCCGGCGTGAAGCACATCGGCCCGGACAAGGACTTCTCGCCGGTCATCAAGGCCGCGCTCGAGGCACCCGGTTTCCCGTCCGACGAACCGGAAAAGACCATCCTCGTCGGGTTCGGCCACAACGCGGTGATGGCCGCCGCGCCCAAGGTCATCGAGCTGGTCAAGGCCGGCAAGATCAAGCACTTCTTCCTCATCGGCGGCTGCGACGGCTCCAAGCCCGAGCGCAACTACTACACCGAGTTCGCCCAGAAGGTACCCAAGGACTCGGTCATCCTCACGCTCGCCTGCGGCAAGTTCAAGTTCAACCGGCTTGAGTTCGGCGACATCGAAGGCATCCCGCGCCTGCTCGACATCGGCCAGTGCAACGACTCCTATTCGGCGGTTCAGATCGCCGTCGCCCTCGCCAAGGCATTCGGCACCGATGTCAACGGCCTGCCCCTTTCGCTCATCCTCTCCTGGTACGAGCAGAAAGCGGTCGCGGTGCTTCTGACCCTTCTTGCGCTGGGCATCAAGAACATCCGCATCGGACCGAGCCTGCCCGCTTTCCTGACCCAGAACCTGGTCAAGGTCATCGTCGACACCTTCAAGCTGACCCCCATCACCACGCCCGACGACGACCTCAAGGCCATACTCGGCTAGCCTCCTGCCGGATGCGCGGGCTGCGGTCTCCTGCCGCAGCCCGCGCTTTGCTTCGCGGTGCGAACTACAGGCAGTTGACTGCGCCGCCCGCGCGGCTAATCTTGTGCGAGCGTGACAACCCTATCTGAGCATACCCTCATCCTGCTGCACGGGATGTTCGGCCTCCCCGACATGTGGGACGCCAGCCTGCCCAGCATCCCGGCCGACTGGCGCGTGCTTGCCCCGGAGATGCCGGTGTTCGACGGCGCGCCCCGCCACATCGGAGTCAGCGGCCTGGTCAGCTTCGTGGTCGAGACGATGGACTCGGCTGCTGTCAAGTCCGCGGTGTTCGGCGGCAACTCGCTCGGCGGTCATGTCGCGCTCCAGCTTGCGCTCGACCATCCGGAACGGGTTGCCGGTCTCGTGCTCTCCGGCAGTTCCGGCCTGTTCGAGCGCAGCATCGTCAACGACGTACCTCGCCGGCCGACGCGGGAATGGGTGCGCGAACGGGTGCGCGAGGTTTTTCTCGACGCGGTCCACGTCACCGAGAAACGCATCGACGATGTGATGGCCGTGCTCGGGGACCGGCGCCGCGCCCTGAACCTGCTCAAGGTGGCCAAGTCGGCCAAGCGCACGCATCTTGGCTCGGTCCTGCACCGCATAACCTGCCCGGTCCTGCTCGTCTGGGGCGCCGACGACTTCGTCACCCCGCCCGAGGTCGCGCGCGAGTTCCACGCGTTCATGCCCCAGTCTGAACTGCACTTCATTCCCGAGTGCGGCCACGTCCCGATGATCGAGCGGCCGGCCGAGTTCGGCCGCCTGCTCAACTCGTTCCTGCGCCGCGCCTTCGACCCGCCGCCCGCGCGCCCCGCGCCGCTCCAGCTCTCGGCCCCCTCGGCCTGAGCCCGGCAGGCTGCTGATTCCGGCCTGACTAGTAGTTGGAACGGACGAACGCCGCGTCAACCATCCGGCCGAAGCGCAGCGTGTTGACAAGGCCGAGCCTGAGCGTGCGCAGGCCGGCGAGGTTTGCGAGGTTGGCCAGCTCGTCCGTTGCCATTCCCGAACGCCCGGCCGGCTCCCGGCAGCGCAGCTCGCCTGCCGGGCGCAGCAGCCGCGCGATGCGCTCCATCACGCTCTGCCGCTCAACCAGGCCCATACGGGAAATCGCCCGGTCAGAGAAGATGATGTCGAACTCGCCGTCAGGCAGGTCCATCGTGCAGAAGTTTCCGCCCGGCGTGCTGACGTTCGGCCGGCGCCCGAGCGACGCGCTCCTCAGACTGGCCAGACCCCCGGTCGAGTCCACGCAGGTGACCCTGCCGCCTGCCAGCCGCGCGGCCGCGCACTCGGCCAGCGCGGTCGGGCTCGGCCCCATCACCAGGACCCGTTCGTCGCCTCTCAGCTTCTGGTCCGAGATGTAGCCCGCGCAGTAGCCGAAATCCATCGGGTTCACGGCGCCAGCATAGCGCGGGACGCTGGCCGGTCAACCCGTCGCCCGGCCAGCGCTGGCTCGGATGGGACAGATTGACTATTGACAACTGACCGGGCCGCGTTATAATATGCAGCAAGTTGGGTTACAGCTTGTCTGATAGCTGAGAGAGTGCTGGCCGCGCGGTTTGTCTGCGTCGGTCAGGGTGGGTTCGTGACAGCCGAGCGCGAAAGCCCGGTGTGCCCTTCCGACAGCACACAAACCCGCCGCCAACCAGCCGTTTCAGCCGCAGGCCTGACCGGACGGCCCGTTGCCGCGCCGGAAACGGCCAAAGAGCAGTCTGTCTGGTCGTGGGGACGAACCGGGCAGCCTGAACGGGAAGGTCCTGCCCCGGAGCGCGGGCAGGAGTGAAAAGCCGGGCGTCTGCCCGGCGGGATATACGAAGGGGTGTTATGTACTCCAGGTCAATGACCGCAACGTTCGTGCTCTGCGCCGTGTTGCTGGCTGTGGGCATTGCCCCGGCCGCGCCCGGCCCCAGCCAATCGGTGCTCTGGGCCGAAGGCGGCCTGTTCGGCCGCTGGCAGCCCGCCGACGAAGTCGTCGAGCTGCGCACCGAGCATTCCAAGACATTCGACAACCGCGACGGCACGTTCTCTCTGCTTCTGTCCGGGCCGCTCCATCGCCTCGACAGCCAGGGCCGGTGGGTCGACCTCGACGAAGCGGCCGTGCTGGCCAACGGCGGCGCAAGGGGAGCACTGCTCACGGGTGCTGAATCGACCCGGTCCATCGGCAACGGCCCGGGAATAGACAACCACATATGGGGCGCAGACGTGCCCTATTTCCGCTGTCAGTACCTCTACCTCTCGACCGAACTGATGTTCAACGGCTGGATCACCGCGCTCGGTTTCTTCGGCGACGGCGACGGCGGCGGCGGAGACACGATCAACTTCGCCCGCCACTGGCTGAAAGACACCAACTACACCTCGTTCGCGTCCGGCGCCTGGGACGAACCGGGCAACCTCGCCTGGGGCGAAGGCACGCTGCACATTGAGGAGCGCGCCGGCTGGGTGTCGCAGCGGCTCGACGAACCGGTGATGCACGTTCACGGCAAGAACCTGCTTGTGTCCTATTACCATCAGGACGGCACGGTCGAACGCTCCCAGTGGTACCGATTCCATTCGACCGGGACCACGAACCGCGGCAAGCGCGGCCGCAGCAACTCGGTCAACCCGCCGCCCCAGACCGTGATGACGACGCGCGCCGACATCCTCATCACCTATGTCCCGGTGTTCCCCGACCTGCAGACCGTGGCCATCCTTGCCCCGGTCGACACGGTCGCGCACCAGGCGGTCGTGACCCCGCGTGCCACGGTACGCAACAACGGCCCGGTGCCGGCGATCAGCTACAGCGTCCGGCTCAACATCAACGGGAGTTACTCCAACACCCAGAACAAGACCGAGCTCGGCATCGGCGGCCAGACCACCATCAGCTTCGGCAACTGGACCGCCAGCACGCTGGGCGATTTCGCGGTCGCCTGCACCACGATGCTTGCCGGCGACACTGCCCCCGAGAACAACCGCGCCACCGCAGCCGGATTTGTCCGCCGCCTTGACGCCGAAGCGCTCGAGCTGGTGACGCCGGGCGCCATGGTCGATTCGGGCGAGCGCATCGTGCCGCAGGTGCGCGTCCGGAACAACGGCAACACGACCGTCACCTTTCCCGTCCTGCTGACAATCAATGGCGGATACTCCAACTACGCCGGCGCGGTCAACCTCGGGCCGGGCGAGACCAGGCTTCTGAATTTCGCCGAGTGGACTCCTCCGACCCGCGGCAGCTTCACCTTCACGGCCACGACCCAGCTCTCCGGCGACCAGTCATCGGCCAATAACACGGTTTCCCGCTCGGTTCTTGTCCGCGTGCTCGATGTCGCGCCGGTCGCCATCACCGTACCCGGCGCCCAGGTCGATTCAGGACAGGCCCTGCTGCCGGCGGTCACCGTGCGCAACCGCGGCAATACCACGATCCAGTGCGAACTGCGCGTCGCCATCAGCCCCGACTACTCCGCCGCCGTCACGGTCTCCGGCCTCGGCCCGAACGAGAGCCGTTCGGTCGCGCTGCCGCAGTGGCTTCCGGTCCTGCGCGGCCCGGCATCGGTTGCCTGCACGACCTCCCTGGCCGGCGACATGGTCCCGGACAACGACGCCATCGGCGGCGCGACTTTTGTCGCGGTGCGCGATGTCGCGGTTCTCTCCATCGAGGCCCCGGCCTGCTCCATCCCGGCCGGCCCGATCGAAGCCCGCTGCCGCCTGATGAACCACGGCAATATCCGCACCCCGGTGGCGGCGCGCTTCTCGGTCGACGCGCAACCCGAGCTGTTCGCGCTCATCGCGCTCAATGCCGGTCTGCCGGTCGGCGCCGAGACCACGGTCGTGTTCCCTGAGCTGGTCATACCGGTCGGAGACCATGTCGGCCTCTGCTCGCTGTACACCGCCGGCGACCAGGTCCCGGATAACAACACTCTTCAGACGCAGTTCTTCGCCGGCAGCGTTGACGTGGCGGTGGTCCACATCCTCGCCCCGCCGACCGCGGTCGACACCGCCGCCGCGGTCATCCCCGCCGTGCGTGTGCGCAACCACGGCACGGTCACTGCGCTGTTCGACGCGCTGTTCACCATCGAACAGGACGGCGCGCTCGAGTACGAATCGCGCCGTCTCGCGCTCGCGGCCGACCCCGGCACCGAGCTCACCGTGACCTTTGACGAGTGGACCGGCGAGCGCCGTCCCGGACGCCACCTCGCCCGGTGCTCGGTGTACGCGACCGGCGACGAACAGCCCGCCAACGATACCATCAGCCGGACCGTGACCGTATTCATCGAGCTGGCGCCGCACGGCTGGACCGAACTCGCGCCTCTGCCTGCCGGCCGAACGGGCAGGCCGGCCAAGGACGGCGCTTGGCTCGCCTACGAAGCCTCGACCGCCGGCATCTACGCGGCGAAAGGCAACCGCACCGGCGACTTCTTCCGCTATGACCCGGTCAGCCGCGGCTGGCTCGACCGCTCGCCGCAGCCCGCCGGCCCCGAAAACAAGCCGTCGGGCAAGGGTGCGGCCGCCTGCTCCGACAACAACGGCCGGATCTACGCTGTCAAGGGCAACGGCACCCGGGCATTCTGGTGTTACGATGTCCACGCCGACACCTGGCAGCAGCTTGCCGACGTGCCCGAAGGTCCGTCGCGCGCGCGGCTCAAGGGCGGCAGCGATCTGGCCTATGTCGACCACGGCGACAGCCAGTATGTCTACCTGCTCAAAGGCAGGAAGAGCGAGTTCTACCGCTACAACACCGCCACCGGCGAGTGGCAGGTCCTGCCCGATGCGCCGGCTGGTGCCCGGCCCAAGTGGGACAAGGGTTCCTGGCTCTGTGCCGACGGCTCGGGCCGGCTGTTCGCCCACAAGGCCAAGTACCACGAGCTGCACACCTTCGACCCGATCGAGGGCCGCTGGCTCGAGCAGACAGACGGCATCCCGTTCGCCAGCCGCCAGACCGGCCGAAGCCGCAAGGCCAAGGACGGCTCGGACGCGACGCTCATGGGTGACGCGATATATGCCTTCAAGGGCGGCAACACCCAGGAGTTCTTCAACCTCCGCCTGCCGACGCGCGAGTGGGTCGAGAAGGAAACGATTCCCGCGTTCGGCACCACCGGCAAGAGGAAGCGCGTCAAGGCGGGCGGCGCACTGGCCTCGGACGGCGCGCTCATCTATGCGCTGAAGGGCAACGCCACCTGCGAGTTCTGGGTCTATGTCCCGGCCGCCGAGGGCGAGGCGATTCGCGGCGGCGTCCAGGCGCGCGAAGTGCCGGCGCAGGCCACTCTCGCGGTCGGGCCGAACCCGGCCCGCGCCGCGGCCGCTGTCCGCTGGTCTGGCCTGCTCCCTGCGCACTCGCCGCTGCTCACTCTGTACGATGCTTCCGGCCGCGTCGTCCTCACGCGGACCCTCGACCGCTCGACAGCCGGAACTCTCACTCTCGACGTCAGCTCCCTGCCCGCCGGGGTCTACCTCTTGCGCGCCGGCGCGCCCGGCATCGGCCCAAGCCAGAAACTGGTGATAAGCCGCTAGCCGGCCCGACGGTTCAGGGTCTGTAGATGGCGCCCGCTTTGCGGGCGCCATCGCTGTTTGACACCCGACGGCCCGACTCATAGAATCGTCTGCGCCGCCGCGCGCCCGCGGCCCGAACCGGCGGCCCGGTCCTCTTGTCCGTTATCCACCAATGGAGGCGAGATGAGGCTGTCTATTTCAGCGCTGCTGCTTCTGGCAGTCGCTACTGCCCTGGCCGCGCCCGACCCGCGGATGATTGTCCGGCTCGGCGCGCGCAGTTACGAAGAGCTGGCCCGCCACGTCGAGTTCGAGGGAACCACCCGCGAGATTGCCGGCGCCCGGCCCGGCGAAACCTACGACATCATATGCGACCGAAGCGACCTGCCTGCGCTTGAAGCATCGGGCCTCAAGCTTGAGGTAGTCGTCACCGACCTCGAGTCGCTCGCCCGGGTCCGCGCGCTGGACGGCAGCTACCAGTCCTACGACACGATACTGGCCGCGCTGCGCAACCTCGCCGCGACCTACCCGGCCATCTGCCGCATCGAGAGCATCGGCCCGACTTACCAGAACCGCTGGATTCACGGCCTGAAGATCAGCGACAACCCGGGCAGCGACGAAGACGAGCCTGAGATGCTCTACTTCGGCTGCATCCACGCCCGCGAGTGGGCCACGCCCCAGGTCTGCCGCCACCTCGCCGACACGCTCATCCGCAACTATTCGACCAACACCGCGTTCCGGGACTACGTCAACACCCACGAAGTGTGGGTCTTCCCGGTGCTCAACCTCGACGGCTATATCTACGACTACCCGGCCGGCAACATGTGGCGCAAGAACCGCCAGCCCTACGGCGCGACCGGCTGCGACCTCAACCGCGACTTCAACGGAGCCTGCAACGGCGACCGCTTCGGCGACTGGGGCTCGCTCGCTGCCGGGTCCAGCACATCGCACGACTCGACGCAGGTCACCTGGTTCGGCGCGCGCGGCGCCTGGGGCGTCGAGACCAACGCGCTCCAGGAGTTCTTCAAGACCCGCACCTTTGTCGGCGTCATCTCGTTTCACTCCTACAGCGAGCTGGTGCTCTGGCCCAACGGCTACGGCCCGAAGGTGCGCGACAGCATCTACATCGCCAACCTTGGCACGCAGATGGCCTCGCGCATCGGCCGGCTCGCCGGCGGCACCTACACGCCCCAGCAGTCCAACGCCCTCTACCCGACCAACTGCGGCTCGGACGACTGGATGTGGGGCTGGGCCCACTACATCGGCGGCTTCCCCTGCATGAGCTACACCGTCGAAGTCGGCACCCAGTTCTACCAGCCGGTCGCGGACCTCGACTCAATCATCACCGCCAACTTCCGCGGCGCCTGGTACCACATGCGGCAGGCCGACTCAATCATCGCCGCGCTCGAGGGCGCGGTGCCGCGGCCGATCATTCACCCGCTCGACACTGTCGGCCCCGACTTCACCCTGCACTGGACCCCGATCCGGCCCGAACATAACCATCCCGACCGCTGGGAACTCGAAGAGCTCACCGGCCTCAGCGTCATCACCGAGGACTTCGAGGCCGCCAACTCCCGCTGGGTTCTGCAGGGCCCGGGTGTCACCCGCTCCACGACCCAGCGCCGCAGCGGCTCCTACAGCATCTACCTCGGCACCGGCAACAACATCGCCAACTGCGCGATGACCGCCGACCCGTATCCGGTCCAGCCCGGCGACTCGCTGGTGTTCTGGATCAACCACAGCACCCAGAGCGGCCGTGACGTGGCCGTGGCCGAGGTTGCGCTCGAAGGCCGCGAGTGGGTCCAGCTCCACAACCGCTTCACGGGCAGCTCCGGCGGCTGGCTGCGCCGGGCCTATTCGCTCGCGCCCTGGGCCGGCAAGTCTGTCTTCATCCGATTCCGCTATATGACCGACGGCAGCACCACTGGCTCCGGAGTGTACATTGACGATGTCTGGCCCGTGCCCGCGTTCTCCGGCCGCACCACGGTCTCATCGAATATCACAGACACGCTCTACTCCTTCCTCGGCAAGACGCCCGGCGACTACTGGTACCGGGCTCGCGGCCGCAACGCCGCCTGGGGCTGGAATGACCAGGGCCCGCTCGAGCACGTCCATGTTGCCAGCCTTGATGCCGCCTGCGCTGCCATTCTTGCCCCGGCCGGCACGATCGACTCCGGCCCGGCCATCACGCCGCGCGCCCGGGTGCGCAACACCGGTGCTCTTCCGGCAACATTCCCGGTGCGCATCCGCATCGGCGCCGGCTACACCGACACCCGCACGGTCACCGGCCTCGCCCCGGGCGATTCGATCGATGTCAGCTTCAACCCCTGGACACCGACCCGCGGCTCCTTCGCGGTCACCTGTTCGACCGAACTGGCCGGCGACGCCAACCCGGCCAACAACCGTCAGACCGGGTCGGTCACGGTGCGCGTTCTCGACGTCGCACCGGTGCGCATCGTCGCTCCGGCCGGCGTCATCGACTCCACTGGCCCGGTAACGCCGGCCTGCTCGCTTTACAACTACGGCACCGCCAGCGTGACCTACCCGGTCCGCCTGCGTATCGGCGCCGGGTACACCGAGGCCGCGACGGTCACGAACCACGCGCCCGGCACGCGGGTATACCTCGAGTTCCCGGTCTGGGCCGCGCCACCGCGCGGCAGTCACGCCGTCGTCTGCTCGACCGAACTGGCCGGCGACCTCATCCCCGCCAACAACCGGCTCGCATCAAATGTCACGGTCAACGTCACCGATGTCGCGCCGGTGCGCATCGTCGCTCCGGCCGGCACCGTGCCGGTCGGCACGGCGGTTGCGCCCCTCTGCTCGCTCGCCAACTTCGGCACCACCACCCGCAGCTACACTGTCCGGCTCACGGTCGGCGCCGGCTATGACCAGGTTGCCGGCGTCACCGACCACGCGCCCGGCACGACCATCGCGGTCACCTTCCCGGACTGGACCGCGAACTCGTCGGGTTCGTATGCCGTGGCCTGCTCGACCCGGCTTGCAACCGACGCCCGGCCCGACAACGACCGGCTCACCGGCTCGGTGTTCGCCGCGTTTGTGGATGTCGGAGTTGATGCAATACTCGAACCGGTCGGAACGATACGGCCGGGCACGCTCATCACTCCCCGGGCCCGACTGCGCAACTACGCTTCAACCGACGCGATCCTCGCTACCGGCCTCGCCATCACAAGCAACACGGGTGACACCGTTCACCGGTTCTCAATCACCGACATCGCTCTCCCCGCCGGGGCCACGGTCACGCTGGACTTCGGCCAGTGGCAGGCCGAACCGGCCGGCGCTTACACGGTCGCGGCCCGGACCTACCTCGGCCCGGATGAGAACCCGGCCAACGACACCCTCTCGGTCGCGTTCCGCGTCGATGCCGGCGTGCC
>CBFGIY010000027.1:0-27704 GCA_965648935.1 Caldifarciminota bacterium
CCCGATGGCTGTACTGAAACAGCGGCAGTCGCAGCCGAATCGCCTGCGGCCAGTACTCGAGGATGTCGTCCAAGTGCTTGGTATCATTGCAGGTACGCCGGCCGAAGCGAAAGCGAGCCTTCAGTGAACGCAGGTCTGCCCGCCGGGAGCGGCGCGTTCGGCGCCGGCGAGTGAGGTGGCGTTCGCGACAGATTCGCTCGAAGGCGCCATGGCTGCAGCCGGGGGAATAGTCGCGCACCAGCCGCTTGCTGCCGTACCGCCGCAGCCGCTGCTTGAGCCGGACGACTCGTCGCTCAACCGCAGCGCTCGTCTTGTGCGGAATGTGATGCGGGGCGCGTGATTGCTCCTGCAGGCCGCCAACGCCGTCCCGCAAGTAACGCCGCAGCCATTTCCGCACCGTGTTCCGTGACACGCCGAAGTACTCGGCAGTCGATCGGATGCCCTGCTTTCGGGCCAGCATCACCATGTGGTGACGCGTGTCGTACTTCAGCAGTTGGTCTTTACCGCGCACGACGGTGTAGTAAGCTATTGGTGGCATCGGCTTCGCCTCGCTGTTGCTTGCTGTTTGTCACACAAGCATAACCAGCCCGGCAGCAAGTCCGATGCCTTTTTTGCTGGCGGCCGGCACCGCTCGGCCGGTACTCGCCGCACAACGCTTCAACCAGACGCTTCATCGCCCGCCATCGACTCGGGGCTATCCCCATCGACCGCCTTGCTCCTCTCAGTGGGTCACGATGTGCCTGGGACAGAACTGACACAGGCGCTTGTTCTCTTTGACTTGAGCGCTCCACTCGGTATAGTTCGGCCAGTCCGCAATCAGGCGGCAAAAAGGAGTTAACGGAAAATGGCCTACAAGAAGGAAATGAAGCGTATCCTGGTCACCGGCTCCGTTGGTCAAATCGGTTCGGAGCTGACTTTGGCATTGCGCAAGCGTTATGGTGCTGAAAACGTCGTTGCTACCGGCCGCAAGACCCAACCGAGCGATGAGTTGAGAAACTCAGGCCCATTCTATTTCATCGATGTGAACAGCCGCGCCTCAGTCGAGGAGGTTGTCAAGAAGCACAACATCGATACTGTGTACCATATGGCGGCGATACTGTCGGCTGTCGGGGAGAAGAACCCCGCGCTGTGCTGGGACGTGAATGTCAACGGGCTGTACAACGTGCTTGAGATTGCCCGCGAACACGAGATGGCTCGGGTCATAGTTCCCAGCTCGATCGCGGCCTTCGGCCCGGAGACACCGCGCATCAACACGCCTAACGACACAATCCTTAAGCCCAAGACGATGTATGGTGTTACCAAGGTTGCGGGCGAGCTGCTTGGTGACTATTACGTCAAACGGTTCGGCCTTGACGTGCGCGGGCTACGCTACCCCGGCATTATCTCTTACGAAACACTACCGGGCGGTGGCACAACCGATTTCGCGGTTGCGATCTACTTCGAGGCCGTCGTCTTCGGGAGGTACAAGTGCTTCGTGCGCGAGGACACGCGCCTTCCGATGATGTACATGCCCGACTGCATCAAGGCGACGATTGACCTGGCCGAGGCGGACTTCGCCAACCTGAAGCACCATTGCGATTTCAATGTTGGAGCGATGAGCTTCTCGGCCGGCGAACTCGCCGCCGAGATCGCCAAGCACGTCCCTGGCTTCACCTGCACTTATGAGCCGGATTTCCGTCAAGCCATCGCCGACTCATGGCCTGAGTCTCTCGATGATTCTGCGGCCCGTGAGGAGTGGGGCTGGCATCCCGCCTTCGACCTACCGACAATGACCACTGACATGCTTCAAGTGCTCAAGCAGAGGCACGCGGCAGGACAGCTGCACTATCCAGCCGGGTCCTGATTGACCCTGGGCAGGTGAAGCGGTAGACTTGCACAATGCTCTTCTTCGAGAAGCGAGACCTTTCGACCCTCTTCAATCCCGATAAGATCTTCTTTGGTGAAGGGCGTGGAGAGATAGGCGTCTGTCTTCACTTGCCCCTACAGGGTTATGTTGCCGGTACGGCCCCGGGCGAAGACTACATGATAATGATATCGGTCGCCAACGAGCTCATAGAGTTTCTGCTCTACAAGCGACTGCCCAAGGGACCGGAGCTCTGGGATTATGACCCCGAGAAGGCGGCCGAGATGTTCGAGGTCTGTGGCGACAACCCGAGTTCGGCCGGCGTTATCATATCGGACAGGAACTACGCATCGGGACCGAAACTGCAGGTCTTCTTGGACAAGACTTTCGGCGCCAATGAGATCGCGATACGATGGAAGAACCAGCTGATCGGCGACGAACTGCTGCTGGGCGACTTCGAGCGTTACATGAAGAGCCTGGCTGCCGGAAACAACGACTCGTCGGTGTCGTCAGCAGAGCAACCTGAGACCTGACCGAGCTGCTCCCGTGGTCGGCTTCAAGCAAGTAGCAAAGGACAGCGAGGTCGTTGCGCTGATCGAGCATGCGGACCGACAGCTTGAGGCCATCGGATATACCGAGCACGGCTTTCGTCATGCCCGGCTGGTTGCGAAGAACGCCGCGGCTGTGCTGAAGGCACTTGATTACGAGGCGCGCACCGCGGAGCTGGCTGCCATTGCTGGCTATCTGCATGACGTTGGCAATGTCGTGAACCGACTGGAGCATGAGAGGATGAGCGCTCTGCTGGCCCGTGATGTACTTCGACGTTTGGGTATGGACCCCTCTGAAGTGGCGCTGGTTATGTCAGCGATCGGCAACCACCATGAAGAGGGTGGCAATCCTGTTTCCGAGGTCTCCTCGGCGCTCATTCTGGCCGACAAAGCCGACGTTCACCGGAGCCGAGTGCGCAATCCCGAATTGATACGTTTCGACATACACGATCGGGTGAACTACGCGGTGAAGAAGTCAGGTCTGACCGTGGACAGGGACAGCCGGGTGATCTCATTCAGACTCGTCGTTGATACTGCGATTGCACCGGTGATGGACTATTTCGAGATCTTCTTGTCACGGATGATCATCTCGCGCCGTGCCGCCGACTTCCTTGGGTGCCGTTTCGAGCTCGTCATAAATGACTCCAAACTTGTTTGAACGAATCGGTAGCTGTCGCGCTTCACCGGATCAGTCGACGTTCATCTGTCTGGCGCTCTTGGCAACTTCGCTGGCTTGCCCTCCTCACGCAGCTCGTCGCACTACGCCGCGCCTGAGACTGCTGGTGACCCGCTCACTCGGCGACGATGCGATGCTCCGTGCGGCGTCTGCGGTTGCGGCCGAACGAAGCACCGGTGACTGCCTCTGGTTGGTTGCTGGCAGCGGCCTGCGCGGCACCGCGGCTGAAGTGCTTACGGAGGGGTCGGCCGCGGCTGAACGCCTTGATGCCCTTGGAGTGAATGCTGCCCTGCTTGGACCAGACTGGCTCGCCTATGGTCCGGCGCGTGCAAGAATGCTTGCTGAACGCGCCCGCTGCTTCCTGCTTGCTGCCAACATCACCGACTCCGAACGCGAGCCGCTCGGTTCTGGCTTCATCGTTCGCCCAACACCAGTAGGCGTCATCGGCATAAGCGGCGTCTGGACAGACTCAGCAGATGCACTTTTCGACTTGGCCGGCGTCCGCTACTCAGACCCCAGGTACGCTGCGGCAGCAGTGCTCCCGATTCTGCGTCAACGCTGCGATGTTCTGATACTTTTGACCAGTGGTACGACAGGAGAGCAGGTGGCCGGTTGGGACATCCAACTAGACGGTGCGCAAGACAGTGTCCTCCTGTTTGAGCTCAGCCTGTTCAATGGCGCGCTTCGCGCCCGCCGCATGCCAATCGTCCTTGAGCTTTTCGTGCCTGAACCAAGGCTTGCTCACGAACTGACCGCGATCGCTGCGGCCGGTGAATCCTCCATCGCTGTTGCCCGACCTCTGGACAGCGGTACGACGGAGCAAACGATCGTGCAGTCGTTTCTAGATCAGTGTCATGCTGACTACCTTGCTACCCAGAGTGCTCTCTGGAGAGGTGGAGACATCGTAGCAGCCCTTGCCCGTTCCGAGCTTGTTCTCGGCTTAAGCAACCCGGGACGTTGGGTGCTAACGACACTTACCACCCAACAGCGCGATGCCCTAGCACGGCAGACATCTCTGAGGGTTCTGCGAAGCAAGACGGCCTCGGCAAGATCTAACGCGGCGCAGCCGACACTCATGTTGTCGCAACACGCTTCAGTGGCGAAGCGTCGTTTCGGAGCCAGTATGGAGCTGACTCCTGTCCCTTTATGGCGGGCGGCCGAGATTGCACTGACAAGAGCAGGGCAGGCGAAGTGAGCAACTACGGGTGGCGATTGCGCGTCGGCCGTCTTGTCTGGACGGTGCTGGTTGCGCTCTACTTCGGGGTATTCTTCACCAACTTCCTGGCCGACGCACTACCTGGCAGTCGCTTGGTTCCGAACATCTTCGCAATCGTGTTCGTTCTTTGGCTGGGCATTGAGTACTATTTCGGTGCGCCGTTCTTCCAGTCGGGTATCGTCGAACACTCGGCATTCTGGCGAGGCGTTTTTGCCGTCTTCGTCTACCCGTTCATCGGGTTTGTTGCTGCAGATCACATCTGGTTGCGCTGGACGCAGCTACCACTGCCCGCTTTGGGCGGCGCGGTTGGTCTGGTCCTTTTCCTCGCCGGTACACTCGTCCGCCTAGACGTGCTATTCGGTCTGCTCCGGATCATGCGGGTGAAGTCGCGCGGCAGAGAGCAGGTCGTGACAATCCCCGAGAAGCTCGTTGTCGGACTGCGTCTGTTCCGCGTTTCGCGCCACCCGCGTGATCTTGGCACTTTTGTCCAGCTTCTTGGCATTGCGCTGGTTTTCAGTTCCTGGGGTGGAGTCATTCTGGCCGTCGTCATCGGGCTACCACTGATCCTCGTCCAAGTACGTCACGACGATGCACTCCTGTCCGAACTACTTGGCAAAGAGGCTGACCACTACTTCACGACAACGCCGCTGTTCTTCCCGCGGTGCGGCCATCATTAGGGTTCTTCGACAGCCAACAACTGGTCAGGTCGAACTCGCCTTACGGTTACGGTGACGCCAGACCCGAATCGGACACTGACCGTGACCGGCCGGCGCGAACGGCCAAGGCCGAAGTGCTGCGTGAACGAGTTCTGACTAGTCGTGCCCTTGCCGCCTTCGACTTCTCTGACGACTCTGAATCTGCCGCGGGCAACTGTGATGCGACAACCGATCGCGGACCGATTTGACTTTCGGCCGATGGCCTTCACCTTGACCCAGTGGTTTTCGTTCTTCGTGTCGTTGCGGAACAGCCTCAGGCCCGAACCCGAACCCACGACGAGGTCCTGGTCGCCGTCGTTGTCGTAATCTGCAAAGGCACAGCCCCATCCGTTGTAGCATCGCGTGCCGGACAACCAGGTAACCTCTGCGAATGAGGCACCCTGGCGCGGCCCCACGGAAGTCCCGCCGGTTGAAGACAGGAGTTGGTTCTCATACAAAAATGAACGGCGACCCTCGTAGACCGAGGTGATGTAGAGGTCGAGGTCGCCATCGTTGTCGACATCGGCCCATGCCGGATCCGAATGGGTCTCCTCATAGCGAATGCCCAGATCGGCTCGCCGGTCACGGAAGCGGGGAACGGATTTTGGACCCTGGTTTTCGTAGAGCCTGGAGCGGTTCGAGAACTCAATGTAGCGCGGGTGGGCAAGATCCGCAGTGAAGAGATCGAGGTCGCCATCATTGTCGAAATCGCCCCAGGTCGCACCAATGGTATGCCCGTACCATCCGTCCACCTCGTCCCCGGAGACGCCAAGGCGACCCGCGAGGTTCTCGAACGTGCCGTCACCCAGATTGCACCAGAGTAAGTTTTCGCACAATCGATAGTTAGCAACAAAGCAGTCCGCGTCACCGTCGTCGTCGAAATCAGCGCAGCTGACTCCACGGCCAGCGAACTTCTGACCGGTGGGGTCAGACTGGTCGAGTTGCTTCGCTCCTGCTACGAAGGTGCCTTGGTAGTTGCGCCAAAGCCGATCCGGAAAGTGGGTGTGCGTTGCCCAATCCTCGTAGTTGGCACAGTACAAGTCGACCCAGCCGTTGTTGTCGAAATCCGCCCAGGCCGCTCCCTCGGTTGGGTACGTATCCGCAGGCCCCCCGACACGAGAAGTCACATCGACGAAGCATCCCCGATTGTTCTGCCAAAGCAGGTCTGAACCGGATGATCCTGACATCCAAAAGTCAAGCCAGCCGTCATTGTCATAGTCAGCCCAAATGCCGCCGCGTCCGCTCGCTGAACGGATTCCTGATGACTCAGTCACGTCAACGAAGGTATGACCGCTATCATTGCGAAAGAGGCAGCAACCGTTCAGAAGAAGGTCATCGTATCCGTCATTATCATAGTCACCCCAGGCTACGCGAGTCTCGCGGCGACCGGCAAGGCCGACTGAGTCTGTGACGTCGGTGAAGCACGCTCCGTCGTACGCCAGCAGCTGGCGTGATACCGACAGAATCGAAGCAGCCGGCGCAAACCGCGCAAACAGCGATTCAGCTCGTGTCGTCCAAATGCTACGCGAATCGCCCCAGTTCATAGCTTCTGCCAGTCGCATCAGAGCTTCGGCTGTGTCGCCCAGACTGGCCTGCGCAAGGCCAAGCAAGCAGTATGCCGCCGCAGGAGTGAACTCAAGCTGGGGATTCATTGTGAATCGGCCAATCGCATCGTTCAGCCAGCCAACTGCCTCTGCAAAACGGCCCTGCAGGATGAGTGCCTCAGCAAGTTCAATCCGTGACTGCACGACCAACGGCGTGTAGTCAATGTACCACTGCTCCGGCGGCTTGTTCGCCGGCTTCTTCGCGAACGGTTCCAGTTCGATGGCCTTGCGGGCATAAGCCTCGGCAACATGCGGGACAAGCGTAATCCGATTGCAGAACGCCGCCGCCAAGCGGTACCGAAACGGGTCTAGTGTATCGTCTTGGATCATTTCAGTGAGAGCAAGCAGGAGTCGCTGAGAGTCGCGCAGCGCAAAGAGCGACCCAACCAAGTACTGATAGAATGTCTGACGCCACTCAGTGACCGGGAAGCGAGCGAGAAACCGCCGGATTATCGGCAGTTTGAGCGTGTCGTCGCTCCAGACCGGGTAAAGTGAATCATAGAACATGGTGCCGATGAGTCTATGCCCGCCTGGGGATTCAGGAAAGCTAGCGGCGAGCAGCAGGCCAATCTGTGCGGCTTGAGCGGAGTCAGACAGGGCGAATCCGTCATAGGCCAGCGCCAGACTCGCAGCGGATGTGTCGGCGGCGACCCGTTCAGCCTGCGCAGCGACAAGAGAACGCGTGACCAGGCTCTTCAGGCTGTCGTGCTGATCGCGTAGCACTACGGCGCGCCAGTAGCCTGCGATAGCCGAGTCGTTCGCGGAGTCAGCCAACACTGCCGCCTGCCACCAGACCGCACTCGAGTCCCACAGCCGTTGGTGGTCGTACACACGAGCAATATCGCGCATTGCGGACGCATCAGCTGAGTCCCGAGCCAACCGCACCATCAAGACAGATCTGGCGCCGTGATAGTCGCGCCGTGCGAGATACTCTGACAGATCTTTCGCGGACGTGTGTGTTGGTGCCTTCAGGGCGATCAAGAGGCACAATGTCGTCAGTGCGCTCATCGCATCGCGTCCACGTACTTGACGACCAAGATCATCCCGGGGGTAGCAACCCAGAGCAGTCCAGACTCCGCATGGAGCGCGGTCACCGGGCCGCTAGGAATGTCCACTTTGCGGTCCCAGAATGTCCAGCCGCCAGCACTGAGATTCCGGACACCGATACCGTCCGGCATATCGAAGAACAGCACCGCCGAGTCGGCGGTCACGGTACGGATTGGCCACGACAGCCGAACGCCGGGCGGTATCAGTCTGTGCCAGAAGCCGATCGAATCGCGCAACACCAAGCCGCCCAAAGTCGCGAACTAGACTGAACCGTCAGCGGCAAGGGCGATGTCGTAGACGCCCCAATCCGTACGGCCAGTTGGGTCGACGACGGAGGTGAGCGAATCATCACACCACATCAGGAGACCTTTGTCTGAGCCGATGAGTAGTGTATCGTTGACGTGCAGAGGCCCGATAGCTTTGAGGCCGGTGGGCGCCAGCGAACGCTGATCGACCGTCGTTCCAAGGCTGAACAGAGCAAGGTCCGTTACCACGTAAGAACGTCCTGACTCAATCAGTACGTCACGCAGACCCTGCAGCACAGGACCATCTGGCAGGAGACTCAGCAGGACGTGGGGACAGAGGCAGACCCGGGGCGAGGCGCCATCTCTGCCAGTTCGCAGGACTATCGATGAACGTGATGCGGTCGCCCGCCTCCAGCAGTACAAGCCGGTTGTCGACACGACGTACCTTTCGTACAACACCGGTAGGGCCGAGCCGAATCTGGTTCTCAAGCAGCCCGTGGCAAGTCCGTACACAAGTGCACCATATCGAGGGACAGCGACGAACAGCCGCCGGTGCCGCGAGTCGCGTTGCGCGAGACCGAAATTATGAACAAAGAGCTGTTCGTCGACGAAGTGATACGGCGTCAAAAAGACGTACTGAGTGGAGTCGCCGGTGTCAGGCCCGCCCTGCCATTGCAGGTCACGTGGCATGGTGTCGACGCGCTCGAACACATCCATGGCGGTGTGCTTGCGAAACAGGCCACGATAGGTATCGAAGTACGCTCCGTTTCGGCCTGTTCCTGTGGATCGAACACGGCTGAAGGGTGGATGAAGGGTCATAAGCAGACCGCTGCCAGGCAGGTAGCAATTGAGGCTTCCGCAGCACGAAACGATGAGTTCCGCCCTGGCCGCGTTCCAGGCGATGAGCTCTATGCCATCCCCCAAACCGTCAGTATAGGTCAGACAGCGGCGGTAACTCAAGCTGAGGCCGTCGAGGATATAGACGCCGAGTGGTACTGCTATGAAGACCTCGTCCGGCGAAACTGCCACCGCGCGGACCTCGCTCATTGACGGGTGGTGTCGCCATTGTTCAATGCGTAGCGACACCGGCAGCAGTTGGATCAAAATCAAGCCAAGCGCCATCGGAGTCGCTAGTCGCTATGTATCACTGAATTGAACGCCTGCGGCAAGTGAACGACAATGTCACTTGCCGTCAGGCAATACTCAGTCAGAGGGACAGCGGCGATATCTGCAGCTCGACCATGCAGAAACGCGGCCGAAGCCGCAGCCTCGGTGGTGGAGCATCCTTGGGCGATGAGTCCAGCGACCAAGCCCGTAAGCACATCACCGGACCCGCCGGTGGCGAGTCCGCTATTGCCGGTCGGATTGATTCGGACAACGCCGTCAGGACTTGCTGTAACACTGGACGCCCCCTTCAGGAGCAGAGTGCAACCGTACAGCCGTGCGAAGCGCTGCGCGACCGGTGCCCGCGCAGCGTCAATAGCGTCAACACAATCTCCCGTGAGTCGCGAGAACTCACCAGGATGCGGGGTCAGTACTGTCGCCTCCAATCTTTGTCGAATCAGACCTGGTTCACTTGCGAGGCAGTTGATTCCATCTGCATCAATTACTAGAGGTGTGGAGATAGCGCCGATGAGCTCACGAATCAACAGCACGGTATCAGGATGCGTGCCAATGCCTGGTCCGAGCGCCACACAGTCGGCCGACGCTGCCAGTGTGAGCAGCTGCTCAAGCGCGGCCATAGTAAGACGCCCCGTACCGTCATCCGGCAGAGGATGCTTGACTGACTCCACATGACCAACCTCGACCGGCAGGGCTGACGACTCAGGCACCGCGACCCTGACGAGCCCGACGCCAGAACGAAGAGCCGCAGACGCCGCTAGGACCGCCGCACCCGTCATGCCCCTTGACCCAGCAATCAGAAGTGCACTACCAAAGGTCCCCTTGTGGCCGTCAGGCCTCCGTGCCGGTAACCACCGTCGCACATCAGCGTCCTCCACGAGAAAGAAGTCAGTTGCTTCATCAAACGCATCGGGAGGGAGTCCTATGTCGACAACGATGACGTGGCCGGCAAAGGCACGAGCCGGGTACAGCCAGAGTCCCAGCTTGTCATAACCCATTGTCACCGTTAGTTCAGCGCACACCGACGGATCGTGTGCCCGACCGGTAGTGGCGTCGACCCCCGATGGCATGTCAACGCTCACAACCCGGCAATGCGCATCATTCAAGACGCGAATCACGGCGGCTAGCATCCCACGAGGCGCTTGGGACAACCCCGTTCCCAGTAGGGCATCGACAACGACCGGACGCTCTGACAGAAGCGGATGCAGCTGAACAGCGTCATGCATCTCGAAGAGCGCGAGACCTGACTCAGCCAGCCGGTGCGCATTGGTGCGAGAGTCGCCCTTCAAGTCAGCAGCCCTGCCAACGAGTACGGCCGTGACCGGAACGCCAGACTCCTTCAGCCGGCGAGCGATGACAAGTCCATCACCACCGTTATTGCCACAGCCGCAGAGTACAAGCACTGGCAGATCCCTGCGGGCGAGTCCACGCTCCTGCATCACTCGCGCTGCGGCAGCGCCCGCGTTCTCCATCAGCTCTATGCCGGCGAGACCGTATTCAGTCATTGCCCGCTGGTCCGCCCGGCGTACCTGTTCGGCCGTCAGTAGCGGTCTCAAGATGGTCGATTATAGGCGTTCATACGGACCGGTCAACCTGCCGAGACGCGGCTGCATCAGCCGACTTCGACAACGTAACTGGCGATGAGTGTTTGACAACCGTCTGGCACTATCTATAATCGTTCGCCGCGGCAGACGTGCCGGATGCGCATCTCCGCGGCAAGGGCTTCGAAAGGTGAGGTGATGAAGTTCGTCTATTCTACACGTTATCGTCTGGACATCGGCGCGCACGTCTTTCCGACCGAGAAGTACGGTCTCGTGGCTGATCGACTCCTGTCCAGCGGATTGGCTCTGCCCGAAGACATGCTGGAGCCGCCCGAGCCGAAGCTCGACGATGTGCGCCTTGTCCACACCAGGGAGTATGTCGATGACATGCTGAATCTTCGCTGGACTCAGCGTACGGTCAAGTCAGAACTGCCGCTTACCTGGGAAATTGTCAATGGATTCATGCTGTTCGCTTCAGGCACCGTTCTGACTTGCGCACGGGCTTTGGATGAAGGTGTTTGCATGCACATCGGCGGCGGGTTCCATCACGCCTTCGCAGATCACGGTGAGGGATTCTGCTACGTCAATGATATTGCTGTCGGCATAAGACGAATGCAGCTTGACGGCCGCATCGAGCGTGCAGCGGTAGTCGACTGCGACCTGCACCAAGGGAACGGCACTGCCCGCATCTTTCAGGGCGATCAGTCTGTGTTCACGTTCTCAATCCACCAGGAACACCTATACCCCTTGAAGGAGCAGTCCGATTGGGACATTGGGCTGCCCGACGAAACCGGTGACGACATCTACATTCAGCATATGCAGGAGGTCGTCCCGGCGATACTCGAACGCCACAACCCGCAGCTGGTGGTTTATGTTGCGGGCGCAGACCCGTTCAAGTACGACCAACTCGGTTCGTTGCGTCTCACGAAACGTGGGCTGGCTCTACGTGATCGTCTTGTCATCGAACCCTGTCGCAAGCGCGGCATTTCTGTCGCGGTAGTGACGGCGGGAGGATACGCACTCGACACAGCAGATACCGCTGAGATTCACTACAACACTGCGCGAGAGTGCCTGCGCGCCCTCGGTCAGCTCAGGACCACCGCCCCATTGCAGCCTCCGTCAGATGAGCCGGAGGCCGGGTCTTCTGAGAGGACGAGGCCGGCCGACCACTAGCGTTACCACCCCCAATGCGGGTGTGTCTGGCAAGTGGTTCGCACCCGGTTGATTACACACGGTTTCTCGACCGCGAGGCGGCGTCTCTGGCCCGTGCCGGTCACCTTGTTCGGCTGATCGGGCTCAAGTCCAAGCGCATGCGAAGCCTACCGACCGGGATTTGTGCGCTGACTGTCCGTGAGCGCAAGCTCTTTGCCAAAAATTATGTCTTTCGTGAGATAGAGCGAGTTGCGGCCGGATCGAAACCGCACGTCTTTCACAGCACGGACCCGTGGTCGCTGGCTGCCGGCCTCGAGCTCAAGCGTAAGCGGCTGTGCCGCTATCTGATCTACGACTCAACCGAGGACTTCCCGGCCGTGTACAAGGCCCGTGCTGACCTCGGCGCGACGTTTGCGACGCTGGCCTCATTCGTCGTCAGCGGGCTTGAGCGACGTGCCTGCAGGCTGGCTGATGCAATCATTGAAACCAACGCGACGCGGGCGCAGCGATTCCTGAAGCACGGCCGCACACCATACGTTGTCGGGAACTTCCCACCGCTGGAGGTCCTTCCGCCCCAACAGCTGCGGAGGAAACCAATCTTCGCATGGACTGGCCCCATAACACGGCACCGCGGCTTCCTAGTAGCGTTGGACGCAATCGCCGCAGCAAGGCGGCGTTTCCCGGATGCCGGGCTGAAGGTAATCGGCGACCATGATCCGCGCGACGACATCCGTCACGCGATCAGGAATTCGATGCAGCAACATCGTCTGGATGGAGCTATCCACTTCTGCGGGACCGTTGGCTACCACACGATGTTCCGGGAGATCTCTGAGTGCGTTGCCGGCCTGATACTGTTTCAGCCAACGCGCCCCAACGACAGGACGGGCCAACCCAATAAGCTCTTCGAGTTCATGGGTGCTGGCTTGGCGGTGATCGGCAGCGATCTGCCTCAGATCGGACCAGTACTGAGACACGAGCGCTGCGGCGTTGCCGTCGATCCTTTGGACCGCGATGCCATTGCCGAAGCGATGTGCTTGATCCTCGAGGACCCAAGAGAAGCTGTTGAAATGGGCAGCCGAGGCCGGACCGCTGTGATCCGCGAGTACAATTGGGGAGAGGCAGAGCGCGTCCTGCTAAGCGCTTACTCGAGGCTCGGTTGCTGAGAAGGCCGTTTCGTAACGCCCTTGTTCTGTTGGGAAGCGAAGGCGTGACACGACTGCTCGGATTTGCGACTACTGCCATCCTGGCCCGAAGACTGGGTGTGGAGACGTTCGGTCAGCTAGGATTCGCAACTGCCATGCTTGCCTACGGAGTGGCACTGAGCGACTTCGGTCTGGTCACAACCAGCACGCGCCGGATGGCCGAAGCAGGCCCCCACGTTGTATCAACGGCGAGGAGCCTGTTGGGGGTTCGAGCGGTTGCTGGGTTTGTGGCCGCCGCCCTGCTTGCCACAGCCACGCTTTTCCTGCCGAAACCGCCAATTGTCCGTCTGCTGGTCGCCACGTATGCTGCAGTCACGCTGGTGCAGTCACTGACCATTGAGTGGCTATTCGTGGGTCTTGAGAAGACCGGGCGAGTAGCTTTGTCGCGCTTGCTGACCACGGTCAGCTACTTCGGCCTGTGCCTCTTCTTCGTCAAGGGCCCGGCCAATCTGCTTGCCGTGCCGGTTAGTTTCGCTACCGCGACAGCACTCGGCGCGATGCTTCTGGCCATCGGGGCAGCCCGCGATATGTCTGCCAGAATCCTGGTGCCTTCCATGCACGACTGGCGTGGCATACTGCGCTCAAGCTGGCCAGTTGGCCTGGCCGGCTTTCTGACCATGGCACACGTCAACTGCGGAATGACCTTCCTGGCACTGATGACCTCTGACCGCGAGGCCGGCCTTTTCGCCGGAGCCAGCAAACTTGTGTTTGTCTTTCTTGCCGTCGATCGTGTCTTCTATACTGTCTTCCTGCCTGTGGTTGCGCGCGCACTGCAGGGAACACGCGAGAACGCTGCTCGGGTTGTTGGGGCAGCCGTTCGGATCGCACTGGCGGTCGGGATTCCGATCTTCATCTCGGTCTGTGTGCTCGCAGCACCATTGCTGTCGGCCGTTATGGGCGGCGGCTATGCGGGCGGTGCTTTGAGTCTGCGCGTGCTGTCGCTCTTCATCCCTCTAACCATGGTCAACAGCGTCTTCGGGTACACCGTCATCGCCGGCTCCAAGGAGAGGACCTTCCTCTTAGTGTCGGGAATCGCCGCGCTTGTCTCGGTCGCGTCCAGCCTTGTTCTGACCACGGTTCTTGGCGGAATCGGGGCTGCCGTCGCACTAGTCTGCGGCGAGGCATTGATGCTGGTCATCATGGCTATTGCCTGCACGCGGGTTGTGAGAATCGTATTGGGTCTGCGGGTTCTCTCGCCTCTTCTTGCCGGAGCGATGATGGCACTGCCGCTGATGCTGTTGCGTTCTTCACCGCTGGCCGGACTGCTGACCGGCGGCCTCGTCTATCTCGGTGTCCTGCTTGCTACGGGCGGAGTGAGACCCGCGGAACTCGTCCGCGTGGGGGAGAGCCGTTGATCGCTCTACTGCGCGGGACTCCCCTGTGGCGCATCTTGCTCAATCAGGAGGGTGTGCCAGTTTGTGAGCCCGGATCGGCAGACACTCGGACTCTTGTGCTCGATTGTGAGCCGTCAGGACATGAACTCAAGCTGCTTGATCGTCACATTGCATCAGGCAGAGCGGTGCTTGCCGGACCTGATTCGGTTGCTGCCCTGCTCGGTCACGGCAAGACCCGCAGGGTCTACGCCCGATACATCGCTCCAGATTCATCCCCCTTCTTCGACGGTATCGGACTGATTGACCTAGACGAATGGATAAGCCCGACGACCAACGCAAGTGCAGGGATGTCTGACTGCGACACGCGCGTCGTACACTCAGGGAGCATCGGCAAGGCCCCGGTGGTCATACTGCCCTTCGAACTTGGGAGGCTGCTGAGCGTCTGCAAGACCGCTGTTCGGCGTTTCCGCGTGGAATCAAGACACCAGCCGTCAGAGTTCGTAAGCGCCATCCCCAGGGGAGAAGTGCGCAGGTTGATCGCGAATTGCCTGCGCTACCTGCATGCCAAGATCGGGGCGCCTTATGTGCGGCTCTCGCCTTTTCCGCCCGGCCTGCAGGGGCTTGCGGCCATGAGAATCGATACGGACGCAGCCACCCCTGCTGACTTCCGGCTGACCGCCAAGGTGGCGTCCGCCCTGGGGGATCGGCTCTCCTGGTTCATTAATGCTTCCTCGCCCGATCTTGATCGGAGTCTGCTTGGTCAGTTGGCCAGCGACGGGCACGAACTGCAACTTCATTGCTATCGGCACCGCGTCTGGCCGGACTACAGACGTTCACTGGCCGATATCGCCGCGGGGCTGAAAAGGCTCAGCGAGCTTGGCGTTAGTGCGTCAGGGTATGCTGCGCCCTACGGCGAGTGGAACGCGCGGCTACAGCGCGCGATCGCTGACTCAGGACTGCTTTTCTCCTCGGAGTTTGCCTGGTCTTACGACGATCTGCCGTCGCGACCTCTTCTCGCTGGCACCGCAAGCGGATCGTTGCAGGTGCCTGTCCATCCGGTCTGTTCTGGGTCCTTGAGACGCGCTCGCATCGAGGACGTAAATGTGCGCTCCTATTTCGCCAGCTTGTCTGTTCACCGGTGGAGCAGACGGGAACCCTGCTTTCTGTACGAACACCCAGTCCGCGATGCATACGAGGCCGACCGATTCAGTGCCACTCTATCGACGCTGAGGTCAACCTGCGGCCTTCTCACCACTATGGGTGACTACGCACGATGGTGGTGCACTCGCGAGTCGGTGAAGTACTCAATCAGATGTGCATCCAACCGGTTTCAGGTCGGCGTGCAGCGCTGCAATGGCGACTTCGACCTTCTGGTTGAGTTTGACGGACGCGAGTCATGGGTCCGGCTCTCGGGTGGGGAGATACCATACAGCGATATGTCGTGGCTGAATCTTCCCCGCATTCCCCCGGCCCCTCGCCCCGGACCGGAGGTGCGGCGTGGCGACCGCATTGCAGCACTGCGCAGCCTGCGGCAATCGCTAACCCGTGGCTTGCAGAAACGGCGTGACCGACTATAGTCAGCACCATGAAGATTCTGATGGGCACCTTTTCGGCAGTTTCGGTACTCGGCGGCGGCGTCGAGGTGCAGGTCAGGTCGCTTCAGAGGGAGCTCTTAGCACTGGGCGCTGATGCAGAGCTCTTCGACCCATGGAAGAAATACGACCTCCAAGAGGTAGACCTCTTTCATCTCTTCGGCGCTAACGTCGGAACCTATCACCTCGGGCGTGCCGCCGCCAGCCTCGGCATGAAGCTGGTTGTGACTCCTGTGTTCTTCAGTCGTCATAGCCCACCTGCCGTGGCGCGCAGGCTGGCTGTTGCCAGACGCCTGCGCCGAGTAGGCGGCCTCTGGACTGAACACATGTTCTGCAAGGAGCTGTGCGACATGGCCCGGTCAGTTCTGCCAAACACTGAAGCTGAGCTGGAACTTGTACGAGACGCTCTCGCCTTGCCGCCCGGGAAGTTGGCACTTCTTCCGAATGGTGTGGATGAGCGTTATGCTGACGCTAGCCCGGACGAGTTCGTCGCGGCGTTCGGAGTCAGGGACTTCGTTCTTTATGTAGGACACATCGGCTGGGAGAGAAAGAACGTTCTACCTCTCGTTCGTATTCTGGCCGAGCTTGGCAAACCGGCCGTCCTCATCGGTTCGGTCATAGACAACCGCTACGGCAGGCATTGTCTGGAGATCATCAAGAGCGCGACGAATCTGCGGCACATCACAGCTTTGCCTCCAGACTCAGCATTACTCGCATCAGCCTACGCCGCCTGCGACACGTTCGTTCTGCCGTCCTACTACGAGACGCCCGGACTCGCAGCCCTCGAGGCCGGACTTGCCGGCGCCAAACTCTGCGTTACCAGGTACGGGGGCACTGTCGAATACTTTGGAGAGCATGCGGAGTATCTTGACCCACACGACCCGCATTCCCTACGTAATGCTCTACTCGCATCACTCAGAAAGCAGAAGACGCCGGAGCTGCGCGAGCGCATTCGGTCCAAGTTTCTATGGCAGCACGCAGGGAAGAGGCTGTTGCGGCTCTACGAGGAGCTAGTGGGTCGCTAACGAAGCGCGGGCGCAAGCCCGCGCTTCACCGTGGCCCTTCGGGTTTACGTAATCTACATTATCAGAACCAAGACTAGAACTTGAACTTCTCTGCAAGAGCCGCTACACCGAGCGGACACTTCCACCACTTACCACTGGCCGCGTTGATTATGCCCATAATCGCAAAAACCAAGAGCAATACCGAACCGACCGGCAGGATGACGAACCAGCCAACAAACGGTATTATGCTCCCGACCACGCTTACTCCCACAGCAAAAATGGACAGGACAATGCCCTGCTTGACATGGAACTTGGCGAACGGGCTGTCCTTCATTGTCAGCATGGGAATCAGCCAGAGAATGCCGAGATAGGAGAGCCAAGCCGTACCCTTCGCCTTCTCGACGTCGTCATCCTGTGCGGCAGTCTGGGTTGCTGCCGGCTGTTGATTAACATACTGGTCCATCAGACCTCCTTTGAGTTAAGCTCTTCAGATCGCCCTTGCACTTCGTTGACGAACATACGGAGCAAACCGCTGATACGCGGCACGAAACGACCAATAACTGGCAGACTCCTTAAGGTACCGGCCGCGGCATAGGCCATTCCTGCAGCGATGCCGGAGATGTAGGCCAAAGCCAAGGCGATCCCGACCGGGTAACGCACCAGCCAGGCAAGCGCGCGGAAAAAAAACCCCACAATCACCATTCTGGCAAGTATCCGGCCGAACACGATTTCCAGCCCCCATGAAGCGAACCCTGCCGCGCAGAGCAAAGCAAACATTGCCAGGCTCTGTGCCGCGTGGAACCGCTGAGTCTCATCCGAGCGTCCTGTCAGGAGAGGCAGAAAGAACATCCCGGGCAGGTAGCCCAGAGCCGCGAAAATGCGCGGGTCAAGCGATTGCACGACAGAGAGTGCCTCGCCGACCGGCGCCTCCTCTTTGCGCATTGCGGATTATACCACTGCGCCGCGTCAGGCGTCAAGCAAGGTCATGGACGCTTGACAGCGCACTAGCAGTGGCCACAATGACTCATGCGGCACGTCCGTCTTGCGTCCATGCTCTGTCTGATACTGCTCGCGTGCGGCTATTCGACCCGCTCGCTACTACCGGTCCACTTGAAGACGGTCGGCATTGAGCCAGTCGAAAACCTCACTCTGCAACCTGACCTGGGCGACATCCTTGAGAGCAGCCTGCGCGAAGAGTTCACGCATGATCGCAACCTGCGCGTCGTGGACCGGGACAGAGCCGATGTCATGTTGCGCATCCAACTTGTCAGCTACTCGCGCGAGGCCGACGCTTACACCGGAGACCAGCGCATCTCCAGCTACCGCATCTCTGCTGCGGCCTCGCTCTCGGCACTCGATCGGGTGCGCGATGAGCCGCTGTACGCAGGCAGCATCGGCGCCCAGCTTTCCTACGACCCGAACTCCGGCACCGAAGAAGTTGCCCAGCGCCAGTTGATGACCAAGCTCGCCCGCGATGCGGTGCGGGTGCTGCTGCTGGCGTGGTAGTCGAACTTGAGGTCAGCCGGGTAGTTGCCGGCGGGGACGGTCTAGCCGATTGGTCCGGCCTGAAGGTCTTTGTTCGCGGCGCCGTTACGGGCGAACGCGTTAGGGCAAGAGTAGTCGAACGCAAACGCGACTACGCCGTGGCCCAGACTATCGAGGTACTGAAGGCATCTCGTGACCGGCGCTCTCCCCCATGCCGCTACTACCCTGAATGCGGCGGTTGTCAGTTGCAGCATCTGACTTACCAGGGACAACTTGCCGCGAAACAGGAGTTCGTCGAAGAAAGCCTGCGCCGCCTCGGTGGTGTCAGAATGCAGGCAGGAAGCGTGATCGGGTCGACCGAAGAATGGCATTACCGCAACAAGACCCAGTACCCTGTCAACGAGTATGGCATCGGCTACTTCCGTCGTTCAAGCCATCACCTCATCGACGTCGAACGATGTCTCCTGCACCCTGGCTCATTCGACACGGCACGTCAGGCCTTCGCAGCCGCACTTGATGCGCGCCTTGAGGCGCCCTATTCGGAACGCTACCGGGACGGAAACATCAGACACATCGTCCTGCGCACCGGAGAACCATTCGGCCAGGTCTGTGCGACTGTCGTGTCGCGAACCGAGTCACTTGACCCGCGCCTGGTAAGCAGGGTGATGGAATCAGGCGCTGTATCCGGAATACTGCACAGCAGTAACCCGCATCCGGGCAATCGCATCCTCGGCACGACGCCACGTCTGTTGGCCGGCGACGCCACCATCGAGATGAACCTCGCCAGCGCCCGCTTCCGCGTATCCCCGACCTCTTTCTTCCAGGTGAACGCCCGCCAAGCAGGCGTGCTGGCAGAAGCCGTGCTGCGGCTGGCCAAACTGCAGGGAAGCGAGACCGTTCTCGACCTCTACTGCGGAGTCGGCCTCACCACGCTGGTGCTCGCTCCGCGCGCCGCGAGAGTGATCGGGATCGAGATTGACCCACTGGCGGTCGCTGACGCGCGCGCCAACGCCGCTGCTCACGGCATCAGCAATGTTCACTTCAGCTGCGCCGATGCCGAGGCCGTGACCGGGCTCAAGCAGGCCGACGTAGTGGTGCTTGACCCGCCGCGCAAGGGATGCAGCCGCGCGGCGCTTGCCGGACTTGTTGCGCTCCAGCCAACCCGGATGATTTATGTTTCATGCAACCCGGCGACGCTGGCGCGCGATATCGGCATTCTTGCGCACGCCGGCTACGAACCGGTCAGACTGGAACTAATCGACATGTTTCCGCAGACCGCTCATATCGAATCGGTCTGCCTCGTCGAACGCAGGAACGCTCGCTGATGGGCCTGCGCTGTTTGGTGGTAACAGACCCGTATGCCAACGCTCGCCCGGCTACGCTTGAGTTCAGGGGCGAGCGAATCGCCACGGTTTCGCTGCTTCCGGATTGCGCCTGCCACGCTGTTGCAGTTCCGGGCCTGATCGACTCGCACACCCATCCGCTTCAGGCCGGTCTCGAAACGCTCGGCGTCAACCTGCGTGGGGCGCATTCAGTTGCCGAAGTGCTCGAGCGCGTCAGGAACGGCCACGGCGTGGCGCAACCTGGCTCAGTGCTGCTGGCATTCAATCTGGAACCCGACCAGCTCGTCGAGCGCCGCTATCCAACGACGGAAGAACTGAACGGGGTTGCGCCCGGCTCTCCCCTGCTCGTCTACCGGGTTGACGGGCACTCGGCCTGTCTGAACGCCCCCGCCTTGGCCCTCCTCGTCGCTGATGGATGGTCTTTCCCGACGCCGAGCGACGGCGTGCTGCGCGGCGAAGCATACGAATCGGCTTCGTTCCTCCTGCGTCGCCATCTGTCGCCTGATGTCATCGCGCATGCGCTGCGGGTCGCAGGGGACGCCGCAGCCCGGGCCGGCATCACCACGCTCGGTGCGATGGTTGGTGACCCGGGACTGCGTCTCGACGAGTGGCGCGTGCTGGTAGATGCACTTGCAGCGATGAAAGTGCGGGCGGTACCTTATCTGCAGACCTGGGACACTGCAGTGCCGCGCCTGTTCGGTCTGACGCAGATCGGCGGCTGCCTGCTCGTGGACGGCTCTTTCGGGTCGCACACCGCCTGGATTGCACAGCCTTACGCTGACGACCCGGCTCGATCCGGGCAGAGCTATTTGACTGACGAAAGACTGGCCGGGTTCATCGCCGATGCCAGCTCTGCCGGCCTCCAGACCGCGTTCCACGCGATCGGTGACGCCGCAGTAGAACAGGTCGTGCGCTGCCACGAAGCGCAGCCGTCAGTCGTTGCCGGGCACCGCATCGAACACGCCGAACTGCTTTCGTCCGGGCTCATCGAACGCATCGCTGCCCAGAAGCTGATGCTTGCAGTACAACCAGCCTTCGAGGCCGAGTGGGGCGGCCCGGGCCGTATGTACGCGACCCGACTGGGCGAACGCTGGCGCCGCACCAATCCGTATCGTTCGCTCCTCGACGCCGGTGTTACCCTGGCTGGCGGTTCGGACTGGCCTATCACTCTGGTCAATCCTCTTGCAGGAATTCGCGCCGCCGTCAGCCACCCGAACCCGGCCGAGCGTATCACCGCTGCGGAGGCCCTGGCGATGTTCACAACCGGCGCGGCGCGGGCTGTCGGTCTCGGGTTTGAAGCCGGAACCATCGAGCCCGGACGCAACGCCGACATCACGTTGCTCGACGCCGACCCGCGTACAGACCCCGCTGCATGCGTTATCGCCACCTGCGTGCGGGGCAGATGGGTACACATCGCGCGCCGCGAGCTCTGGCAACAGGCCGTGTCCGATGTCTGAGACCAATCGCGCGGTTGCCCGGCTGTTCAGGCGAATCGCCGACGCGCTCGAACTGAAGGGAGAGGACGGATTCCGCATACACGCCTATCGCAAGGCGGCACGCGTCCTCGAGGAAGCGACCGATGACCTGCGCGATATGGACCGAACCGGCAGGCTCGGCGAGCTGCCCGGCATCGGGGACGCTCTGAAGAAGAAGATTCGCGAGTACCTTGCGACCGGAAAGATGCCCAAGTATGACGAAACGGTCGCCGGTCTGGATCCCGGCCTGTTCGAGCTGCTCGAACTGCCCGGACTCGGGCCAAAGACCGTCAAACTCGTCCACGATGAACTGGCTGTGACCGATATGGCTGGACTGAAGCGAGTCATTGAAGACGGCTCTTTCGCTCGCCTGCCCGGAATGGGCACCAAGAAAGCCACGCGTATCCTGCAGGGCCTGCGCATGGGTGAGACCACAACCCAGCGGATGTACCTGCCCGAGGCCTTGGAGATCGCCTGCTCGGTCGTTGACTGGCTGGCCGGCCTGCCCGGTGTAAAACACGTCCAGTTTGCCGGTTCGTTGCGCCGGGGCAGGGAGACGGTCGGCGATGTCGATGTGCTCATCACCGGTGTCCGCCCGGCCGCGGCGATCGAGCGCTTCAGGGGTCACCCACGTCTGAAACGGCTCATCAACTCCGGCCGGACCAAAGCATCGGCGCTGTTTTCGGGCCAGTACCTGCGTCAGGTCGATGTCCGCGTGCTTGACGAGTCTGCTTACGGCGCGGCGCTGCAGTACTTCACAGGCTCAAAGGAACACAACGTCGCACTGCGCGCACTGGCACAGCAGAAGGGACTGAAGCTGTCCGAGTACGGCCTGTTTCGGGGCGATCGCCGAGTTGCCGGCCGGACCGAGAACGGGATCTACCGCCGCCTCGGGCTCGACTACATAGAACCGGAACTGCGCGAGAACCGCGGCGAACTCCTGGCTGCGGCCGAGCGCCGTCTCCCCTGCTTGGTGCGCCGCGAGGACATCAGAGCCGACCTGCACGTCCATACCAGATTGTCGGACGGATCCGATTCGATGGCCGCAATGGCGCGGGCCGCGCGCCGGCTGGGCTACAGCCACCTGGGCATCGCCGACCACTCACGCTCGGCCGGGTATGCAGGCGGTCTGTCACAGAACGACCTGCTGAGGCATTGCGACTCGGTGGACCGCTTCAACCGCAGAGATGAAGACGTGCGCATACTCAAAGCCAGCGAGGTAGACATTCTGCCCGACGGCTCGCTTGACTACCCGGACAGCGTACTTGCCCGGCTCGACTTCGTCATCGCCTCGATTCACCAGGGCTTCAAACGCGACGTCACGCGCCGCATCTGCGCGGCGCTCGAGCACCCGCTGGTCCACGCCGTGGCGCACCCGACCGGCCGCATCATTGGCAAGCGCGAAGGTTACGAAGTCGATGTCGAGGCGATCATCGAGTGCGCCGCGCGCAGGGGCAAGGCGCTGGAGATAAACTCGTTCTACGCCCGGCTCGATCTGCCCGACGTCTGGGCACGCAGGGCGGCCGAGGCCGGCGCGCTGATCACGATCAACACCGATGCCCACTCGGCCGCAGAGCTGGACTGGATGGAATTCGGCGTCCTGACCGCGCGTCGCGCCTGGCTCGAGCCGGGACGCATCATCAACTGCCTCTCCCTGGCCGAGTTCACTGAGTGGCTTCAGCGAGTCCGCGCAGGCTAAGGCGCGCTGACGCGTTCAAGCCAGCGGCAGGCCTCCAGCAGCTCGCGCTTGGGCCCGATGGCGTGCGGCCCGGAATCGGTTACAAGCTTCACCTCGACCCCGGCCTCGCGCATCAAGCGAAACATCAGGGTGTTGTCGGCGCGGTTCCAGTCGCCGGTGCGCGTGCGCAGGAACACCTTGCTCTCGCTCAGGCCAGCCAAGTCTGCGCCGGCTATGCCGCCGCGGTGTGCGCAGGTCGCGGCCGCGCCCCGTAGCAGGTCCGGGTGTGCGCACAGCGAGGCCAGCGCCTGCACTCCCATGCCTGAGAAGCCGAATACGAATAGCCGGCGCGGGTCAGCGCCATAGAGCCGCAACAGCTTGGTCGCGGTCCGGACAATGTCGGCGTCGTTGCTGTCCGAGTCCCGCCGGTTGCGCGGGCCGGCACACGTGGCGAATACCCAGCCGAGCGTGTCCGCAATCGGACGCAATGTGTCAAGGTCGACCCGGCGCGCGCCGACACAACTCAGCACCACCAGCGCGGGCGCGCCCGGGCGTGCCGCCGCCCTTGGCACGTAGAAGCAGTCGGAGTCAGAGTCGCATGTGACTGCCCCGGCCGGGGCGGCCGACACCAGCACGACCAGCAGAAAGGTGGTCACTCTAGTTGCGCCGCTCCACCGTCAGGAAGAGCCCGACCGCGAGCGCGCCGAAAACGATGTTGGGCAGCCAAGCCGCCATCGCCGGACTGATGATGTGCGAAGTGCCGAAAGCCCGACTGGTCTGAATCGCGCCCCAGTAAAGAAAGGACAGAAGCAGCCCGAGCCCGAGCCCGAACATCACCCCGCCCCGGCGTAACCGCACCGAAACCGGCAACCCGAGCAGAATGACCACCAGCCCGATCAGCGAGTATGAAAGCCGGTAGTGGTACTCGACTTCCTCGCGCGCGACGTTCTCGCCGGCGCGCCGCATCCGGCTGATGTGACGGGCAAGTTCGGCGGTCGGGGTCTCATCAATCGGGCGCAGCGGAGCGGCGAAGTCGGCCGGGGTCTCGACCATCGCTTCGAGCCGTATCGAATCGTGCCAGACGAAGCGCTCGGCACCAGTCGAGTCAAACCAGCGCTCGCCCACGGCTCTCCCCTGCCACGCGCCGTCGGCATAGACTGCCTCGCGGCCATCGAACCGCCGCACGACCCGCCGCGCCGGGTCCAGTTCGCAGAACGCGAAGCTGCGCATCACGCTGTTATTCTCCATCTCGCGAATGTAGTAAACCCGACCGCCTTCGCCGACAAAGTGAACGTTCTGGCGCCGGCGCGCCTCGACCGGAGGCCGCCGCTCGATGGCGCGCCGACGCAACGCGCTCAGGTTGGCGTTGAATGGGATGGTTACGAACTCGTTGGCCAGCAAATAGGCCGGTATCGACAGCAGGCCGATGGCCACTGCCGGGGCGAACAGCCGCAGGTTGGGGACCCCGGCCGACGCCAGCGCGTGCAGCTCGCGGTACCGGGTCATCTGGCCATAGACAAGGAAGACCCCAAGGACCAGGCTCACCGGGTACAACAGGCTCACGGCCGACGGCAGGCTGAACAAGTAATACAGCAGGATGTTGGCCAGTGTCACCTTGCGGGTCGTGAAGTAGTTGAGCTCCTCGAACAGGTCGATGAGCAGGTAGATCGCAACAACGCTGACCACGGCGATCAAAGCGAACTTGATCATCTCCTTGCCGATGTGCCGATCGATGACCTTCACGAGGGCCTCCGCCGCAGCAGGAGCGGCCGCTCGAACAAAGCACGGCTCACCAGCTCAGCAACAGGCAGCACAAGAACCAGGTTGGGCAACCACATTCCTAGAGCCGGGTTCAGTCGGCCGCTGTCGGCGAGGTTCTGGCCGGCCAGCAGCAGCACGTAGTACAGCGCGAAGAACACCAGTCCGACAATGAAGCCGATCCCGACCCCGCCTCGGCGCAACAGCAGGCCGACCGGCGCCCCGAACAGCAGGAAGAAGAAGACCGAAAACGCCACCGAGATGCGCTTGTGGAACTCGACCTCGTAGCGGGACAGCTCCATCCGGCGGTAGCGCAGCTTGGACTCCTCCTCGTCGGCGCGTACCGCCTCGACTTCATTGGACTGGGCGGCGCTGCGCGCTTCGCTCACCCGCACGACCTGGGCCGCGACCTCGACCCGCAGTGCGCGCACCTGCCGCGTGAGTTCGGGCAGCACCATCTCCTCGTCACTGCGGTACTCACGCTCCCGGCGCACCATCTCCACGTCCATCTCGACGTTGATGGTGTGGCGGCGGAACGCCAGCCGCCGGTAAGCGCTGTCCGCCGAAGTTTCGTGCATCTCGCCGTAAAGCGTGAGCACCATGTAGCGGTCATCGGGCGTGTAGGAGAGCTCGCCCTCGGGCGCGGTCAGAAACCCCGGGGTGCCGCCGTTGCGGCTGGTCGAAAAGATCGCCACGTCGAACACACGCGAACGCCTCTCGTCCATCGAGCCGATGTAAATCATGTAGCCGGGAAAGTCATCCATGAACACGCCCTCGCGCACTCGCAGGGCCGGCTTCTTGCGTGCCACGTCAGTCAGCAGATTGCGCACGCGGTGCTGGGCCTCGGGCACGACAAACGAGTTGAACGCGAACATCGCCACAAAGAGCGCGATGCAGACCAGCGCGGTCGGCACGAACACGCGCACCAGCCGGATCCCTGCCGCGCTGATGACCCGGGTCTCGTTGTCCTGCGCCAGCCGGCCGAACGAGGTCACCCCGCCGATCAGGCTACCCAGCGGCGCGCAAATCATCACCACGAACGGCAACGACAAAAGCATCATCTCGCCGACCACAAGCGCCGGCACGCCCTTGCGCACCAGCAGGTCGGCGAGCAGGAACAGCCGGTCCATCAACAGCACCGAGGTCAGTACGAAGATGGCCAGGAAGAACGGCGGGATGAAGTGCCGCAGGACATAGCGCTGCAGGATTGACAACGCTCCATCATATGCCGCGCGGCACGATAGTCAACGCGATGAGCGAAGCGGGCGGCCCCGCCTCCTCCGGTCGTACTCGGTCTAGCGCGGTCTGCCCGAGACTGTGAACACCATTACCCCGTCGGCAGAACCTTGGGTGACGTAGGCCCGCTCGAAGTCGGGTGTAAATGCGATGTAGTCCGGGTTCTCGCCGCCGCAGTGCAGGCTATTGATGACGCTGTTGGATTCGGTACTGATGACTTTCAACGCCCCGCCGGTGTAGCAGGCGGCAAAGACATAGCCACCATCGACGGTAACCGCCACGCCGCTCGGGTGGCCGCCGACATTGAGCACCTCGCGCAGGGTGTGGTCAGCGGTGCTGATACGGCTGACCGAGCCGCCAACTCCGCTTGCCACCCAGACCGACCGGCCGTCCGGCGTACAGGCGACGCCGATCGGCCCGGTCGGCACCGTAACCGAAGTCTGCAAGGTTCGGCTCGAGGTCCGGATGACGTAGACGCGACCGGTCTCCCTGCCCGCGATATAGGCGTACTCGCCGTCCGGCCCGATGCACACGCCCCACGGGTGCGCCCCGACCGGCACCGTGCCGACGACCGTCTCGTCCGAAAGGCGGACGACCGATACCGAACCGAGCCCGTACTGAGTCACCCAAGCATACTCGCCGTCCGGCGTGATTGCGATGCCCCAGGCATCGGCGATGCCGGCAATCGTGTCAGTCACCGTGTTGTCCGACGTCCGGACGACATAGACGCAACCCGCATCACGAGCCGTGACGAAAACGTGGCGGCCGTCGGGCGCGGCCGCGGCGAAGGCTGCGTAGCCGGGCGTGGCCAGCCGGGCGGCCACGGTGTTGTCCGCTGTCTTGATGACCACGGTCTGGTCGCCGCGCACTGGCACGTAGGTGTGGCTGCCATCCGTAGAAAGGCAGATGCCGAACGGATACCCCCCTGTCCTGACGACGAGTGCCAGCGAATCAGGGTAAGGGTGCGGCTGCACCGGATCCGTGACCGCCACCGCAAGCGCGTCTGACCAATCGGACTCGGCGCCGCGCGCGTCCACAGCCCGGGCGCGCACCGCGTATGACCCCGATGCGGGCCACGCGTGTCCGACCGTGACCGTGTCGCCCGAAGTGTGCACCCCGGTCGATTCGGGCGCGCCCACACCCCAGTCCAGCCGGTAGTAGACGTCATCGGCATCCGGGTCTGTGCTTGAGACCCGGAAGTGCGCGGTGTCGTCCAAAGCCACGCTGTCCGGCCCGGTCAGATGGGGCCTGGCCGGCGGCCGGTTGGCCAAAGTGTCTTCGCTGACCGTGACGCTGATGCGGTTTGACCACTCCGACTCGGCCCCGTGCCGGTCAACCGCCTGCGCGCGCACGCCGTAACTGCCGGGGATGGCCCAGGCGTGCGCGACACTCACGGTGTCGCCGGAAAGATGCAGCAGGGTCGACTCGGGCAGGCTCGCCCCGCCCCAGTCCAGCCGGTAGTAGACATCGTCGGTATCCGGGTCTGTGCTCACGACCCGGTAAGTCGCGGGTATCGAGACGACCACGCTCTCCGGCCCGGCGAGAAACGGCTTTCCGGGTGCGTGATTAGCCGCGCTGTCGCCGGTCACGGTAACGACCAGGCTGTCCGACCACCAAGACGCCGCGCCGCGCTCGTCCACGGCCTGGGCCCGCACTACATACGCGCCGGGCGCGGGCCACGAATGATTGACCGAAACCGCCTCGCCCGACGGGTGGAAGCTTGTCGAGTCAACCGGGTCACCGTCCCGCCACGTGACCCGGTAACGGATGTCGTCTTCTTCCCGGTCGGTCGACAGGACGCGGAACGTCCCTTCAACCGAGACCGCCAGCTCGGTCGGCCCGCTCAACACGGGAGCGGTCGGCCGGTGATTGAGGCCGCAGCTCATCGGCAGCAGCACTGCAACTGCC
>CBFGIY010000028.1:0-27698 GCA_965648935.1 Caldifarciminota bacterium
CGTCAGCACGCTGCTCGCGGCGCGGGTGCTTGAGGTGCGCTGCGAGGAAGGCGCGGCCGTGGACACCGGCGACACGCTCGTGCTGCTCGACCCGACCGACTACCGTTCGGCCCTGCTCGCGGCCGAGGCCGCGGCATCGGCGGCCCGCTCGCGCAGCACGCTCGCCCGGACGACGCTGCGGCGGCTGGCCGCGCTCGAGGGGTCGGGCGGCATCAGCGCGGGCGAGCTTGACCGGGCCAGGGCCGAGGCAGCCGCGGCAGAGGACGCTCTGGCCGCGGCCGAGGCGCAGGCCGCCATTGCCCGCCAGCGGGTGAGCGACTGCGCGATCCTCGCGCCGGTGCCGGGCGTGGTGGCAACCGTGGTGTTCCGGCCCGGCGAGACCGCTTACCCGGGCGCGACGCTTCTGACGATTGTTCAACTGGAGAAGGTCTGGCTGACGGTCTACCTGCCTGAGCCGCTGCTCGGCCGCGTGCGCCTCGGCGACTCGGCTGCGGTCATGCTTGGCTCGCACCGGGGCGGCGCGCTCCGGGGCCGCGTGGCGTTCATCAGCGACCGGGCCGAGTACACGCCGCGCGACATCCCGACGCGCGAGGAGCGCGTGAACCAGGTTTATCGCACGAAGATCGAGCTGGACAACCCGGACGGCGCGCTCAAGCCGGGGATGCCGGCCGACGTCCGGCTCACGCTGCACTAGTCCGCGACAACCGCCGCGCCGCAGCGCGGAAAAAAGAGAGCGGCTGACGGCCGCAGCCGTCAGCCGCAGTGCAGAATCGGACGCGCCTAGCGGAGCCCCTTGGCGTCGATGTACGCCCAGAGCCGCTTGGAGATCTCGCTGATCTTGATCGCCTTGGTCTTGCCGAATATCGGCTGAACCTCGGCCGGGACGTCGATGGTCCGCTTCATCAGCGGGCCGGTGCCCTTCATCAGCTTGTGGGCCTTGATGTACGCCCACACGCCCTTGGTCAGGTCGGTCGCGGTGACTTGCTTCTTCTTGCCGTAGATCACCGCCATGTTGTCATCGACCTTGATGACAATCTTCTTCAGAGCTGAGCCTTTCGGCATCTATCCTCCTTTGTCTGTCCGCACTGACTCCTAGTGCGGCACTGCGGCAGAATAGGGCGAGAACCGCCCCTTGTCAATGGCCGATTAGTGCGGGAAGGGCCGAGGGGCGCGGCTCGGGCCGCGCGGCATTTGACGTTGCCGCGGATGGCGCTATCATCAGCGCATTGAATTCGCCCAGAAAGCCTGACTGATGCCTTCCTCCATCATCGCCGGCACCGGTTTCGAAGTCCCGCCCCGGGTGCTCACCAACGCCGACCTCGAGAAGATGGTCGAGACGTCGGACCAGTGGATAACCGAGCGCACCGGGATGAAAGAGCGCCACATCGCCGATACCGGCGTCGCCGCGTCGCACCTGGCGCTGGGCGCCAGCCGCAAGGCCCTGGAGGAGGCCGGGCTCGACCCGGCCGAGATCGAACTCATCGTCGTGGCGACCGTGACCGGCGACATGCCTTTCCCTTCGACCGCCTGCATAGTGCAGGACCGGCTCGGGGCGAAGCGCGCCGCCGCGATGGATGTCGCCGCCGGCTGCACCGGCTCGATCTACGCGCTCTCGGTCGCCAACCAGTACCTGATGAGCGGCCGCTACCGCAACGCGCTGGTGGTCGGGGTCGAGGTGCTATCGCGCATCACCGACTGGACCGACCGCTCGACCTGCGTGCTGTTCGGCGACGCGGCCGGCGCGGTCGTGCTGCGCCGCGTCGAGGAAGACGGCAAGGGCATCATCGCCGACTACCTTGCCGCGGACGGCTCGCGCGGGCCGGACCTCTACATGCCCGGCGGCGGCTCGCTGGTACCGGCCACGCACGAGTCGGTCGACCGGCGCGAGCATTACCTGAAGATGAACGGCAACGCGATTTTCAAGGTCGCGGTGCGCAGCATGGCCGACGCGCTCAAGCGCATCTGCGCGTCCGCCGGCGTCAGGCTCGCCGACCTCAAGCTTGTCGTGCCGCATCAGGCCAACCTGCGCATCATCGAGGCGGTGGGCAAGCTGCTCGGCCTGCCTGACGAGAAGGTGTTCGTCAACATCCAGAAGTACGGCAACACCTCCTCGGCCAGCACGCTGGTCGCGCTCGACGAGGCGCGCCGCGCCGGGCTGGTCGGCCCGGGCGACCTGGTCGCGCTGGTCGCGTTCGGCGCCGGCCTCACCTGGGGCGGCGTTCTGATTCGTTTCTAGTCGGAAAACCGGTTGTCCGGCGCGGGCCGCTGGTGCGGCACGGTGCGGCCGCCTCGCGCCGGCCGGGTCAGGGCTTGAGCCGGTCGGCGAAGGCGCGGGCCTCGGCCTTGAGCATCTCGGGGTCCTCGGCCTGGGTCGGTATCTCGCCGAACGCGAACACCCGGCCCCGGCAGTGGCCGATGAGCTGGCAGACTTTCTCCTGCGCGCGCTGGGTCGGTCCGCCGCGGGTCGAGAAGCAGACGGCCAGGCGCTTGCCGCCGAGGTCGGCGCGCTTGAGAAACTCGCGCGCGGGCGGCGCCGGTTTCCACGCCCATATCGGCGTGCACAGCACCACCGGGTCGTACGCGCTCACGTCATAGTCAATCGGCAGGATGCGCATCGGGATGTTGAAGTACGAGCAGGCACCCATCACGGGGTAGGACGGCTGGCGCGGTGTCTGGATGCGGCGCAGGTCCGCCCCCAGCTCGCGCGCGATGGTTTCGGCGATTGTGATGTTGTGGCCGAACCGGGTGTAGAAGACGACCAGCGGTTTCATCGGCCGATTATGCGCGCGCCACGACAGCCGGTCAAGACGATTGTCCCGTGTCCGCAAAGGCGCGAGCCCGCGGATTGAAGCCCGGGCCGGCCGGGGCAGGGTGCGGAGCCTGAGCGACAACTTACGAGATACCGGATGAATCGATGGCTGCCGGAATCTGACAGAAGTTAGTGTTTGCGTTGGACCGGAACGAGGATGGGGGAGCCGTTCCCCCGGCGGTCTGCCGCGGGGCAGCCGATGCGGGCCAAGTCGCCGCAGGTCAATGGGCTGGCCGGACCGGCGCGAGAACCGGGCTTTCAAGCGGCCGCAAGTTCGCTGACAAAACTTCTTGCACCGAGAAATGCATTGCCGGGGCTGGATTCGGGCGGCTAAGTGTTTCCGGCAACGGCGAGGGGCAATGCCGCGGGAGAGGGGGTCGGGCAGGCATGGAAGAAGAGAAACGAGAGTGGAGTCAGATTCTGTGCCTGTTGCCTGAACTGCCGCCGGGACTTCCAGCTTCGCGCCCGGGCAGTTCGCCGCGCGGTCAGCCCAGGTTGAAGGAGACCATCACGATGTCGGTCATCTCTTCGATGGCGAAGCGCGGGCCTTCGCGGCCGATGCCGGAATCGCGCACGCCGCCGTAGGGCTGGTGGTCGGCGCGGAAAGTGGCCGAATCGTTGATGTGGATTGAGCCGGCGTCGAGCGTTTCGATGGCCCGGAACGCGCGGAGGAGGTCGCGGGTGAACACGCCGGCGGTGAGGCCGTAGCTGTAGCGGCCGGCACTCGAGCCGGCGTTATAGCGTTCCAGCCCTTCCTCGAATCGGCCGAAGGTCTCGACCGTGACGAGCGGGGCAAAGGCCTCTTCGCAGACCGCGTCCATCTCGGGCCGGGCGTCGGCGAGGACTGTGGGGTAGAGTATCGTGCCTTCACTGCGGCCGCCGCAGAGCAGGCGCGCGCCCGCGGCGACTGCCCGCTCGATGAGGGCCTGGGCCGAGGCGAGCGCGGCGCGGTTGATCATCGGGCCGACATCGGTGTCGGGCAGGGCCGGGTCGTCGCAGATGAGCCGCTCGGCCGCGGCGACGAACCGCTCGGTGAACTCGGCCGCGATTGAGTCCTGCAGGTAGAGCCGCTGGGTGTGGATGCAGACCTGGCCCGAGTAGGCGAACGCGCCGGCAAGGCAGCGGCTGAGCGCCGTGTCGAGGTCGGCGGTTTCGTCGATGAGCGCGCCGGAGTTGGACCCGAGTTCGAGCGCGACGCGGCGCAGGCCCGACTCGCGCTTGATTGTCTCGCCGACCTCGGGCGAGCCGGTGAAGGTGACCAGGCGGACGCGCTCGTCGCGGACCAGGGTGAGGCCGGGGCCGGACCCGGACCCGACGATGACGTTGAGCGCGAGCGGGGGCAGGCCGGCTTCGAGCAGGAGTTCTGCGAGCTTGAGCGCGGTGAGGGGCGTGGCGCTGGCCGGCTTGAGCACGACCGCGTTGCCGGCGGCGAAGGCCGGGGCAAGCTTGTGGCAGACGAGGTTCAAGGGGAAGTTGAAGGGCGTGATGGCGGCAATCACGCCGAGTGGCCGGCGGTACCAGAAGCCGCGCCGGTTCTCGCTGCCGCGCGCCGCATCCATCGGCACGGTCTCGCCGTGGATGCGCAGGGTTTCAGCCGCGGCGAAGCGCAGGGTCTCGGTCGCGCGGGCGACCTCGGCCGCCGCGTAGCGGCGGGGCTTGCCGGCTTCGGCGATTATCGTGGCGGTGAAGCTCTCGGCGCGTTCTTCGAGCAGGCGGGCCGCGCGCTCAAGGATGTCGCGGCGGGCGTGGGCGGGCAGGCGGGCCATTTCCCGCGCGCCGGCTTCGGCCGCGCCGACCGCGGCGTCAACCTCGGTGTCGGAGCAGGCCGACACCCGGGCAATCGGCTCTTCGGTGTAGGGGTTGGCAATGGTGATGGCCGACTCGGTGGCGACCCACTCGCCGCCGATGAGCAGTCGCTGGAGTTCTGACACGCCAGTACAGGATAGCGGCGGCACCGGCGGCGTCAACGGCAGTGCCGGGCCTGCCGCTGTCGGCGCGGGCCGGAACTATGCCGGATTTGACAGTCTTTCGGGTGGCGGGTTACACTCGGGCGTGGCCGCGCGCCTTGGCTGTGGTGTCACTGGAAAGAGTCATCACGAAACCGTGGTTCGTGGTAGTCTGCGTGACCTGAACCAGACCGGACTGTCGGCCAGACGGTTCTGCTCAGAGCATCTGGTGCGGTTTCTTGTTCCCGGTGGGGTTTTCGGCAGCCTTGGGCCGAAGCCGGGCCGGCTGCCGTTTTCTGAGGAGGCTGGGTGATGATGTCATGTTTGAAGCCGGGTTTGCTGATTGGGCTCGTGGTCGGGCTGGCCGCTGCGCTGCCGGTCGAATGCGGCTTTCGGCCGGCCGGCACCGAGATTGTCGAGCTGGCGGGTGCGGTGTCGCGTCACTACTCCAACGGCGACGGCACAATCACCGCGGTGATCGCGGCCAGACCGGTTTGGATGCAGCATGGCGATAACTGGGCCGGGGCAGGCGGGGAGGATACCGATGTCGCGTTGCCGACATTCGAGTACGAATACGCGACCGGTTATGCCAGTACCGATGGCAGCCAGTATGCCAAGACCGGCGTCGGACTGATAAAAGTTGAGTGTGAGGTTTCGCTGCAGCCGCCGTCGCGTATCGAGCGGGTGGGCTGGGCGAAGTTCGACCTCGCTTCGCTGCCCGAATCGGTCCACATCACTGGCGTGGCGCTGGCGCGGGTCATCGCCTACTTCGAGTTGACCATGGGGCTGAGCTACCGGACGCTGACAGCGGACCCGGTCGTAACCAACGCGCAGCCGCTTTATCAGGCGATTCAGGGCGGGTCGGTATGCTACGATGGAGAACGGGGCCGGCTGTTTGATACCATTGACCTGGGTGCGATCGGGATTCAGCACGTCCAGCAGGCCTTGAACCGGCACTGGGTGGCTTTCGGGATTGTTGGAACCGGTTATTCGAACATTGTCACCAAGCGGGTCTGGATCATCGGCTGGAACAACCAGCCCCGCTCGGATTCGCCCTGGCTGCTGGTAACCTACGCGCCGCCGTCGGCGGTCAGAGAACCGAAACCTGCGCGAAGCGCGGTCGGGCTGTCGGTCGTGCCGAACCCGGTCGCTGATGGTTTCGTACTGCTCAGGACGGAAACCGGCGGCAGATTGAATCCGGAACAGGGGCACGGGCAGGTCAGCGTGCGGCTTTTTGACGCGCTGGGCCATCAGCTCCTGCAGACGGCGGTGAGCATCGGCAGCACAGCCGACGCGCGGCTGGACCTGCGCAAAATCCCGGCCGGCAGCTACTTTCTAAGTGTTGAAGCGGCGGGTCAAAAAACAGTGGAGAAACTGGTGATTCGCTGACGGCTGGCCGTAACAGGCCACCGGCAGGTATGAAGGGGCGACAGAGGTTACCCGACCGGCCATTGTTGACTGATTGCCTGCATCCGACTGATTTTTGGCGGTTGACTCCCCGGATGCAGCTTCTATAATCAGCGGCCAGAGGGCGATTAGCTCAGTTGGCTAGAGCGCCTCCCTTACAAGGAGGAGGTCATCTGTTCAATTCAGATATCGCCCATCACGCCCAAGTCACCGTAGTTACAGGCTTTAGAGCAAGCAAACGCAGGCGGCCGCGCCGCCCCGGGCTGAATCCGAATTGCGCCGGCGTGGTCTAAACGACTGAGGGATTGGGTTGTTGCAGAGCGCTGTCCGGCGCTGAACTGGCTGGGCAGAAGAGTGGGCTTGAGTTTCACAGGCACAGCGAATTGAAGACACGACTGCCGGCCCGCTGGCGCCTGTATGCAATGGTAGATTAACTGCATTCCGCAAGGAGGAGCAATGAAGGTCAGACCGTTGCAGGACCGCATACTGGTCGAGCGGATCGAAGAGGAAGTGAAGAAGGGCGGCATCATCATCCCGGATTCCGCCAAGGAGAAGCCGCAGCAGGGCAAGGTCATCGCCGTGGGCAGCGGCCGCATCGACGATGACGGCAAGCGCATCCCGATGGACGTCAAGAAGGGCGACATCATCCTGTTCGGCAAGTACTCGGGCAGCGAGATTCGCGTCGGCGACGAGGAGTATCTCATCATGCGCGAGGAGGATGTCCTCGCGATCGTGGAGAAGGACAGCAAGTAAGGAGGATTGGCAATGCCGGCTAAGGAATTGCGTTTCGAAGACGATGCAAGGCGCGCGATACTGCGCGGCGCCGAGAAGCTCGCCCACGCCGTGAAAGTGACGCTCGGGCCCAAGGGCCACAACGTCATCATCGACAAGAAGTGGGGCGCGCCGACGGTCACCAAGGACGGCGTGACCGTGGCCAAGGAAGTCGAGCTCGAGGACAAGTTCGAGAACATGGGCGCGCAGATGATCAAGGAAGTCGCGTCCAAGACCTCGGACGTGGCCGGCGACGGCACGACTACCGCGACCGTGCTGGCCGAGGCGATCTACCGCGAGGGTCTGAAGAATGTCACCGCCGGGGCCAACTCGATGGCGCTGAAGCGCGGCATCGACAAGGCGGTCGAGGCCGTGGTCGCCGAGCTGAAGAAGATTTCCAAGAAGACGACCGGCCGCGAGGAGATCGAGCAGGTCGCCACCATCTCCGCGAACAACGACAAGGAAATCGGCAAGCTCATCGCCGACGCGATGGAGAAGGTCGGCAAGGAAGGCGTCATCACGGTCGAGGAAGCCAAGTCGATCGAGACGGCGCTCGAGGTGGTCGAGGGTATGCAGTTCGACCGCGGCTACCTCTCGCCCTACTTCGCGCTCGAGCCGGGCACGACCACGCCCCAGAACCAGAAGATGGAAGCGGTGCTCGAGGACGCGCTCGTGCTGCTGTACGAGAAGAAGATCTCCTCAATGCGCGACATCCTGCCGGTGCTCGAGAAGGTCGCCCAGCGCGGCAAGCCGATTCTCGTCATCGCCGAGGAGGTCGAGGGCGAGGCGCTGGCCGGCCTGGTGGTCAACCACATCAAGGGCACGCTGCGCTGCTGCGCGGTGAAGGCGCCGGGCTACGGCGACCGCCGCCGCGCGATGCTCGAGGACATCGCCGTGCTGACCGGCGGCCGGCTGATTTCCGAGGACCTCGGCATCAAGATCGAGAACATCCAGGTTTCGGACCTGGGTATCGCCAAGCGCGTCGTGATCGACAAGGAGAACACGACCATCGTCGAGGGCGCGGGCAAGAAGGCCGACATCACCGCCCGCATCGAGCTCATCCGCAAGCAGATTGAGGAAACCAAGTCCGACTACGACCGCGAGAAGCTGCAGGAGCGGCTGGCCAAGCTCGCCGGCGGCGTCGCGGTAATCAACGTCGGCGCGGCGACCGAGGTCGAGATGAAGGCCAAGAAGGCGCTGGTCGAGGACGCGCTGCATGCGACCCGCGCCGCGGTCGAAGAGGGCGTGGTGCCGGGCGGCGGCGTGGCCCTGGTGCGCTGCCTGCCGGCGCTGGAGAAGATGAAGCTCGAGGGCGATGAGGCGATCGGCGCCGCCATCGTCAAGCGCGCGCTGCAGGAGCCGATCCGGATGCTGGCGTCCAACGCGGGCGTGGACGGCTCGATCGTGTACGAGCGCGTGCGCGCCGAGAAGGCCAACATCGGCTTCAACTGCGAAACGCTCGAGTACGAAGACATGTTCCAGTCGGGCGTGCTCGACCCGACCAAGGTGACGCGCGCGGCGCTGCAGAACGCCGCGTCGGTTGCCAGCCTGATGCTGACGACCGAGTGCGCCATCGCCGAGCTGCCCGAGAAAGAGAAGACCCCGCCGATGCCGGCCGGCGGCGGCGGGATGGACTACTAGTCCATTTGCAGCGGGGCGGGGAGCCAGTCTCCCCGCCCCGCCTCTTGACAGCAGCCGTGCCGACTTACGAGTACCAGTGCCGGAAGTGCGCTCACCGGTTCAGCGAGTTCCAGCGCATCACCGACCCGCCCATCAGGAACTGCCCGAAGTGCCGCAAGCGCAACTGCGTCGAGCAGATCATCTCAGGCGGCAGCGGACTGATCTTCAAGGGCTCGGGTTTCTACCTGACCGACTACAAGAACAAGTCCTCGGGCGAGGCTTCAGCCAAGCCCTCCGAGCCGAAGCCGGCCGAGCCCAAGCCGGCGGGCAGCAAAGATAGCTCCCCGGACTGACGCATTGCCGCCGGTCTGCTTGACCGGCGTATCATACTCCAGTATAATAATTTAGACAGGCAGACCCGGTCGAACTGGTGAGCGGCCGGGCGCGGCGTGCCTGCTCGGGCGGCGCGCCGAAGCCTGCGGTTGGCCAGTGAATCAGGAGCCTGACCGAAGGGAGGCTTTGATGCTTTCTCGTCTTGCCGTCGTAGCGGCGCTGGTGCTGTGTTCGGTTGCCGGGGCGCAGGTTGATACGCTCTGGGTACGGCATCACCAGCACGCCGTTAGCTTTCCCAGCCAGTACATGTCAACAGCAACAACCAGTGCCGTGTTCGACGCGGCAGGCAACGTCCACATCTGCGCCTACGGCCAGTACGCCGCGCCCGGGTTCGACGCGATAGTGGTGAAGTATGCCGCGGACGGCAACTTGGCTTGGTCGGCCGGTCTGGACCTGGGCGGCTCCGAGTACGCCTACGCCATCGCTCTTGGCCCGGACGGCGGCGTGTATGTCACGGGGACGAGCTACTCGACCGCCGGCGGTTCCGACCTTTTTGTCGCGAAGTGGGCGGCCGACGGCGCCGCGGCGTGGAACCGGCGGATTCAGGGCGACAGTGTCGGCGGCAACAACATCGGCTCGGCAATCACGGTCGTGGGCAGCCGAGTCTACGTGGCGGGAAGCGTGACCAACCAGGGTTCGGGCAGCGACTTCGCGGTGATCCAGCTTGATGCCGCGACCGGCATGCCGAACTGGCTGAGGAGCGTTTCCCGTTCATCACAGCCGTCGAGCTACGAGGCTGCCTACGGCATTGTTGCGGACGGAGAGGATGTCTATGTCTGCGGCCAGACCCATACCGGTTTGAGCGCGTTCGACGCCACGGTGCTCAGGATGGACTCGACCGGCGCGACTGTCTGGCAGCGCAACTGGCCGTCGAGCGGCAGCGGCAACGAGCACCTGCGCCGGCTGGCAGTGTGCAACGGCCGGGTTGTCGCGGTGGGACACCGGTCAGCTGGGGCCAGTTTCGACGCGCTGACGCTGTCATACACTACTGGCGGCAGCCTGCAGTGGTCGGCGACATTCAACGGGCCGGGCTCCGGCACGGACCAGGCCTACGACGTGAAGATTGACGGGGCCGGCAACGCCGTTGTCTGCGGGGTCAGCCTTGGCTCAGCTTCGAGCGACATCATGACACTGAAGTACAGCCCGACCGGGACCAATATGTGGGCGCGGCTGTACGATGCCGGCGGGTCGGCGGACGCGGGATATTCGGTAGCGCTGGACGGGGCTGGCAACATCGTCGTCGGCGGGTATCTGAGCGGCGGCAGCGGCCGCTACCTCCTGGGCGTGGTGAAGTACAGCCCGGCCGGGGACCAGGGCTGGGTCTATGCGTTCAGCCCGGCCGGCTCGAACGGATTCAACACCGCAGCCGCAGTCCACGCGCTGGGCGAGGACGTGCTGGTTGCCGGCTACACGCATTGGGGCTACCCGAACTACACGGACCCGACCGCGCTGCGGTTGCGCGAGATTCCCGATGTCGGGGTGGCCGCGATCCTGGCACCGACCGGCACGGTTCTGCCCGGCGCTGTGGTCGCGCCGGTGGTCCGGGTGCGCAACTACAGCCTGAGGCCGGCGAGCTGCGGCTGCCGCATGACCATCGGCGAGGGCTACACGGCCGACACGGCGCTCTCGCTCGCCCCAGGCGAAACCCTGACCGTCACGTTCCCGAACTGGACCGCGGGCGACTATGGCACCGTGCTGGTCAAGTGCTCGACGATGGCGAGCTTCGACTTCGACCGCGGCAATGACCGCGCCCTGGGTCTGGTCTATGTGAGCGGGCCGGCCCGCGACGTGGCGCTGCAGTCGATCGAGGTGCCGGCCGGCAACATCGCCTATCAGTCGACGGTCGTGCCTGCGGCGCGCTGGCGCAATCGCGGCGCCAGCCCGGCGGACTGCTCGGTCTACTGCCGGATAGAGCGCGCCGGGGTGCCGGTCTATGAGCAGGCCAGGTTTCTGGCCGCGCTGCCGGCCAACGGGCTGGACACGCTGATACGCTTCGCCCCGTGGCTTGCGGCGCAGCCGGGCTATTACACCGTGCGCTGTTCCACGGCCGCAACCGGGGACAGCGTCCGGAGCAATGACGTGCTGTGTTTCGTGTTCGGCGTCGTGAACGAGCCGATCGGGGTCTGGACCCTGATGCCCGACGTGCCGCCGGGCGAGGCCGGGCGGCCGATGGCCAAGGGCGGAGCGGTCTGCGCCGATGCTCAGCGGGTTTATGCCATCAAGGGCAACAAGACCAGGGATGCCTGCAGCTACGACGCGTCGGCCGGGACTTGGCAGACGCTTCCGCCGATCCCGGACGGCGCGTACGGCCGGCCGGTGTCCAAGGGCGGTGCTGCGGCAGCGGATGGCAACGGCCGCGTATACATGACCAAGGGCAACCGGACATTCGAGTTCTACAGGTTCGACCCGGTGGTGGGCTGGACCGAGCTTGCGTCGGTGCCGTCCGGCCCGCGCAACAAGCCGCCGGCCGGGGGTACAGCAATGGCGCATCTGGTTGTCAACGACACCGGGTGGGTGTACCTGCTCAAGGGCAACTCCACTGCCGAGTTCTTTCGCTACAACACGGTGCGAGATTCATGGGAAGCGCTGGCCGATGCGCCGGCCGGCCTGAGCGGCAAGCTGAAGTACAAGGACGGCAGCGCGCTGGCCGCGCAGGGCGACAGCCTGGTATGGTGCCTGAAGGGCAACTTCAACGAGGTGTTCCGGTTCGACACGCGCAGCAGTCTGTGGCTGGAGGGGCAGAGCATTGTGCCGTTCGCCGGCGAGTCCGGCCGCAGGAAGAAGGTGAAGAACGGCGGCGGGATGGTGATGGGCGGTGGCCGACTGGTCGTGCTCAAGGGCGGCGGCACCTGTGAGTTCTGGCGGCTTGAAGGCGCTGACTCGACATGGCGCGAGTTCCCGGCAGTTCCGAGCGGGATGTCGAACCGCCGCGTGAAGGACGGCGGCGGCGTGGGCTATGCCGGCGACGCCTTCTATGTGCTCAAGGGCGCCAAGACGAACGAGATGTGGCGGTTCCGGCTGAACGCCGAGTATGGCGGGCCCCAGACCGGTTCGGTCGTGCCGTCGAGCAGGATAGCGCCGTTCGAGGCGTGGCCCAGCCTGCTGCGTCCGGGCCAGCGGCTGTCGCTGCATGCGGCCACGCGGTCGGCATCGGTGCGGGTTGAACTTGTTGACGCAGCAGGGAGGCTCAGGCACAGCGCATCGGGAATCACCGACAGGTCAGGTCGTCTGGAACTTACGATGCCGGCAATCGAACCCGGCGTCTACTTTGTGCGCCTGTCTGATATGTTGACCGAGAACAGGGTCAAGATTCTGGTCTGTCGATAGGCCAGACGCTCTGCGGCGGCCCGGGGCTCAGCCACACAGGCGACCCCCGGGCCGCCTGTCGTCAATGCGGTTCATCTGTTTTGAAATCAGCGCTTAACCTATTGTCCGGCCGGGTGATGCGCGTGCAAGTTCGCCGATGCGGAAGTTGACAACGGGCCGTTTTCTGCTATGCTGAGTCACAGAGATATCGTTCTTTGATAATTCGGATGTAACCCAAAGCGTGCTCGGACTGTGCCAAATCTTTACCCTTAAAGTCAGTTGCTTGGAGGGTTTGATCCTGGCTCAGGACTAGCGCTGGCGGTGTGTCTTAGACATGCAAGTCGGGCGGGGTCCACTGCTGTAGCAATACAGCGGTGTACCTAGCGGCGAACGGGTGAGTAATACAAGGGTAGCCATCCCCGAGGAGGAGGACAACCTGTCGAAAGGCGGGCTAATACTCCATGTGCTGCGGCCGAGGCATCTTGGCCGCAGGAAAGGCGCTGCAAGGTGCCACCTCTGGACGGGCTCTTGTCCTATCAGCTTGATGGCGGGGTAACGGCCCACCATGGCGGAGACGGGTAGCCGGCGTGAGAGCGTGACCGGCCACAGGGGAACTGAGATACGGTCCCCACTCCTACGGGAGGCAGCAGTCTAGAAATTTGGGCAATGGGCGAAAGCCTGACCCAGCGACACCGCGTGGAGGACGAAGTCCTTCGGGATGTAAACTCCTTACAGGGGGAACGATGCCGTTGCGTAGTAACTGCCGCAACGGTGACGGTACTCCCAGATGAAGCCCCGGCTAACTACGTGCCAGCAGCCGCGGTGATACGTAGGGGGCAAGCGCTGTCCGGATTCACTGGGCGTAAAGGGTGTGTAGGCGGACCGGCCGGTCGATGGTGAAAGCTCACGGCTCAACCGGGAAAGTGCTGTCGATACTACCGGTCTAGAGGGCAGGAGAGGAAGCTGGAACTTCCGGTGTAGCGGTAAAATGCGTAGATATCGGAAGGAACGCCAAAAGCGAAGGCAGGCTTCTGGAATGTTCCTGACGCTGAAACACGAAAGCTAGGGGAGCAAACAGGATTAGATACCCTGGTAGTCCTAGCTGTAAACGATGTACATTAGGCGTGGGGGGTAACCCCCGTGCCGTAGCTAACGCGATAAATGTACCGCCTGGGGACTACGGCCGCAAGGTTGAAACTCAAAGGAATTGACGGGGACCCGCACAAGCGGTGGAGGATGTGGTTTAATTCGATGCTACGCGAAGAACCTTACCTGGGCTTGACATGCAGGTGGTAGGGACCCGAAAGGGAACCGACCGGGGTTTTCCCCTGGAGCCTGCACAGGTGCTGCATGGCTGTCGTCAGCTCGTGCCGTGAGGTGTATGGTTAAGTCCCGCAACGAGCGCAACCCCTGCTCTTAGTTGCCAACCAGTGATGGTGCACTCTAAGAGGACTGCCTCCGTCAAGGAGGAGGAAGGTGGGGATAACGTCAAGTCATCATGGTCTTTATGCCCAGGGCTACACACGTCCTACAGTGGCCGTTACAAAGGGTTGCTACATCGCGAGGTGATGCCAATCCCGTAAAAGCGGCCATGGTTCGGATAGTAGGCTGCAACTCGCCTACTTGAAGATGGAATCGCTAGTAATCACTGATCAGCATGCAGTGGTGAATACGTTCCCGGGTCTTGTACACACCGCCCGTCACGCCATGGGAGTTGGCAATGCCCAAAGTCCCCCCTTGCGGGGGCCTAAGGCAGGGCCGATGACTGGGGCGAAGTCGTAACAAGGTAGCCGTACGGGAACGTGCGGCTGGATCACCTCCTTTCTACGAGCTTCGCACGGTCCGAGCACGCTTTTTAGTTACATCGCGGAGAGAATGAAGGCCTGCAGGCCTTCTTTCTTTTTGGCCGGTTGCGGCGTCAGGAACGCCGCAGCAGCGCGAAGCGGCGCGGAATGCCGGTTATCGGCAGCTCAACTGCGTCAATGCGCTCGAGGGTGAGTCCGGCCCGCCTGACGGCCTTCTCAGCGTGCAGCAGCTCGGTGACCGATTCGGCGGTCTTGTAGAGAACGACCGTTCCGCCCGGGCGGCAGTGGCGGCCGCACCAGCCAAGCGCGTCGGCGACCGGTCCGGTCTGGCGGCCGAGCACGACGTCGCACTCCAGGGGCGCGAGCTCCTCAGCGCGTGTGACAGCGATGCGAACCGCGTCCAGCGCCAGCGCGTCGGCCGCGGCGCGCAGGAAGAGCGACTTCTTGTACGACGACTCGACCAGGGTGAATTCGAGGCCGGGACGGCACAGCGCCAGAGGGATTCCGGGCAGGCCGGCGCCCGACCCGATGTCGGCCGCCTTGCCTCGGTCCGGCAGGTAGCGCATCGCGGCCAGCGAGTCGATAAGGTGGTAGGATACGAGCCGTCCGGTGTCGCGGCGCGACACGAGGTTTATGCGGGCGTTCCATTCCTTGACCAGGGTGACGTAGGCGAGCAGGCGCAGAACCGTCTCGCCGTCCAGCGCGAGGCCGAGCGCGGCCGCGGCCGATTCGAGCGCGGCGACCGCCGCCTCAGGCGGAGCCGGGCTCTGGCCGGTCGCCGATGTAGATGTTGGTTTCGAGATAGGGGTGGTAGTCGGTCCATTTGACGCCCTGGTTTCGGTCCACCGCATCGCGGAACATCGCAATCCGGGCGTCGAGGTTGTCGAGGAAGTGAACGGCCAGCGCCTCGGCGAACTTGGGCGTCTTGGGCGAGCCGAATTCCATCTGGCCGTGGTGTGACACGATGATGTGCAGCAGCATCCGGGCCAGTTCGTCCGGGAAGCCGGGCAGGCGCGCGATGCGTTCGCGCACCATGTCGTGGCCAATGACGATGTGGCCGATGAGGCGTCCATCCCAGGTGTGGTCGATGGCTGCGTCATAGACGTACTCGGCGGTCTTGCCGATGTCGTGGAGGATGATGCCCGCCATGAGCAGGTCGGCATTGAGCTCGCGGTAGATGCCGGGCAGGGCCGCGGCCATCCGGCACATCAGCACGGTGTGCTCGAGCAGTCCGCCGAGGTAGGCGTGATGGACATTGGCCGCGGCCGGCGACTCGGCAAACCGGCCGACAAAGGCATCGTCTCCGAAGAACGAGTCGAGCAGGCCGCGCAGGTGCCGGTCGTTGATGCCGGCGATGAAGCCGTGCAGCTCTTTCATCAGCTCGTCTCGGCCGTAGCGCGTCGTGGCGATGAAGTCCTCGCGGACGATTTCCTCGGGCGCGGCCGGGTAGATCGCGGCGACGGTGATCTGGGGTCGGCCCTGGAACTCGCCCAGGCGTCCCTGGACGTGGTAGAACCCGCCCGGTTCGACGCAGCGGAGCGCGTCGTCGATCCGGTCCCACATTATGGCGCTGACCGAGCCGGTGCGGTCGCGCAGTTCGAATGTGAGGAAAGGGCCGCCGTCCCGCCGCTCCTTCACGTCGCGGCGCGAGCAGTAGAGGATGGTGTCGACGTTGACGCCGGCCTTCAGATCGCGCAGGTACTGGCGCTTCATCGAAACAGCGCCTGCGCTATAGGCTGAAGGCGAGCGACACCCGGTGGGCGATGCCGACGGGCAGCATCGGCGTGAAACCGTAGTCCAGCTGGAAGCCCTGGTAGTTGACCCCGAGCCCGGCGCAGATGCCGGCCAGGATGTCGGTGCTGCCACCGGTCTGGAGGTCGATGCCGAGGCTGGAGTAGCCGCCGCGCAGGGCGAGGTGCTCGCCGATCCATCCCTCGATGCCCAGTCCGAAGTTGACCCGGTTGTCGATCGGCTTGTGCACGTCCGCGGCGAGTGCGAGCGAGCGCGACGGGCGGAAGCTCAGGCCGGCACCGATGTCCAGCGGCAGCGGGTCGCGGCTCGACCGGTAGGGCTTGAGTTCGTAGCCGGCGTTGCGCACCGACACGCCGGCGGAGAGCCCGTCGAGCGGCAGCCTGATTACCGCGCCGGCATTCAAGGCCAGGCCAATGGAGAAGAAAGTGTCGATGGAGCCGTAGAGCCCCTGGAGCGCGGCGCCGGCGGAGATGTCGCCGCCGAGGTCGAGCGCGCCGCTGACGTTGAGCGCCGTGAACGAGGCGCCGAAGGTGCCCAGCTGCTCGCCGAACTCGTTGGTGCGCTTCATCGTGCCCGAGGTGGTGAAGGCCACACCGAGGCCGAGTCCGAAGTCGTTGCCGACCGGCCGGTTGTAGGCCAGGGCGCCGGCATGGATGCCGGCGACATGGCCGGCGTAGCTGACCTGGGCGCGCTGCCCGGTCGCGCGCGCGTGGGCCGGGCTGAACCAGAACGACATCGGGCCGTCGCCCGAGCCGATGCCCGTGCCCCCGAGCGCGGCCTCGCGGGCCGTCGGCGTTATGCGCAGGAAGTCGAAACCGGCGGTTCCGGCGGCGGGGTCGACAGCGACAAGGGCAAGTGTCATCAACATCGCCAGCATAGCACACTAAGCTAGTTCGGTCAGGGCACGCTGTCAAGCAGGGCCGGTCGCGGCCAAGTGTTGACACCCCCAAGAGCAATCCTAGAATGGAGTCGGCGACGGCCGACCCGATGCAGCCTCGTGGGACCCGGCGAGCCACACCGACAATCGACAGCCCGGGGCCCGGCTCCGGTTTACAGGAGGACTGGTATGTCTGGACATTCTAAATGGTCGACCATCAAGCACAAGAAGGGCAAGCTCGACGCGGCCCGGGGCAAGGCCTTCTCCAAGCTGCTGCGGGAAATCACGACCGCGGCGCGCATCGGCGGCGGCGACGTGAACGGCAATCCGCGGCTGCGCACGGCGGTCGAGTCCGCCCGGGCGATCAACATGCCGTCGGACAACATCGAGCGCGCCATCAAGAAGGGCACGGGCGAGCTGCCGGGCGTGTCCTACGAGGAAGTGATGTACGAGGGCTATGGCCCGGGTGGCGTCGCGATGATGGTCAAGGCGCTGACCGACAACAAGAACCGCAGCACGGCCGAGATACGGCACGTCTTCGACAAGTACAACGGCAGCATGGGCGCGGCCGGGTGCGTGGCCTGGCAGTTCAAGCCGAACGGCGTGATCGTGATTCCGGCCGACAAGGCGGAAGAGGACCAGGTGCTGTCGGTCGCGCTCGAGGCCGGCGCCGACGACGTCCAGACCGATTCGAGCGGCTTCACCGTGATCGCACCGATTGACAAGTTCGAAGAGGTCAAGCGACAGCTCAAGGCGGCGGGTATCGAGTGGGCGAGCGCCGAGATGACGATGCTCGCGGCCAACACGGTTTCGGTCAGCGAGCAAGACGCGCCCAAGGTGCTCAAGCTGGTGGAGATGCTCGAGGACCTCGAAGAGGTCCAGCAGGTTTACTCGAACTTCGACATCGCCGACGAAGTGCTCGAGCGGCTTTCCAACGCACAGGCCTAGTTGCGCATAATCGGCATCGACCCCGGGCTGGGAGCGACCGGCTACGGCGTGGTCGATGACGGGGCCGCCACCGATTACGGCGTCATCAGCACTCCAACCGACCTGCCCCTGACCGAGCGCCTGCGCGCTCTGGGCGGCGAACTGGACGCCGTGCTTGAGCGCACCCGGCCCGGGCTGTGCGCCCTCGAAACGCTGTTTTTCAAGGCAGTCGGTGCGCGCAGCGTCATCCGTTCGGCCGAGTCGCGGGGCGCGATTCTTTACGTTCTCGGATGCCGCGGCATCCCGGTGCAGGAACTGACCCCGGCGACGATAAAACTGGCCCTGACCGGCAGCGGCCGGGCTTCCAAGACCCAGATGAACTACATGGCCAAGGCTCTGCTCAAGCTTGACCAGCGCGTGCCTGAGCACGCCGCGGACGCCCTGGCCGCAGCCTGGTGCCTGTCCCGCCGCGTCACGGGCCGAGCCGCGGCAATGGCGCGATGATCAGCCGGCTGCGCGGAACCCTTGTCGATAAGGACCCGACGCGCGTGGTGCTGGACTGCGGCGGGGTCGGATACGAGCTGCGGGTGCCGCTGTCGACTTCGGCTGCTCTGGGCGAGACCGGCGCTGAGGCAACGCTGCTGGTGGAGATGACGGTCGGCCGCAATGGCGTTGCCCTGTTCGGTTTCGGCACCGAACCTGAGCGTGAGATGTTCCGTCTGCTGACATCGGTGCAGGGCATCGGCCCCAAGGCCGGGCTGAACCTGCTCTCCCGACTTGACCCCGGCGAGATCAAGGGGATCATCGCGGCCGGGCGGGTCGAGGTGTTGCGGTCAGTCCCCGGCATCGGCGCGAAGCGCGCCGACAGCATTCTGAAGAAGCTGCAGACCGCGCTGCCCGCCACCCCGGCCGCATCGCCGCTGCTGGCCGATGCCGAGTCAGCGCTTGTCTCGTTGGGCCTGACGCGCAAGGAGGCCCGGGAGCGGCTGGCGCGGGTCAAACCCGTGCCTGAAACGCTGGCCGACCTGCTGCGGGAGGCCCTGAACCAGGCCGGTTAGGCATGGCTGGCGAACGGCTCTCCTCGCCCCAGCGGCTCGCCGGAGAAGACCAGCTTGATGCCGAGATAAGGCCGCGCCGGCTGGCCGACTTCATCGGCCAGCAGCGTCTCAAGGACAATCTCAAGGTCTTCATCGAGGCCGCGCGGATGCGACAGGAGCCCCTTGAACACATCCTGTTTTCGGGGCCGCCCGGCCTCGGGAAGACGACTCTGGCCAACATCATCGCCGGCGAGATGGGCGTCTCCATCAGGACGAGTTCGGGACCGGTGCTCGAGCGCGCGGCCGACCTCGCGGGGGTGCTGACCGGGCTTTCCCAGGGCGACGTGTTCTTCATCGACGAGATCCATCGGACCAACAAGACGGTCGAGGAGTACCTCTACCCGGCGATGGAGGACTTCTCGCTCGACGTCCTGATTGACCGCGGACCCGGGGCGAGATCCGAGAAGATACCATTGAAGGTGTTCACCCTCGTCGGCGCAACGACCCGGTCAGGGCTGCTGACCGCGCCGCTGCGGTCGCGGTTCGGCATCACGATGCGGCTTGACTACTACCCATCCGGCGAATTGCTGCTGATTGTCCAGCGGGCAGCACGGATACTGGGCATAGCCATCGAAGACGAGGGTGCCGAGGAGATAGCCACTCGTTCGCGCGGCACGCCACGCATCGCCAACCGGCTGCTCAGGCGCGTACGCGACTTTGCCCAAGTCCACGGCAAGGAACGACTGGACAAGGAGATAGCCCAGTTCGCCCTTGCCCGGCTCGACGTTGATGGACGCGGTCTGGACGATATGGACAAGAAGATCCTGCTTACCATCGTGGACAAGTTTGGTGGGGGACCGGTGGGCCTCGGGTCGCTCTCGGCTGCGGTAGGCGAGGACGCCGGCACCATCGAGGAAGTCTACGAGCCGTTTCTTGTTCAGGAGGGCTTCATCCAGAGAACCCCCCGGGGTAGAGTTGCTACCCCATTGACTTTCAGTCACTTACAGAGAAAGCGGCGAACCAGCCCACAGGCCGAACTCGATATCTAGACTTCCGGTGCGACAGTAGCGGGAGTGCTGTTTCTGTTGTCTAAAGTGAATGCAATCAAATACTTAAGCCCTAGAGCCCGCTGGGGTTCATTCTGCCGAGTCAGCGGGGTTCTAGCCGACATGCGGCTGCGGGCGATGTGTGAACTTGACAGGCTGATTCGCATCGGGCAACATTATCGTATGCAAAAATGGGTCGTTGGCCTTCTGCTGCTCGGGGCAGCCTGTTTTGCTCCGCACGCGCAGACCCTCGGCCAGACCCAGGGCGCGCTTCCTCCGGGGTTTTTGACCGAAGACTGGGAGAACCTCAAGCCCAGGACCGCGAGATACGCCGGTCGGTTCAAGGTGACCTACTACTGGGCCGTCGATGAGGCCGAGTATCCCGAAAACAAGTCCATTCCCATCTACCTGGCCGACGGCTCACTGCTCGGACGTTTCGCGGACAACTTCGTGAAGGCTTTCAAGACTGAGGCCGCGGCCAACCTTCGGGACGGACGCAAGATAAGCTACCTCAAGAAGGCCAACCGGGCGATGGTTGTGGACCGATTCCTTGGGATTCGGGGCTACAAGCTGACAGACCTCAAGTCGATCGCAGTGGACCCGCGTATCATACCCATCGGTTCTGTTGTCTACATCCCGCAGGCCGAGAATGTCGTGATAGACGGCAGAAGGCACAACGGCATCTTCTACGCCCACGACATCGGCAGCGCGATACAGGGAAAGCACATCGACATCTTCCTCGGCAGCCGCAGCCTGATGGATGCTTTCATGTCAGCGGGTATGCGTAGTTCGAGCAGCGTCGACATCTACATCCTCGAATAGCCGGCCGGGCGACACCGCCGGGTCAAACCAGGTCCGTTCACGCAGTATCTGCTCCAGGTGCTGGCGCCACCAGAACCGGTAATGGTCGGCGAGCGTGGTCACGCGGACTCCGCGTCGGGCCAGCCAGTCAAGCAGGGCGGCGAAGTCGCTCGACGACCACTCGGTGAACACTGTCGGCCGCGGCACGATGCGGTGAAACAGCAGTATGGTCACATCCTGCCCGGCGATGCGGCGCTTGATCTCGGTCAGGCTGATCTCGCGGCGCAGTTCGACCGTGGGCAGACGGTAGGGGTCGGTCCAGAAGTTCGGCAGTCCGGGCCGCACCGCCCGGCCGAGACGGTACCCGGCCTCACGCACCATATTGCGGACCTCGGCGTTCATGTCGCCGTAGGGGTAGACAAACGTAATGACCGGCTGGCCGAAGAGAGATTCAAGGTAGAACCTGGAGCCGTCTATCTCGCGCCAGGCCTGGGCCTGGCTGACGCGGGTAAGCCAGGCGTGGCTCATCGAGTGGCTGGCTATCTCGATGGCGCAGGAGTCGATCATCTCCTGTACCTGCGCGCGCGACATGTAGGCGCCGGCGTGGCCGTAGGAGCCGCCCCTGCCTCTGACATAATCGCCGATGACACCGAGCGTGAGGGGCATACGATGGCGCTTGAGCAGCGGATAGACATTGGCGTAGATCGAAACGTGGCCATCGTCGGCCGAGAGGATGACAGTCCGGCTCGACAGGTCCACAGTGTCGAGCGGGTCGACCGGCTCCGGCAGGGAGTCAGCCGCGGCCACGGCGCACAGCAGAGCTGTCAGCAGAAGCACTCCCGGATTCTAGCACGGGCAAGGCCATTGACAAGCGAGCAAGGCCGGGCAAACTCCACTGACCGGCGCCGCGCTGCGGCTCGGTCGCCTGTGCGATGAAAGCGGCAATTGCCCAGCTCAATCCGACTGTCGGCGACGTCGCCGGCAATGTCGCGCTAGTGGCCGACGCGCTGCAGCGGGCCGCGCGCGAGCGGCCGGACATTGTCGTCTTTCCCGAGCTCGCGCTGTGCGGCTATCCCCCGCGCGACCTGCTTGAACGGCAATGGTTCCTCAGGCGGCTGGACCGCGGGCTCGAAGCCGTATGCGAGCTGTCGCGCCGGCTGCCCGACATCGGCATCCTGCTGGGGACGGCCACGGCTTCCCGAACCGAACCACGCCGGCTGCACAACAGCGCGGTTCTCCTGCTCGCCGGCGAAACGGTCTTTGTCCAACCCAAGCGGCTGCTGCCATCCTATGACGTGTTTGACGAAGCGCGGTACTTCCGGCCCGGCGCTGAGAGCAGGGTCTGCCCCTTCAAGGGCGAGCGGCTCGGGATACTGGTGTGCGAGGACGCCTGGGCCGGGCCGGCCGGTACCGGGCAGAACAGGTACGACGCTGACCCGGCAGCGGACCTGGCCCGGGCCGGCGCGACGCTGCTGGTCAACATCTCGGCTTCGCCCTTCACCGCTGACAAGCACGAGGAACGGCTGGCTCTGTTCTCCGGCCACGCGCGCCGGCACGGCCTGCCCTTGCTTTTTGCCAATCAGGTCGGCGGCAATGACGAGCTGGTATTCGACGGCCGCAGCCTGGCGCTGGACTGCGCGGGCCGGCCGACCCTGACGATGCCCGCTTTCGAGACGGGGCTGGCGGTTGTCGACACGGCAACTCCGGGCTCAGACGAGCCTGTCCAGCCGCTGGAGCGCATCGAGGCGGTGCGCCGGGCTCTGGTGCTGGGCCTGCGCGACTACGCGCGCAAGTGCGGGTTCGAGCGGGTCGTGCTCGGGCTTTCCGGGGGCATCGATTCGGCCGTGGTCTGCTGTCTCGCGGTCGAGGCCCTGGGACCCGGGAATGTGCTGGGACTGACGATGCCTTCGCGGTTTTCCTCTCGGGGCAGTATCGAGGATTCGCGGGCACTGGCCGCCAGTCTCGGCGTCGAGCTGCTGGAGATACCGATCGAACCGGTCCACTCAGCCTACCTTGACCTGCTCGCGCCGCATTTCGCCGGCCGGGCGCCGGACGAAACCGAGGAGAACATTCAGGCCCGAATCCGGGGCAACCTGCTGATGGCTTTCGCCAACAAGCAGGGCAGGCTTGTCCTTTCGACCGGCAACAAAAGCGAGCTGGCGGTCGGTTACTGCACCCTCTACGGCGACATGAGCGGCGGCCTGTCGGTGCTGGCCGACGTGCCCAAGACCGTGGTGTACGAGCTGGCCCGGCGCATCAACCGCGACCGGCCGGTGATACCGCAGGCGACCATCGACAAGCCGCCTTCGGCCGAGCTGCGGCCGGGCCAGGCCGACAGCGACAGCCTGCCGCCATACGAGATTCTTGACCGGATCATGGAGCGCTACGTGGACGACGGCGCTTCGGCCGAGGACATCATCGCCGAGGGACTGCCCGAGGAGACAGTGCGCAGAGTAGTTGCTCTGGTCAATCGCAGCGAGCACAAGCGGCGCCAGGCGCCGCCCGGGATAAAGGTGTCGGCCAAGGCTTTCGGTATAGGCCGTCGCATGCCGATCGCGGCGCGGTACTAGGCCCGGGTCTTCGGTTCAGTTCTCCTGTACAGACCTCAGCAGTTCGAGCGCGGGCGCGTGGCCCGGGTCGCGGTCCAGCGCGCGACGGGCATAGGCCAGCGCGCTGTCGGCCTGGCCCGCGCTGAGAAAGACCTGGCCGAGCCGGGTGAGAATCGAGGGCGAGTCCGGCTGAATCTCGTCGGCGATGCGCAGGTGGTGGGCCGCGCGGCGGATGTCGCCAAGCTCAAGAAAAAGCGAGGCGATCTGAAGATGGGCGGGCAGGTAATCCTGGTCGATGATTATCGCGCGGTTGTAGAGGCTGACCGCCGAATCGGGCCGGGTGGAGCGGAGCGCGTCGGCGAGCAGCGCGTACCCGATGGGCGAGTCGGGCGCTTCCCTGGCCATGGTCGCGGCCAGGCTGACCCGGTCGCGCCAGACCGCGGAACGGCGGATCGCGGCGACGCCCAGAATGACCGTCAGGACGAGCAGGCCGATTCCGGCCAGGTTGCGCAGTCGCGCGCGGCTGGACAGCAGGCGGGACAGCAGCGTGACGATGATCAGCACGAGCCCGGCTGACGGCAGGTAGAGCAGGCGGTCGGTGGCCTGGTTGGCCAGCGGCAGCCAGTTCAACGCCGGCAGCAGGAAGAGAATGGTCCAGGCATAGCCCCAGAGAGTCACCCAGAAGCGCCGGCGCAGGGCGACCAGCGGCAGCGTGACGACGAACAGCACCGCGGCAATCACGGCGTCGGTCAGGCCGTGGTAGGCCGGGTCAGGCGGAAACAGGACCCGGTGCCGGAACGGCCAGAAAAACATCCGCAGGTAGAGCCCGAAGGTGTTGCCGGCATTCGCCAGCCGGGCAGCAAGCGGCGGGCCGGCCGTTGCGGGCGGCGGCACGGCCGAGCCCCGCAGCAGCAGGCAGGCGCCGAGCGCCGCGCCGACCGACGCGACGACCAGCCAGTAACGGCCGGTGTAGCGCGTGCCGGTCAGCGCCGGCGTCAGGGCAACGAGCAGCGGGAACAGCAGCGCGGTTTCCTTCGAAAGCAGGGCGAGGCCGAACCCGGTAGGCACGAGCAGCCACCACCACAGGCTGTGCTTGCGCTGGCCGCGCAGCAGGCCGACCGCAGCCAGCGCCGTGAACGCGCCGGCCAGCAGGTCGGCGCGCGCCGCGACATATGCGACCGGCTCGACGTGGGCCGGATGCGCGGTGAAGAGCAGGCCGCCGAGCAGGGCCCAGACCCCGGAGTGAAGCAATTCCCAGATGACGAGTGCGACAAGAACCGAAACCGCGATGTGGAGCAGGACATTGACGAGGTGGCCGCCCGAGGCAGCCGGGCCGAACAGCCGGCGCTGCAGCCAGAAGCTGGCGGTCGTGACCGGGCGATAGGTCGCCGCCTCGACCTCGGAAAGCAGGCTCGGGTCGTCGGGCCAGAAGCCGCGGCGCAGGGCCTCGGTCGGGTCCGGCCCGGTGACGGCGGGGTTATTGTCGGCAAGCCGGGCTTCGTCCCAGACCATGCCGAAGCGCAGGGTCGGCAGATAGAGCGCGGCCGCAGCCAGCGCGACGACCAGCAGCACGCCGGTCATGCCGCGCCGGGTGCGCAGCAGCTCGACAAGCGCGCGGCTGTTCATCGCGGCGCGCTCCCGGGCAGGCAGTTGAACCCGGCTATCTCAGCCGGCGGGCGACGGTTGGTCCGGGCAGGAGCGCCTTCAGCGTCGGCATCCGGTTCCGCGCCGGCCGGGTACCCGACCGCGACCAGGCAGACCGGGCGCAGGCCGGTCCCTTTGAGCCGGAGATGCCGGACGCAGGCGCGGGCGTCGAACCAGCCGATCCAGCAGGTGCCGAGACCCTGCTCAGCCGCCGCGAGGACGAAGTGCTCGCCGGCGATTCCCGCGTCGACTAGCTGGAAGGCCGTGCCCTGGACAAGGGCGGCGGCGCGGTTGACCAAGAAGCTTTCCTTGATGAAGAGCACGGCGATGACCGGCGCGGCGGCGAACCTGCGCGACGGCGAGTACACGCCGGTGAACACGGCCTCAGCGAGCGCGGTCCGGGCCTCGGGGTCGTCGAACACGGCCCAGCGCGCCGGCTGCTTGTTGTCGGCCGACGGCGCGAGCCGGGCCGCTTCGAGGCAGTACTCGAGTTTCTCGCGCTCGACCGGCCGCTCGGCGAAACGGCGCACGGACCGGCGCCGACGGCAGAGGTCAAGGAAGCCGGCGCGGTTCGTGTCAGTCATTGTCGGCCTCAACCGGCTTCTCGTGTTCGGGCAGGAGCCGGGGCAGGACTGCGCCGGCGCGGTCCTCGAACCGGCAGTCGACGAGCGAGCTCAGACCGGTCTTGCGCGGGTTGACCTCGACCGCGAACGCGCCGGCCTCGCGCGCCGCCCAGGTCCACTCGATGATGTAGCCGAAAGACGCCTCGGTGCCGACAACGAAGCACAGGTCGATGGCGCCGGCCAGCAGATAGTCGCGCACCCAGTTCACCGGGGCCCACGGCAGGTTCTCGCCGAACCAGACCACGTCCGGCCGCATCACCTCGCCGCAGTGGCAGTAGGGCGGAATCTCGGCCAGCGGCACGTCGCGATTCTCGACGACGGTGCCGTCGCGCTCGCAGCGCATCCGCCAGAGCGAGCCGTGGATGTGAACCACGTCGGTGGAGCCGGCGCGCTCGTGCAGGTCATCGACGTTCTGGGTCACCACGAGCACGCGCCGGTCCGCGGTCTCAAGCCGGGCCAGCGCGAGGTGGGCCGGGTTGGGCTGGGCCGCAGCCGCGACCCGGCGTCGCTCGTCGTACCAGCGCCACACCTTTTCGGGGTCGCGCAGGAACGCCGCGCGGGTGGCGAAATCGAGCGGGTTGTCTTTCTGCCAGAGGCCGTCGTCGGTGCGGAAGGTGGGGATGCCGGACTCAGCCGAGATGCCGGCGCCAGTGATGGCAAGAACGTTGCGCGCCCGGGACAGCCGTTCACGGACTTCGGCCAGGTCGGTTTCGGAGTTTTCTCTCCCCGAAGTCCGGGTCCCGCTGTCGTCAGACATCACGTGTTCACTGGGCAAGGCGCAACTACCTGCCGATTCTAGTCGGTGACCGGGGAGTGTCAACCGGCCCGGGCCGAATCCCGGCCGAGACAGCTTTCGCTCGCCCGGTTCTGAAGGGGAAGTGTCAGGCCCGGCCGCCGGCGGATTCCGCGATGCGCGCCTTGACGATGCTTCTGACCAGCAAGGCGGGCAGGGGTTTATCGGGCGTGAAGTGGATGGTGCCCTTGGTCGTGCGGTAGTCCTTGAGCTTCGCCGCGTGACTGCGCATCACGGCCACGCTCATCGGGAAGAAACTGCAGTGGTCCTTGAATGCCGCGTAGCAGACCAGCCACACCCGCTGGCGGACTGACGGCATTCCCCAGGCGAGGCCCTCCTCGGCATCGGGCGCGGCGGCGCGAATCTGGCCGCGCAGCCGCTCCATCACGGCCCGGTACTCGGGCTTGACCCGGGCGATGTAGGCATCAACCGCAGCGCTGCCGGCAGGTTGCTTCTTCATACTTCCAACGCGATTTCACCCAGCTGCTTTGCTCGGTCGCGCAGTGCATGACACCAAGTGGCCTCTGGCCGAACCGCCTCCTCCACGAGGGTCCAGCAGACCAACTGCCAAGCGAAGCTACAGGAACGGAAGCCCATCGGGCAGCCGCGTCGTGCGGGTGGTAGTCAACGGATTCGCTGTCCATGCGAAACTGCCGCCGTTCGAGCGGTCGCTAACAGCACTTTGCTCGGGGTGTGTCAGTTGACCTCCTGTGGCGGGGCACCGGGGATCAGCGGGTCGCAGGCTGAGACGAGCGTATAGCGCCGGGAGCGCGGGTCGTAGCGATACCACCAAGTCTGTCCGTTGGCAATGCTCTTCCTGTGTGATTCGTACAGCTCATCAACCCCGGACGCCGGCAGCTTTTCCATCCAGTACTTGAACCCAAGCATCACGCGGCCGTGAGTGACGATGAGCACGTCTTCACCCGGACGGCTGCGTCTGAGTGAGTTCAGGAACATGTGTACCCGTCCCCATGCTTCGGCGATGCTCTCGCCGCCGGGCGGTCGCGAATAGACGTGGCCGAAAAGCTCTTCGTGCTCTTTCCACCACGGGAAATGGGAGTGCGCTTCTTGAGCTGTCATCAGGAAGGTGTATCCTGGGTCGCGTTCCCGCAGGTCAAGGTGTGAGCGACGCTTGGCCGGGTCGCTCTCCGAGGGTGGCAGGACAGCGAGTATCAGGTCAAGCGTCTGGATACTGCGGGTGTACCCGGAATCAAAGTACACGTCGAATGACCGGAACCCCCAGTTGTCTCGGATGACGCGGCCGATCGCCGTTGCTTGCTGTCTGCCAATGTCAGTGAGCTCAACTCTGTGGTCGGGCACAGCTTTGACTTTGGCGCGTTGATCCTCGTCTTTGAGGAATCTCCCGTCTCGCAACACGCCATTACGGTCGGTCTCGCCGTGGCGAACTATGACGATGTTGCGCGGGTGCTGCATGTCGTTAGTTCCTCCCGCCGAGTCTATGATCCCGACACGGCCTGTCAACACGGCGCAGAAATGCTTCGCGCGTGTCACGGGCGTCAGATGTCCGTCGCGGCAATCGGCTCTTGCTGCTTGCTCGATTCCGGTCGGCCGCCGGCCCGGACAGATTTCGT
>CBFGIY010000029.1:0-27646 GCA_965648935.1 Caldifarciminota bacterium
CAAGCTGGTAATCGAGTAACTGGACACGGACAGCAAACGGCGGCGGGTGATGAGCCCGCCGCCGGTCTTTGCCGTAGCCCGGCTTGACACTACGTGCCCAAATGACCAGAATGGCGCAGGGTCGGAACGCGGCCTGCGGGCCGCAGAGAAAGGAGTCCGGGTATGAATCGCACGCCAGTCCTGCTCGCGGCATTGCTCGCAGCAGCATCCGGCACAGCCGCCGGTCTCGCCGCACGCGTCATCCGCTACAACGGCCCGGCCAACGGCCGCGACTACGCCGCCGACGTCGCGGTCGGACCGGATGGCAGCGTCTATGTCGCCGGTACCAGCACCGGCGAAGGCACGGGACTGGACTTCACGGTCCTGTGTTTCTCGCCTGAGGAGTCGCTGCGCTGGGCCTGCCGGTGGAATCGCTCGGGCAGCTCGGACGATGTCGCCCGCGCCATCGCGGTCGGGCCGGACGGCAATATCTACGCGGCCGGGTTCACGGTCGCGCAAGTGCCCTATTACGATGTCGCGGTCCTGAGCCTGACCCCGGACGGCGCGCTGCGCTGGGCCCAGGTCCACGCCGGCGAGGGCGGCGGCGAGGATTCGGCCTGCGCGATAGCGATCGACGCCGACAACAACATCTACACCGCCGGGGTCGGCGACGACATCTTCGGCGAGAACCTCGAGTTTTCCGTGCTCAGCTTCGAGCCCGACACCGGCGGCCTGCGCTGGGTTTATGTCGCCAGCGCCGACTACATTGACGGCGGAACCGACATCGCGGTCGGGCCGGACTCGACGGTCTTCGCCTCGGGCCAGCTCTGGTGGGGCGCATCCCCGGCCGTGTACGCGGTTGCTGCGGTCAACACGGCCGACGGGTCCGAGCGCTGGCTTCACACGCTGCGGCGCGGCAACGACGACTCGGGCGCCAATGGCATCGCCTGCTCCGGCGACCGGGTGTACGCGGCCGGATTCGCCGGCGGCAGCAGTTACCACGACTTCACCGTTACCGCGCACAGCGCCGACACCGGCGGCCGCGACTGGGCGTGGTACTACAGCGCCGGCACGGGCAAGTCGGACAGGGCCTTCGACGTCGCGGTCGGGCCGGACGGCAACATCTATGCCTGCGGCCGGACAATCGACGATACCATCATGCAGCGCTTCTCCGTCGTTTCGATCGCTCCCGACGGCGCGGGCCGCTGGATCTATGCCGACACCACCGGCCCGTGGGGTCGATTCGAAGCGGCCGAGGCGCTGGTTGTCGGCCCGGACAGCCGGGTCTACGCGGCAGGCTGGCGCGACGCCGGCTGGCCGTACACGGCCGACGAGGCGGTGGTCCAGTGCCTCGACAGCGCCGGGGTCCTGCAGTGGGTCTACCGTTTCGACAACATTCGCGACTCGGTTGACCTCGTCGAAGCCATCGCCCTCGGCACCAACGGCCGGGTGTATGCCGTCGGTTCGAGCTACGAGAACTGGTCCAGGCAGGATATGCTCATCCTCTGCCTTGACGCCACGCCCCCGGGTGTCGTCGAAGGCGGCACGCCCCCTGCCCCGCGCCCGATGCTCAATCCGTCGGTTGTCCGGGGCGTGCTGATGCTGCCCGGGTCAGGCGCGATGCGTGAAGCTTCCGGCGCGCTGCTCGATGCCGCCGGCCGGCGCGTGATGGCCCTCGCGCCCGGGCCGAACGATGTCTCCCGGCTCGCCCCGGGCGTCTATTTCGTCAGCATCGCAGGGCCGGCAGGCCGGGTCACGGCCCGGACCCTGATTCTGAACTGACCGATCCGCAAGGATGCGCGCGGCGGCGGGGCCTCTCCTGCCGCCGCGCAACTCCACGACCTGGCATCGAGAATATCCGCCCATCCGCATAGGCTGATGCCCTGATTATATTGCCAGGCTAAATCCGCGCCGGGGCCGCGGCCCGACCCAAGCCCTGCCCTGCCAACCGGTTATCGGGAATCCGGCGTTCTGACCCCTCCCGTCCCCGGGGCGGCCTGTCAGCGGGCGCCAGCCTGCCCCGCAGCTTCCACGGACCAGGGCCTCGTTGGGAAGACAACAGGCCGGACACGGCCGCGCGCCTAACGGGCGAGGCGTATGGCGAGGCGGATTGCCGCCAGCATCGAGCCGGGGCGCGCGAGGCCCTTGCCCGCGATGTCGAAAGCGACCCCATGCAGGGGCGAGGTGCGGATTCGGCCGAGCCCGAGCGTAGCGTTCACGCCGGAGTCCCGGCCGAGCAGTTTGGCCGGTATCATCGCCTGGTCGTGGTACATCGCGACAAACCCCGCATAGCGCGCCGCTGCGGCGACCGCGGCGTCGGCAGGAATCGGGCCGACGCAGTTGGTGCCCTCGGCGCGCGCCGCGGTCACCGCCTCGGCGATCCAGTCCTCCTCGCCGAGCGAAAACTCGCGCGCGTGCGGGTTGAACGCCAGCACGCCGATGGCGGGCCGCTTCACGGCCGGCGCCTCGCGCCTGAGGAACTCGTCGAGCAGGCGAATCTTCTCCAGCACCGCGTCGGGCGTGATGTGGCGGCTGGCGTGGGCCAGCGGCAGGTGAATCGTGACGAACACGGCCTTGAAGCGCGGGGTCCACGCGAGCATCGCGGTGTGGCGCGCGCCGAGCCGGCTGGCAAGAAACTCGGTCTGGCCGGGAAAGGAGAAACCGGCCAGGCGCAGCGATTGTTTGGACACCGGCGCGGTCACGAGCGCGCTGACCTGGCCGTTCTTCAGCAGGTGCGCGCCCATCTCGAGCCCGAGCAGCGCGGTCGCGCCGCAGTTCTTCTGCGCCTTGCCGTAGTCGAACCGGCCCGGGGGTTGCAGCGCGTCGTCGACGAGCCCGAGGTCGACGCGCGTCTTGAGCTGGCGCTGGACGCGCTCGAACACTGAAAGCGGGCCGATGATGCGCGGCTTGAGTCCGGGCAGGCGCTCAAGCGCCTTCAGGATTATCTCCGGCCCGATGCCGGCCGGGTCGCCGCAGGTGATGCCGATGGGCGGCCGGCCGGCCGGGAAACGGGAAGCCATCGCGCCGGTCTCCTAGTAGTGGCTCAGGGTCCCGGAGCGGCGCGTGTAGCGGTCGATGACCGCGAAGATGACCAGCCCGAAGGCTACCCAGACGACCGAGAGGATGCCAACGCGCAGGAAAGCCTGCCCGACCGTGAACCCGATCTGCTCGCCGGTGAGCGCGTGGCGCACGACGAGGATGCCGTAGGTGGTGGGCACGGCCAGCGCCGCCTTCTGCATGAACAGCGGCAGGACCGCGAGCGGGTAGGCGATGGGCGTGATGACCACGAGGATGCTGCCCAGCGCCTCGGAGATTATCCAGCCCTGCTTGAAGATGAGCGTGGTCGAGGCCATTATCATCCCGATGCCGTAGAGTGCCACCAGCATCAGCCCGACGATGCCCAGCGCGGGCAGCAGCCCCGCCGGGTTGATGGTAATCGAAAACACCAGCGCGATGAAGACTATCTGGCAGGCAATCATCAGCATCTGGTGCAGTATCGAGTGGGCCGACATTCCCATCGTGAACACCCAGCGCGGCACCGGCGCGGCGAACACCGACTCGAGCGTGCCGTACATCTGCTCCTTGCGCAGGGAGAAGCCCATCGCCCAGAGCGCCATGTTCAGGAAGCCGATGAAGACGTAGCCGAGCGTGACGAAGGTGACTAGGTCCGAGGTGCCGACGAGCTTCTGCAGGTTGGGCGACTCGCGCCCGCCGACCAGCGCCACGCCGTAGAGCAGGTAGGGCAGCAGATAGACGACCGGGTCGATGAGCGAGCGGGCGAAGTCGGCCGGGTAGGTCAGCTCGAGCTTCCATTCCTTGATGTTCTCGGCCCAGACCGCGTGGGCGTAGTGGCGCAACCGGCCGAAGAATGTCGAATTCCGAATGTCGAATTCCGAAACAGGTGCCCGGTCATTCGTCATTCGAGTTTCGGGTTTCGTCATTGCCTAGTGCATTCCTACCGTCCCGTCCTTGCGGGTCTTGCGCTCGAGCCACGCGAAGATGAAGTACCCGGTTACCAGGAGGACCGCGTCCATCACCAGCAGCACCGCGACCGTTCGACTCAGGCTGACCTCGTTGCGCCCGAGCATTATGATGCCGCGGATGGCCACCAGGGCCCAGGTCAGCGGGATGAGCGTCGAGACAATCTTCGTGATTGCGTTGACCTGCACCGGGTAGCGGATGGGCGAGAACAGGAAGAACACCCACTCCAGCGTGTGAACCCATCCGTGGACTTCCTTGATGAGCAGGGTGAACCCGGCGAACGCGATGGCGAAGCCGTAGAACCCCAGCATCAGCAGGCCGACGAGCAGCAGGACCGGCAGGATCTTGGCCAGCGTCAGGTGGATGCCGAACGGCAGGATGCTGATGATGACCGCCTGCAGGGCGACGATGATGGTGGTCAAAAGCGCCTCGGCCAGGGTCTTGCCGATGAGGATGACCAGCGGGTTGGTCGGCGATGCGATGATGTACTCCATCGTGCCCCAGTAGGTCTCCTCGCGCAGGGAGTTGCCCACTCCCCACAGCCCTGAGAAGACGAAGTTCGACACCATCGCGCCGATGAGCACGAACGCCATGTAGTTGCCCGAGCCGGTGAGCGCGCGGAACGCCTCCGAATCCATCGAGCCGACCAGGGCCCGGCCCTGGAACACGAACGGCACCACCCACAGCATCGGGAATATCGCCCAGAACGCGACCATTATCGGGTAGGAGAGGTAAATGCGCCAGGTCTTGACCATCTCGGCCCGGATAACGGCTGCCGTCGCGGCAAAGCTCATCCGAGGAATCTCCGATGTGCGATTGCCGATTGTCGATCTGACCGGTCAGATCGGAGAACGGAAATCGGCGATTGGCGATGTGCTCTCACACTATTGCGCGTTGGGCTTCGCCTCACTCGTGTCCGCGCCGAGCGAAGTCCCGGTGACGTAGAGAAACACGTCCTCCAGCGTCGGCTGCTTCACCTCGATGCCGAGAATCTTCGACGACTGGCGCAGGTGCTCGATGACATCGGAGAGAATCGCCTCGGCGCGCGGGGCCACGACCTTCAGTTTGGTCACGCCGTCGATGAACTCGGCCGCGACCCGCTCGACCCCGGTCAGTTTCTCGATGGGCGCGGTGTCGGGCCGGCCCTGGCAGCGCACCTCCAGCACCTCGGTGTGCGGGATGTCGCGCTTGTACTGGGCCGGCGGCTTGCAGTCGACGATCTTGCCCTTGTTGATGAACGCGATGCGGTCGCAAAGCTCGTCGGCTTCGTCCATGTAGTGCGTGGTCAGCAGGATGGTCTTGCCCTGCTTGCGGTTCAGCTCGTCCTTGATGAAGCCGCGGATGAACCGGGCAAACTGCGGGTCGAGCCCGAGCGACGGCTCGTCCAAGAGAATCAGCTCGGGGTCGTGCAGGATGGCGCGGGCGAGGCTCACCTTCTGCTTCATTCCCGACGAGTAGCGCTCGAGCCGCTCGCGCTCGACGTCTTTCAGACCGAGCAGTTCAATGAGGTAGTCGATCCGTTTGTCGCGGGCCTTGCCGGTCAGGCCGTAGAGTGCGGCGAAGAAGTTGAGGTTGTCGCGCGCCGAGAGCTTCCAGTAGAGCGTTCTCTCGCCCGAGGTCAGAAGGCCGGTGCGCGCCCGGCAGTACATCGAGTCCTTGAACGCGTCGCGGCCGAGCGCGGTGATCGTGCCCTCGTCGGGAATCAGCAGGGTGGCGATGCAGCGCACCAGCGTGGTCTTGCCCGCGCCGTTGGGGCCGAGGAGGCCGAAAAGCTCGCCGCGCTTTATCTGCAGGTCGGCGCCGTCCACCGCGCGCGTTACCTTCTTCTTCAGGCCCCGGCCGCGGCGGAAGTTCTTCACGACCGCCCGGCAGTCCAGGGCCAGTTCGCTCATCTTGTCGTTCATAGAGATTGGCTATCATAAGGGCGCAGACCCGAAAGGTCAAATGGGCGGTTCACAGACCGCTGGAGCCGACGCGCGCCTTGGCTGGTCCGGCAAACCCCGGCACAACCTGTAGTGGTGGGCAACAGAAGACCACTAGAAACTGCTTGATCAGGCGATTTACGGAATCGCGGCTTGAGTGATTCGGTATCTGCTCGACCGCGTGCGGGTTGCGTCGAACAGGGCGCGGGGCGGGCAGATTCTGCTGAATCCCGCGGCCGCGTTTGGGCTACTAACTGATAGTAGTAGGCGGTGCTGGCGGCTCGCGCTGAGTATCCCAATCCGTTTCTGCCCAAAATCTGACGATCAGCCCGGTTCGGCGCACCAGACCGCGCCGAGCCCGCGCCTTTGCTGTCGGCTGTCGGCCGCAGCACTGGCGGTCGTCAGGGGGCAGTTCGGTCCGGGTCGGGCAGTCATCTGTCATCTGGTGGGATGGGAAGGATATGACCGGTTTGGCAGAACGGCCGGCTTCAACAGCAGGCATCCGGAAAGGTTCGATGGCCGAGAAACCCAGGAAACGGAGGTAGTCTATGGGCGAAACGCAGGCAGAGAAGAAGACCTTGATGGGGGGATACAGCTCGCTGACCGAGTACCTGGACGGGCTGCGCCGGGTGGTGCGGGCGCGGCTGGAGTTGAACGCGTGCCTCTTCGGCACCCCTGACCCGGAATGCGGCGCGCGGCCGGTGTTCCCGCCGGACGGCGACGCCGCAGACATCATTTTCGAGGCGGCCAAGCAGGAGTTGCGCGACGCAACCGACGAACACCATTACCGCGCCGAGCGCGCGAGCCGCGAGGGCATCGTGCTGCCGCTGGACGAACTGGCCAGAGAGCACGAATTGACCGCGCCGGAGCGCCGGCTGGTGGAGGTGCTGCTGGTCGATATGACCGACCTCAGCCGCGACCGGAGCGAGCCGGTCTGCCTCGGGACGGTCGCGCGCTACCTCGGCGACTGGGACCGGGCTGCGACGCAGGAGTTCCTCAATCTGGTTCTGCCGGAGAGCAGGCTCGTCGCGCGCGGGTTGGTGTGCGTGCGGCGCGGCTCGGTCGCGAGCCGCTGGTCGGCGTACGTGAGCCGGCAGGCGTTCGAAAAGCTGTTCGAGGCAGGCGAGGCGCCGGCGCCGGCCCCCGTGCCTGCGCGCGCGCCTGCCGCCGACTTGAGGGCATTCCTCGCCGGGCGCGGCGTGGTGCTGGAACCCGCGGCGCTGGACGCGCTGGACCTGCTCTGGGCCGAGGTGCTTTTCGGCGAGCGGGTGATGAAGGAGTGGGGTTTTGCCGGAGGCGGCGCGACCCGCTCGATTGCCGCGCTCTTTCACGGCCCTTCGGGAACGGGCAAGACGATGACCGCTCAGGCAATCGCCGACGCGCTGGGCTGTGAGCTTTCCATCGCAAGCTATGCCGAGGTCTTCGACAAGTACGTCGGTGAGACCGAGAAAGCAATCGTGCGGCTGTTTGATGAGGCGCGCCGGAAGTCGGCGGTGCTTCTGGTCGACGAGGCCGATGCCCTGGTCGGCCATCGCGGCACCATCGACCGCGCGGTTGACCGCCATCTCAATGGCGAGGTGAACACGTTTCTGATGGAACTGGAGCGGCACGGCGGGGTGGTTATCCTGACGACCAACCACACGGACCTGCTCGATTCGGCGCTGGAGCGTAGAATCAGACACAAGGTGCTGTTTGCCGCGCCCTGTTCAGAGGCGCGGGCCAGGATATGGCGCTCGCGGATTCCGGCGAGTGCGCCGCTGGCCGGGGATGTCGACTTCGCGGCGCTGGCCGAGGAATTCGAGCTCACCGGCGGGCAGATTGCCAATGCCGCGCTCGTGGCGGCGTACAGCGCGGCGCGGCGGTCCGAACCCGGCGCGGCGGGGATAACGCAGGCCGAACTGCGCTCCGCGGCGCAGCGGGAAGCGGCCGGGTATGGCGGGGTGAAGGCCCGCTCGGTCGGGTTCTAGTCTCTCGGGCCTGAGTGAACGCGCGGGCGCGGGGCGGCTAGGCCCCGCGCCCGCGGTTCACGGTCTGTTCGATGCAGGCAAGCATGTCGTCGGCGGCCTTGTCCCAGGTCCACTGGCGGGCCCAGTCGACGGCCTGCCGGCCGAGGCGCGCGCGCAACGGTTCGTCGGACAGCAGTTTCTCCAGCTTCTCGGCCAGCGCCGGGATATCGCCGTAGGGATAGACGAGGCCGTTGACCCCGTCGCGCGAGGAGTCGCGCAGGCCGGGCGAGTCGGCCACGACCACGGGCGTGCCGCAGCCGTTGGCTTCCATCACGATGAGGCCCCAGCCTTCCTTAACCGAGTTCTCGACCAGCACCGCGGCGCGATGGTACCACGCGACCTTCTCTTCTTCGGGGATGAATCCGGTGAACTGCACCGCGGCGCCGAGGTTAAGCTTGGCCGCGACCGTCTCGAGCCGCGGCCGGTCGTCGCCGCCGCCGACGATTACGACCTTGAACTGACGGCCGCGGTCAAGCAGGAGCCGGGCCGCGCGCAGGAGGTGATCGACCGCCTTGTACTTCTTCAACCGGCCGACGTGCAGCAGGACGGGAACGGAATCAGGGGCCACGGGTCGGGAACCCGGAGTGAATCTGCTGAAGTCGGTGCCGGGCGGGATGACCGTGATTTGCTCGGCCGGGATGCCGACCGCGACCGTGTCGGCTTTGGAGCTTTCCGAGAGTACCGCAAACAGGCAGTTCCGGTAGGCAAGCGGAATGGCGGTTTCGGTCAGCCAGACATAGGCGGCCAGCGGCGGAATCGTTTCTTTGAAAATCGAGCCGCGGAACAGATGCATCAGTATTGCCAGCACGGGTTTGCGCGTGCGCCAGGGCGAGTAGAACGGTATCTTGTTGAGGTCGTCGATAACGATGTCATAGTCGCCGTCGGCGATGATGGCAGGGAGGGCGCGCCAGACCGCGAAGTTGAAGGTGTTCTTGCCGCCGAGGCGCAGGACGCGGATGCCGTCCAGAACCTCTTCGGCCGCCGAGCCCGGGTAGCGCTCGGCGAGCTGGGTGACCTCGTGGCCGCGCGCGGCAACGCGGCGGAATATCTGCTGGGCATATATCTCGGCGCCGCCGGCCAGCGGATTCCTGATACAGCGCCAGTTGATGACGAGGATTCTCATCCCGGCTTCATCTTATGCCCGGACCGAGAGCGGTCAAGGCGGCCGGCCGCGCCGCGGCCGGTTGACAGCGTTTGCCTGCGGTCTATGATGTTGCGACTGGCACAGCAAAGGAGCGTCGTGATGTCGAACCGCCTGGTCACCGGCATTATGGTCATCGGGCTCGTCCTGGCCGCTCCGGCCTTCGCCGCGGTGGCCAAATCCCAGTTGCGTATCGTCGTGTTCACCGATGTCGCCGAGCGCGGGCGCGAGCTGCTTGTCCGCCTGGCCGCGCGCGGCTACTCCAACCCGGCCAGCAAGGTCGAGGCAAACCCCAACCGCGAGTTCAACATCAAGTACGGCGCTGCGCCGTTCGCCTACATCGAGGAAATCGCCACCTACACCGAGGGCCGCTGCGACGTGGACCTGAGGCGCAGCCGCGAGTTTGACTCGACCGACCTCGACGTGTTCATCAATCTGCCGTTCGAGACACAGGCCGGGACCAATTCCAGCCGGGCCTCGTTCCGGGTCGTGGTCTTCGCCGAGGACGGCGAGGAGGGCGAGGATTTGCTCGAGCGGCTGGCCGGGCTGGGCTACACGAACCGGCAGAACTGCGTGGACGACGCGGGAAAAGAGGAGCCTGCCTTGCTCTACGGCTCGGCCGCGCCCGGCATCGTCGACGAGCTGCTGGCGCTGGTGCTTGAGGAATCCGGCGCCGAACTGCCGGCGCGGCGCCGGTTCGCGGCCGACGACAACGACATCTACATCATCCTGCCCGGCACCGGCGAGCTGACAGCGCCCCAGCGCGACGGCCTGCGGCTGACCGTTTTCGCGCCGAACCAGAAGATCGGCAGCAACGCGCTCGGACTGCTCGCCGGACTGGGTTACACCAACCGCGCCAACGAGGTGCTGACCGGCCCGGCAAAGGGCTATCACATCAAGTACGGCGCCTGCCCGCGCGAGTTTGTCGACGAGATGGCGGCGGCGCTCAAGGCCGAATTTGGCAGACCCTTTGTTCTGCTGCGCGAGTTTGGCGACGACCCGCGCAGGGTCTTCATCAACATACCCCACCCGTAAAGCGCCGGGACAGGTTTGACTTGAACCCGCTCCCCGGCTATCCTGTTGCCGCCAGGGGGCCTGTGACACGGCTGCAAGGCCCTGTTTCAGAGTAGTTTACCCGGCAACGGCGGTCGCTCTGAGCGCAGCGCCGACCCGCTCGGCGTCCCGCGGCCGCGCAAGCTGTCTGCCTGACAGCAGCCCGGATTCAATAGCCGTTGCGATAAGAGAAGCAGGCCCGCGTGCGGGCCCAACGAAAAGCAGACTTATTGCAGGAGGCGCACTGATGTTGCCCAAGTTTGCCAATGAGGCGTACCTCGACTTCGCCAAGCCGGAAAACCTTCAGGGAATGAAAGCCGCCATCGCGCGGCTGAAAGAGGGAGCCGACCGCGAGTGGCCGCTGGTCATCGGCGGCAAGCACCTGAAGGCCAAAGAGCAGTTCAAGAGCTACAACCCGTCGGACAAGACATCGGTCGGCACGTTCCAGCGCGCGACCGTCAAAGAGGCCGAACTCGCGATGAAGGCCGCTCAGAAGGCGTTCGAGACCTGGCGCTTCATGCCGGCGATCGAACGGGCCGCGATCTTCTTCCGGGCGGCGCGGATGATGCGTCAGCGCCGGTTCGATTTCGACGCGGCGATGGTGCTGGAAGAGGGCAAGAACTGGCTCGAGGCCGATGCCGACTTCGCCGAAGCGGTGGACTTTCTCGAGTTCTACGGCCGCGAAGCGATCCGCTACGACCAGCCGGTCGGGGTCACCCCGTACCCGGGCGAGGCCCAGGAAGTCCGCTACATCCCGCTCGGGGTCGGCCTGGTCATCCCGCCGTGGAACTTCCCGTGCGCGATAATGGCCGGGATGACGACCGCGGCCGCGGTCAGCGGCAACACTGTCGTGCTCAAGCCCTCGTCCGACGCGCCGCTCCTGGCCGCGCTGTTCGTCGAAGTGCTCGAGGCGGCCGGATTGCCCCCGGGCGTGGTGAATCTCCTGACCGGCCCGGGCGGCGCGGTCGGCGACTACCTCGTCGAGCATCCCAAGACCCGGTTCATCTCGTTCACCGGCTCGAAGGAAATCGGGTTGCGCATCATCGAGAAGGCGGCCAGGGTGTCGCCGGGCCAGATCTGGATCAAGCGCGTTGTGGCCGAGATGGGCGGCAAGGACTGCATCATCGTCGATTCCGAGGCCGACCTCGAAGAGGCGGCGCTGGGAATCGTCACCTCGGCGTTCGGTTTCCAGGGCCAGAAGTGCTCGGCCTGCTCGCGCGCGATCGTCGACGCCAAGGTCTATGACGAGGTGCTCGCCCGGTCGGTCGAGCTTGCCCGCAAGTACCACATCGGCCCGGTCGAAGACCCCAAGAACTGGCTCGGTCCGGTCATCAACGAGAAAGCCTTCAATTCGATAATGGGCTACATCGCGGTCGGCAAGGAAGAGGGCCGGCTGGTGCTCGGCGGCAAGCGCGGTCCCGAGGGCGGCTGGTTCATCCAGCCGACGATAATCGCCGACGTGAAGCGCAACGCGCGCATCGCGCAGGAGGAAATCTTCGGCCCGGTCCTGGCCTTCATCAAGGCGAAGAACTACTCCGACGCGCTCGCCATCGCCAACGGCACCGAGTACGGCCTGACCGGCGCGGTGTTCACCCGCAACCGCGAGAAGATCTACCGGGCCAAGCGCGAGTTCCACTGCGGCAACATGTACATCAACCGCAAGTGCACCGGCGCGCTGGTCGACGTGCAGCCGTTCGGCGGCTTCAACATGTCGGGCACCGATTCCAAGGCGGGCGGCCGCGACTACCTGCTGCTCTTCCTGCAGGCCAAGTCGATGACCGAACGGTTCTAGGAAACGGAGACAGCTATGGCAGCCAGTCAACAAAGCGGCCGCGCCCGCAAGCTACCAGCCGGTGCGCCGCGCCGGACGATAATCGTCGGCGCGGCCGGAATGGACTATCACGTCTTCAACACCTTCTTCCGCGACAACCCGGTCTACCGGGTCGTCGCGTTCACGATGGCGGCCGAGCAGAACCTCGGCACGGTCGGCGGACTGCGCACCTACCCGCGCTCGCTTGCCGGCAGGCTCTACCCCAGAGGTATCCCCTCTTTCCCGGAGCGCGACCTGACCAGGCTTGTCCGAGAGCTGAAAGCCGACGAGGTCGTGTTCGCCTACTCCGACGTGTCGCACAACTACGTGATGAGCCTCGCCTCGTCGGTGCTGGTCGCCGGGGCCGATTTCCGGCTGATCTCGCCCCGCTCGGTGCAGCTCAAATCGCGCCGGCCGGTGATCGCGGTCTGCGCGGTGCGCACCGGTTGCGGCAAGTCGCAGACCTCGCGCCGGGTGTATGAGATAATCAAGGGCCTCGGGCACCGCGTCGTGGCCGTGCGCGAGCCGATGCCTTACGGCGACCTCGAGAAGCAGGTCTGGCAGCGGTTCGCGACCTACGAAGACCTCGACCGCGCTCAGGCGACCATCGAGGAGCGCGAGGAGTACGAGCCCTACATCGAGAACGGGATGGTCATCTACGCCGGGTGCGACTATGCCGAGATTCTCAGACACGCCGAGAAGGAAGCCGACGTCATCGTCTGGGACGGCGGCAACAACGAAATCGCGTTCTACAAACCCGATTGCCTGATCGTCATCGCCGACCCGCTGCGGCCCGGCCACGAGGTGACCTGGCACCCGGGCGAGGTGAACCTGCGGCAGGCTGATGTCGTGGTCATCAACAAGGAGGACTCGGCCCGGCCCGAGGACATCGAGACCGTCCGCGCCAATGTCAGGCGCGTCAACCCCAAGGCGGCGATCATCGACGCGGACTCGCCGCTTGATGTCGCCGACCCGGCGCTCATCCGGGGCCGGCGCGTGCTGGTGGTCGAGGACGGGCCCACCGTGACCCACGGCGGGATGGGCTTCGGCGCGGGCTGGCTCGCAGCCAGACGGTTCGAAGCCGGGGCGCTGGCCGACCCGCGCGCCTGCGCGGTCGGGGCCCTCGCGCGGGAACTCGACCACTTCCCGCACCTGAAAGAAGTTCTGCCGGCGATGGGCTACTCCAGGAAACAGCTCCGCGAGCTCGAAGCGTCAATCAACCGCTGCGACTGCGACGCGGTCGTGTCCGGCACGCCGATAGACCTCGCGCGGATCATCAAGGTGAACAAGCCGGTCGTGCGGGTCCGCTACCGGCTTGAGGAGAAGACCAGGCCCGGGCTTGCGGCGCACATCAAGCGGGCCCTGTCCCGCCGGAGGCCCTAGACGCAGAAACACCAGAACCCGGCGCTCCGGGACCGCTGGCACTGGGCACTGACCATAGCGGGCTGGCTGCTGGCGATTGAAGCGGCCAGCTCGCTGCTTCTGGGCATCGCCGGCCGGGCGATGGCCGGCTCGCTGTCACTGGGGCCGCTCCTTGCCCAGACAAGCATCGCCCTCGACCCGGCCGCGCTCGAGGCGATTGACGGGCTTGTCGGCGGCGTCCTTGTCGCGGCCGATGTCCAGATAGCGGCCAACGCCGCGGTCGTCGCCGGCTGCATCGGCCTGCTCCTGCGCAAGAAGTGGGGCTGGTACATTGTCTGCATATTGCACCTCGCGCAGGTGGTGGTCGCTTATGTCCTCGGCCTGCCCCTTGTGCAGAGCGCGGTCGCCATCGTGTCGCCCGAGCACGCGCGCGGCTACGGCCTGCTCATCACCGTGCTCATCAGCCTGATACCGATGAGCGTGGTCGCGTTCCTGATGCTGCGGCCGGTAGCGCGGCAGTTCGAGCGGCCGGCCGAAGCTCAGGCGCAGGCGGACCAGAGCTTCAGGTAGACTTCTGCGACCGCGGAATTGACCGCGGTCTGCCGCACCGGCTCGTAGAGGTCGCGGCCCGGTTCGAGCCTGTCCGCGGCGGCGCGAATCTCGTGCTCGCGCGCGGCCAGTTCCTCGTCGGTCTCGGCCTCAAAGTGCGCGCCGACCTTGGCCAGCGAGTCGGCCAGCCACAGAAGCCCGATTTCCAGTTCATAGCCGGCATTGGCCAGCATCAGCTCAAGGCAGTCCCGGCCGAACGCGAAGGAACGCACCCGGTCTATGGTGTATGAACCCTTGCTCTTGAGCCGGTCGCGCGCGTGGGCCAGTTCGTAGTGCCGCGCCGCGCATTCGGCGACAAACTCGAACTGCGCATCGTTCAGGCCGAGCTCCCCACACAAGAGCCCGCGCAGGTCGCGCCGGATGATGCGGCCCGACTCGGCCTCGTGGTGCTTGAACGACACGGCCGTACGGCCGTTCCGGGCGAGGCGGACCTGGCGCACCGCGAACTTGCCCAGGTCGTGCAAGGGTATGGCCAGGCGCAACAGCGCTGAGCGCGGCAACCCGTCAATCTCCCGCTCAAGCGACCGCGCGACCCGCGCGGCGATGCCCCAGCGCTCAAGCATCCCCGGCACGGTCTCGTTGTAGTGCTTCTCGAACATACGCGTGTGAGTGATGATGCCCCACTGATGCCAGCGGGTCTCATGCTCGGCCGGGTCATCCGGGTCGGCGGCAAACCGTGCGTTTTTCGGGTGCTCGGGATAGTGGGCCGACTCGACCAGCCCGCGCGCGAGCGGAGGCAGGCGCTGCCACAGCGTTTCCAGGGCGCGGTTCATATCCGGTGTCACGGGCCGAGTCTAGCCGTTGCGGCGCGGCCGGTCAAAGCCGGGGCCGGCGTGCGTTCCCGCCCAGCCGCGCGACGGTGCGCCCGATGGTCCGCGCGCAGTCCTCGATCCGGCTGTTGATCTCGCGCCCAGAGAACCGAAGCACGCGCCAGCCTCCGGCAACCAGCGCGTTGTCGCGCAGGCGGTCCAGTTCGGCGCGTTCCGGGTTCGCGTGCCAGCGGTCTCCGTCGCACTCAACCGCGATGCGGCCGGCGCGGCAGAACAGCGCGATGTCCACGAACGCACCAAGGTCCGTGTCGGCGTCGCGGACAAAGAACTGGCGCTCGGGCTCACCGCCGGCATCGCGCAGTCGCCAGTACAGCCGGTCCTCGATCGGGCTGGTGCGGTACAGGTCGTTGATTTCACCTGCCGCGCGCAGCCGCTCGAGCGAAGTCGGGATGAACACCACCCGGCGACGGCGCGCCGATGGAATCGGGCGCGGCAGCCGCTCGAGCGAACCCAGTTCGAGCTTCCAGTAGGGCTGGTCGGCCCTGGGGTGGCCGGGCTCAGATGGAATCAGCTCGCGGCGAACAGCTGTGGTCGCGGCGCGCACCCGGCCGAGCCAGCTCACTTTCCAGCGGTCCTCACCGAACACGGCGGGCAGGTAGAACGCCAGCCAGCGCACTCGCTCGATGCCCTCGGGCGCGGCCGCGGTTGGGATGCGGTACCAGTGTTCCCTTCGGACAATGCGCCAGTCGCGCTTTGATGGAACCAGCGCGACTAGGGCCGGGGTTTCGCGTCCGAACCGGTCAAACCTGCCCCACGGCAACCGTCGCGCCACGCGCAGATTCTAAGCCACTCCGGCGGCGCGAGTCAACAGCCGCGGACGGTGCGGGACATCGGGTCGGGCCATGCCTCGGCGCGCTGACACCGGGACAAGCCGCCGGAAGCCAGGCCAGTCGTGACCATGACTGGGCCGGTGGACGTGCCGGCCGAAGCCCGGCCGCCAGAGCTGGATGTTGTCGGTCTTGAGGCACCGGCCGAGACCCTGACCGAGACCGCCCGGGGAACGGGGGAGTCGAAGCCGCCCGCTTCCGCGCAACTCCTTGCCGGCGCCCGTCTTGACCCAGCTTCGGCCGCCGCTGCCGATTCAGCATGCTGGTTATAGTCGCCCTGTCGGGCGGTAGCCCTTTTCCGGCCAGCCTCGCCCCCCATGATCACGGCTCGTCCTTGCTCGCGGCGGTCCACACCCTGCGGCGCGACTGCTTGCGCCCCCCCCGGCGGGCTTCGGTTCGCGCAGAGCCTGCTGATGCCCGGACCTGCGCGGGACTGCCCCAGTTCGATAATGCGGACTCGGAGTCAGTTCGCTTCACTCATTGTCTTGAAGAAAAGACTCTCCGTCGCCGCTCTGTCGCGGGGTTCTCTTGCTGCACCGCAGCCTGTCGTCCCCAAGCCTGCTCAAGAAGGCGGAAGCGCCGGCACCCGCGCCACTATCATCATCCGCGTGGTCATCGGGCCGGGCGGCGCGAAACCGCCGTGCTGATAGAAGTCGGCCTTCTCAAACCCGGCCGCGCGCACGCAACGGCGCACCTCATCCTCGGTGTACGCGCGTTCCTGATGGATCTCCTCGTGCTTCTGCCCCGGCATGCCCGGCTCGGGCTGCTCCCAGAAAGTCAGGTGCAGTGTCGAAACCCGCGTCTCAGGGTCCCACTGATTCTGCCATAGCGAGTACACCCCGCCGACCTCGCGCGGGGTCGAGCGCGTGCCCCAGTACTCGGCCAGGCCGTAGAGCGTGTTCATGTCGAACACGAACAGCGCGCCGGGTTTCAGCGCCCGCCGAACGCTTTTGAAACAGCAGACCAGGTCTTCTTCGACCAGCAGGTAGTTGATGCTGTCGTACAGGCTGATGGCCGCGTCGACCGGCTGGGGCAGGCTGAAGTCGCGGATGTCGGCCCGCACGGTGGCGATGGGCAGATCACCGCGCTTGGACTCAAGCAGCTCGAGCATTTCGGGCGAGCGGTCCACGCCGACCATGCGGTAGCCGCGCCGGGCCAGCAGTATCGAGGGGATGCCCGTGCCGCAGGCGACGTCCAGTATCGTGTGCGGGATCTGCCGGTAGTGGCGGAAGATGCGCTCGACATAGTCAACCCAGCCCTTGTAGTCCACGTACTTCCACATGAACTTGTCGTAGTGGGCCGCGAACCGCACGAACGGGTCAAGCATCGCGCGCCGCGCTCCATGCTTGAAACTTCACGCCCGGCGTCCGCGGCTTGCGGTCTGTGGCGCGGTGCGTCACGCTCCGCCCGTCTTGAGGGCGCCGTAGAACGCCTGCCAGAACGGGTCAACAACCGGGTGCTCGAGCCGCCTCTCGCGCCCGCCTTCGACCAGCGTCATCCCCTTCTTCGTGACCTCGCCGACAATCGCGGCCGGGATGCGCTTCTTCGCCAGCGCGCTCAGGACCGCGTCGGCCTTCCCGGGCCGGCACATCGCGATCAGCGTGCCTTCGGAGATGGATTTGTAGGGGTCGATGCCGAACAGATCGCAGATTTCCGGCACGCAGTCCATCACCGGGATGCGCTCCTTCTCGACCCGCACCCCGAACCCACCGGCCTGCGCCATCTCAAAAAGCCCGCCCCAGACCCCGCACTCGGTCGCGTCGTGCAGCGCGGTAATGCCGCGCTGCCGCACCCCGACGCTCACCGCGGCCAGCGCATCCTCGACCACCGACATCTGGTAGAAAATCCTCTCGGCCCGGCGCGCAAACGCCGCGCCGAACTTCTTCTCCAGCAGCTTCGGGAACATCGCGGCGAAGATGCCCGACGCCTCGATTGCCGGACCCTTCGTGATGATCACTGCATCCCCCGGCCGGCAGAAGCGCGGCGACACGTAGTCCGAGAGCCCTCCCTCGGCGATGACCGTGGCCCCGCCGACCATCGGCCAGGTGCAGGTGTCGTAGCGGGCGGTGTGGCCCGTGACGATGTTCACGCCGTAGCGCTTGCACTCGCGATGGACTGTCTTCCAGACGGTTTCGAGTTGCGCCTCGTTGATGCTCATCGGCAGGTTCAGGTCGATGGCCAGCCACTTGGGCGGCAGGCCCGAGGTGACCACATCGGAGAGCAGGATGTGGATGGCGAACCACGCGGCCCGCTCCCAGCCGTACTCGGGCACGATGAAGACCGGGTCGGTGGTCAGCGCGAGCGCGCGCCTGCCGACCTTGATGATGCCGACGTCCACCCCGTGCATCGGCCCGACCAGCACGTTGCGGTTGGCCGCCCCGAGCCGCGGGTAAATGAGTTCCTCGAACACCTTCTGCGATATCTTGCCGATTTCGGGCAGTTTCTCTCTCATGGCTCCTCGACTTTGTCTACCAGGCGTCGCCCGGCACCTCGACCGGGTGCAGGAAAGCCTGAAACTCGATTGCGCGCCCTTCCGGGTCCTTGCCGAAGAAATGGTAGATGCGATACCGTTCGTTGGTCTTGGGCGCGGTCGTGGCGCAGCCCTTCAGCCGGGCGTACATCGCGTCCACCTCGGCCGCGGTGCGGAAGAAGAACGTGAACATCCCCTTCGTATCCGCCTCGGGCTGGGCGTGAAATCCCAGAAGCAGGTTGCCGTGCTCAAGGATGCAGATGTCGGGCTGCTCCAGCCAGGTCTTCATCCCGACCGTTTCGCGGTAGAACCGCGCGACCCGGTCCAGTTCGCGCGTCCGCAGGAAAACTATGCCGGCCATCTCGGCCCGATTCTATTTGCCCCTCCGGGCCCGTCAACAGCGCTGGGCCGGGCGTGATGCCCGGCCCAGCCTCACCTTGCTCGCCTCAGCTCCCCGGCAGGAAGTCGTACCGTGCCGACACCTTGACCGCCGCTGACGGCGGGTCGAAGCTGAGCGCGCGGACCAGCGCCTCGAGCTGGCGCGCGAAAGTGCCGGACAAGCCGCTGTGCGTCACCCGCACCGCAACCGGCCTGCCGTCGGTATCGATAGTGAAGGTGAGCGAAAGGCTGCCCTTCAGCCCCGGCCGGGACGCGCGGGCCGCGGCGTAGGCCGCGTCGAGCTGGCCGGCCAGTACCTCGAGCTGGGCGCGCAGGGCCGGGTCCGCGGCGCGACCATCCGCCTTCACCTCGGCCAGCGCGACCGTGCCACCGCCCGAGATGTCGTGCTCCGTGCTCGCCTGGTCGACCGCGGTCGGCTCGGCAGCCCGGCGCATCACCTGACTCGCGGTCAGCGACTTGTTTGTCGCCTGCAGTCCCGAGGGCGCAGCCGTCCGGGCCCGACCGGTCGCGTCGCCCACCGCGTATTCCGACACGCCCTGGGGCAGAGGCAGCGGCTGAACCACGCGCGTCGGGTCGCCGTACTTGTTGCGCGGCCGGGAATCGATCGCGACGAACGAAGTGTAGGCGGTGAGCAGTCCGTACTGCAGCCCCAGCCGCGTCACCTCGCGGATGCGTGCGTCGTCCTCGCGCAGGCTGTTGTAGTCGGCCAGCAGTTGAATGCGGCGGCGCGCCCACAGAAAGCGCAGCGCCGAGTTTTCGGCGCGCGGCGCGCGCTCGGCAACGCTGATGACCTCGTCGTACCTGCCGTTGCCGCTCCGCCCTGCCACCGCGATGATGCCCCTTGCCCGACCCCGGTACTTGCCAGACACCACAAGCGGCCGCTCCGACAACAGGTCCGGCACGCTCGCCGGCTCCACATCGTACGCGTCGAAACCCTCAAAGCGCAGGTCGATATCGGTGAGCACCGGCCGCTCGATGTAGCGCCGGAACCGCGCCGCGGCCTCGGCAGCCCTGGCCTCGCTTTCAACTACGAAAGGCTCGCCCAGTCCGGCCCGCGCCATTCCCTCGATGAGGTGGCGGTTCACGCTTGAGCCGATGCCGAAGGTGAACACGTTCGCCTCGCCCAGGTTCTCGCGGATCAGGTCGAATGCCTCGGCCTCGACCGACACGTAGCCGTCCGTTGCGATGACCACGGCGCGCGAGGTGCCTTCGGTCCGCGGCAGAACCATTGCCCGCCTCAGCGCCGGCAGCAGCTCGGTACCGCCGCCGCCCCGCTGCCGTTCGATGAGCTCGAGCGCGCGGGCAACGTTCGCCTCGCTCGCCTCAAGCGACCGCTCGGCCAGGACCGAGCTGCCGCCTGCGAACAGCAGCACGTTGAATCGGTCGGCCGGCCGCAGGCCGGTAATCAGGCTGCGCAGCAGGGATTTCGACACCTCCAGCGGAAACCCGTACATCGAGCCCGACACGTCGACCACGAAGATGTACTCGCGCGGCGGAATTTCATCGACCGGCACCCGCTTCGGCGGCTGCACCATCAGGAGGAAGAAGTTTTCGTCCTGCCGGCCCTTGCCCTCGTACAGCAGAAGCCCGGTCTCAACCGCGCCGCCCGCCAGCCGGTAACGCAGGATGAAGTCGCGGTTGCCCCCGGCTTTCTCCGACGGGTCCAGCCGCACGCTCGCGGTGCTGAGCCCGCTGAACGCCTTCAGCGTCTTGTGCGACGGGCAGGACACGTCGGCGATCGGCATCCCGGCCGCGATGTCAACCCCGATGCCGAAGGTGTAGCCCGGGGCCTCGCCCTCGCGCGTGTACGGATTCGCGGTCCACTTCTCGCCCCGGTTCGCGGTCGGGCTGTTGTAGCGCGGCCCGACCACGGTCGGGTAAACAAACTCGTAGATGCCCTCCTCGGGCACCAGCAGTTCGGTGTACGACAGCTCGACCCGAATGAAGTCGCCCGGCATTATGTTGGCCACGTTCATCTGGAACACGTTGGGCCGCTGCTGTTCCAGCAGCGTCGCGGTCTTGCCGTCGCGCCGCGCCGCCTCGTAATCCTGCCGCGCCCGTTCCCGTTCGCGTATCTCGGCGACGATGGTCCGGTCGCCGATGGTCATCTTCAGGCCGTACACTGCGGCCCGGGTCGACGCCGGAAAAGTGTACACCGCCTCGATTGGCCGCTTGCCGTCATTCTTGTAGACCTGTGTGACACGCACGTCGGCGATGACGCCGGCGATGTCGACCTCGGCGGCCGTCGAAAGCAGCGGCAGCCGGTCGGTCGTCGGGTCGTCGCTCTGCACGAAGAAGTAGGGTGAAAGCGTCCTGTCGTCGCCCTCCCCGCCCGGGCCCGCGAGCGCGGCCCCCGCCGCGGCAAACAGGACCAGGGCCAGTCTGCACGAGTGGTTCATTGCCACCTCCGGCCGGATATACCTGTGCCGGCCAGCGGCTATTCCCGGAATGCGAATGCCGGCTTGACTGACCGCGGCCGCAGGTTACTCTATCCATATGCCGAATCGGGTTGCGGCTCAAAAGGCCTGTCTTTCTCGACAGGCTGAAGCGGCCGAACGCAGCCCGGTTGACGGCACTGGCGTTTATGACATCGGAGGGTGCCCGCCGCCGTCTTCTCGGTGGGGGCGAATATAGGGAGGAGTTTGTGAAACAAGCACACCTGCTGGTCGTAGAAGACGAAACGCCGACGCGGCTGCTGCTTGCGCTGGTGCTGCGCGGCGCCGGCTACCGCGTGTCCGAGGCGGCTGACGGCAACGAGGCCCTGCGGATTCTCCACGACGACCCGCCCGACCTCGTCCTGCTCGACCTCTTGCTGCCCGGCATCAGCGGCTTCGAGGTCTGCGCTGCGGTGCGGCGTTCGGCCGACCGCGACGTCCCGGTGCTCGTTGTGACCGCGCACGGCTCGGCCGAGAACCGGCGCACCGCTTTTGCCTGCGGGGCCAGCGACGTTGTGACCAAAGGCATCTCCAACGCCGGCCTGCTTGAAGCGGTCGCCCGGCTGCTGCCCGCATCTCAGGAAGGAAGCGCGACATGAACGCGCCCGCGCTGCTTGAGGGCCTTCGGCTCGCGATGCTCAACGAACGCGCGGATGCGGATTTCTACGCGATGGCGGCGCGCGCGACCTCTGACCCGCGGGGCCGCGAGGTATTCCTGATACTCGCCGCCGAGGAAGCTCTGCATCTGCGCTTCCTGAAAGAGCAGTACGCGTTGGTCGCGGCCGGCAGAAACCCGGAGCCGCTGATCTCGGCCGACCACGGTGCCGAGCTCGGCACCGAAAGCCCGATATATTCCGAGATGCTGCGCGACCGGCTGGGCGAAGCTCACTTTGAGATGTCGGCGCTGGCCGTGGCCCTCAAGCTCGAGCACGAAGCCATCACCTTGTACCGCAGCCTCGCCGCCGGCGCGTCATCGCCCGAGGCGAAGCATTTCTTCAGCAAGCTTGTCGACTGGGAACAGGGCCACGCCTCGGCGCTGTCGCGCCAGCAGGCGCAGCTGCTCGAATCCTACTGGCAGGCCGCCGGCTTCGCGCCGTTCTAGCCCGCCCCGAACCCTTTCGTCTCCCGTTGCGGACCGATCAGGGAGTGCCGGGCGTTGCCGGCCGATTCCTCGGCGCGCGGGACAGCTTGGTCACAAGCGACTTGAGGTTGCGCATCCCGTCCTTGATTTCCTCTTCTGCGCGGCGCCGGGCATCGTCCCGCGGCTGGCCGTCAATCGCCTGAATCCGCCCGCGCAACTGGCCGATGCTGGATTGAATCTCGCTGATAAGCTTCTGCTGTTCCGGGGTAGGTTTGCCCACGACGACCCGGCCCTGCAGCACGAGAAACCGGTCCTCGGCCCGGTCCAGGTCCAGGTTCAGCCGGGCGGTCGCCTTGTCCGGCCGGGCGGCGCGGCGTTCGGCCCGCTGGGCCCGGTTCGCCGCACGCACCGAATCCTGGATGCGCGCAAGCTCCTCTTCTTCGGCCTGCCGCGCTCGCTGTTTCGGCCTTTGCGCGAGCACGACGATGGTGCCGCCGATGCCGACCGCGAGCAACAGCACCAGCAGGAGAATCGTTCTCCCGCCCGGCCCGGAGCCGGCCTCGCGCCGCCGGGCGCGCACGTTCTGGCCGCAGGCGAAACACCGTTCCTGCCCGGCCCTGACCGGCTCGCCGCAATGAGGACATCTAGGCATTCCCGCCTCCCCGCCGCGCCGCTTCCAGGTTGACATCGAACAGCGCGACCGGTTGAGTGATGCCAAAGCCTTCCAGTACTTCGGGGTGGACTTCGCCGAGAATGCCCCACGGCGCGCCGCCGACCAGAACCGACGCACAGCGCCCCGCAATGAAAGCGGTTGCATCGGCCGGGCCGAAATCCGGTTCCGCGCCCAGCTCACGCGCCAGCGTTTCCAGCGCCTGCTTGGCATCGGCAAACCCGGCGCGCGGGCCGGCAATGGCCGCGGCCAGGTGTCGCACGGTCTGCACCCCGGTCTCGGCGGCGCTGTCCAGCGCGTAGCAGTCACCGCACTCGAATATCGCCTGCGGCATCTCGCGCGTCGTGTTCGCGCGCAGGGTCACCAGCAGTCCGGTGATGAGCTGCTCCCGCGCCATTGTCTGCTCGACGCTGATGGGATTGGCCAGCCGCACGCGCGATTCAGGCACCGCGGCCCGCAACAGCTCAAAATGCTCGCGCTCGCTGGTCAGCGCCGGGGTCATCGTTTCGAGGAAACCAAGGCCGGTCATCACTCGTCGCGCCAGCGTCGAGAACTCCTCGACCTCCAGCGCCCGGCCGACGGTCATCGTCGGAACTAGCTCGGGTCTGATGTTGGCATAGCCATAGCCGATAGCGATGTCCTCGAACACGTCCCACTCGTGCATTATGTCGGCCCGGTATGCCGGTATCTCCACCGCCAGCCGGCCGTTCTCCAGCCGCGCGCCGTAGCGCATCCGCTCCAGCACCGCGGCCATGTCCGGCACCCGCACGCCGATGAGCGCCTCGGCCGCGGCCGGGGCGATGCTCACCCCCTGCGGCCGCAGGTCGGGCGTCGTCTCCTTGCGGCCGTCCGGGTACATGATTGTCACGCTCTCGACCCCAGCACCGAGGTCAGCCAGCCCGCAGGCGATGACCGCGATGGTCCGCGCCACCGCGTTGTGGTCCGGCCCGGTTACGTCGACCAGCAGGTTGCGCGTGCGCGGGGTCACCCGCGTCTCCTCGCTGTTGATTATCGGCGGCAGCGAGAGCACCTTGCCCGCCGCATCCGACAACAGCGGGTAGCTGTCAAACCGCTCCAGCAGGTGCTTGTACCCCACACCCTTGGGATGCCGTTCGAGTATCTCCTGCGGCGTCGCTTCAATCTGGCCCTCGGGCATCCCGAAGAGCGGAATGAACTTCACGCCGGTCGGCGCGACCGGCCCGTACTCGAAATCCGGTTCAACCGTATCGAGGTCGTACACGCCGATCGATGCCCGGCGCCGGTCCCGGCCCAGTGCCCAGTGCAGGTTCTCCTGCATCTTCATTATGGTCTTGACCGTCTCGTCGTCCATCACCAGACCGCGCACCACGCAAGCCGCGATATGCGGCCGGATGCCCTCCAGCCCCGGTTTCACCGTGACCCGCAGGCCGGACGGCTCGGGTCGGTAGACGGGCAGGCCGGTCTCGATACCGAGGTGTCCGCGCAGTGCGCGCGCGAGGCCTGCCGCGTCGAACATGTCCGGGCGCACCGGCAGCAGGCTGATGCGGATGACCTCGGCAACCCCGGCCTCGTCCAGCGCCTTGCTCTCGCACCACTGGCACGCGCCGTTGAAGCTCGCAATGTCCAGCACCTCGGTCACCTGCTGGCAGCTCGCGCAGCGGTAGAGCTTGACCTCGACCACATCTTCGACGTCGTTGCCCAGCGCCTGCAGCGCCGCGACCAGCTCCTCGCGCGAAAGGCTCCGGCCGACGAGCCGCTTCAGCGTCGCAGTCGGAACGCTCACCAGCGGCATATCGCCCTGCCTCGCGCTCTGCGGTCCGCGCTCTGCGCTTGCCCGGTCCTCACTGGCACAGCCTCGCCTCTCGCAACCAGTTGATATCCGAGAGGTAGAGCTTGCGGATGTCATCCAGGCCGAACCGCAGCATCGCGATGCGCTCGACCCCGCCGCCCCACGCCAGCACCGGCGAGCTGCAGCCCAGCGGCCGCGTCACCTCGGGCCGGAAAATCCCCGAGCCGCACATCTCGACCCAGCCGAGGCTGCCCATCTTGGCAAACACCTCGGCGCTCGGCTCGGTGTACGGGAAGAACGACGGCCGGAACCGCACCTCTTCGGCGCCCATCTTCCTGTAGAACGCCTCGAGCGTGCCGAACAGCGTCGCGAGCGTCGCCTTCTCGTCAATGATGATGCCGTCAATCTGCATGAACTCGGCGAGGTGGGTCTGGTCGGTGTTCTCGCGCCGGAAAGTCTTGCCGATACAGAACACCTTGCGCGGCGGCCTGGGGTCCGCGGCCAGAGCGCGTATCGACGCCGCGGTCGTGTGCGTGCGCAGCACCAGTTGCCGCGCCTTCTCGATGTCCCACTTGTAGCGCCAGCCGGTCGAGCCCGTATCGCCGCCGTCCTCGTGGGTGCGCTTGACGGTTTCGACCAGCCGCTCGTCGGGCAGCCGCCCGCTCTTCGGCTCGGCCATATAGAAAGTATCCTGCATCTCCCGCGCCGGGTGGTCCTGCGGCTGGAACAGCGCGTCGAACACCCAGAACGCGGTGTCGATGGCCGGCGAGGCGACTTCCTCGAACCCCATCTCGAGAAAAGCGCGTCGGATTTCCTGCACCACCCGCTGCAGCGGATGCTCCTTGCCCGGGTACCGCGGCGCGGTCGCCAGCCCCGGGTCATAACGCTTGAAAGTAACCTCCCGCCACTTGCCCGAAACCAGCAGTTCGGGTGTGAGTTGCGTTACCTCGACCGCCGGTTCGATGCCCGCGGCCTTGAGCGCTGCGCCCGCCGAGGTCAGCTCGACCGAGCGGGTCACGCGCTTCTTGCGCTTCAGCAGTTCGTTGCGGCCCTTGAGCAGTTCCAGCCCGGCGCGGTCCAGTTCCGACTCGGTCGCGCGGTCCACGGTTGCCAGTTTCTCGACCAGCAGCTCGTCCGCGCCCTTGGACAGAAGCGCCGCTTCGCCCTTCTCGGTCAGGGCCAGCACCCCGGCGTCGCGGCTGCACCAGCCCTTCTTCGTCAGCCACTTCACCTCGGCGCGCGTGTCGCTCTTGCCCAGAAGCTTCGGCAGTTCCGCAAACCCGACCGCGCCGCCCGCGGCCTTCAGCGCGACCAGCGCCGCCCGCTCAGGAAAGCCGGTCGCTGCCGCGGCCCGGCCCTCATCGGTCAGGCTCAGCTCCTCCTGCGCGGTCTCGGTGATACTCACCAGCCCGCGCTCTTTGAGGAGCGTCGCCCCGGCCATCACCAGCGACTGGTCAGCCCCGGACTGCGCGACGATGTCGGCGACCGGGACTGCCCGGCCCGGTTCCAGCGCGGCCAGGATGCGGTGCTCGATTTCAGGTAGCCTGATCACTATGGCCTGAATATGCCCGAAAAACCGGGCTGGTCAAGAGAGCGGGGATTGCCGGTCGGGTTGCTCGGCGGCCGAATGGAGCGGTGAACTGGCCGCATACCGATGTTGACGGGCGTCGGACGAGGACGCTAAGATGCGGGCGGGGGCGGAGAGGAAGGACGGGGCAGGGATGATGGAGGACAAGACCGCGAGCTTGAAGGAGGTACGCGTGAGAAGACCGGTCTTTATAGTGGCAGCGCTCCTGGCGCTGGTGTCCTGCGGCAAGGCCGACAACCCGCCGACAATAGCATGGAAGACCGTCTACCCCGGGCACGATGCATCATCCGGAGATTGGATGGAGCCTGCTCACGGCCATGGCTACGTGCTGACAGGTCTCACGACAGGCGGTGACAGCGTGTTCTTCGTTTCGCTGATGCTGCTCAAGGTCGATACCGCCGGAGCAGTCGAGTGGGAACGCACCTACTCAGGACTGCAATCCTACAGTGCCCGCTGCGCACGGAAGACAAGGGACGGAGGCTATCTGCTCTTCGGCTCTGCGGCTCTGCCGTTCACATTGCCTCAGCCATATGCCATGAAGCTAGGGTCGCAGGGTGACACGTCGTGGACCAAGGTCTTCATCGAAGAACATCTTCAGTGTGGGTACAGCGCAGTGCAAGCAAGCAACGGGGGGTACGTCTTTGCGTGCGGAAACCCGGGCGCCGATTCTGGCGTCGTCGTTGTTGCGACCGACTCGAACGGTAGCGCGGTTTGGGTACGCAGGTTGATGGAGCCGTGCTGGCCGTCAGTAGAGAATCTGCCGCTGATCGGTTCTGCGACCGGAGGGTACCTGGTTGGCGCCCGAGGTCTGACCAGATTGGATTCAGCCGGCCACGTTGTATGGTCCTGAACGGACGAACGGATTCTGCGTGTACACGACTTGCTTGAACTAGCGGACGGAGACATCGTAGGGGTTGGCAAGGGCTTCTACGGCGGGCGAACCACGCCTGACTCGACCAGCGCGCTTCTCTTTTGCACAGACGCCCTTGGCAACACTCGATGGGTGAGCGTAGTCGATGACAGGGCGTCGGCAGGAGCGCTTGCAGTGGCTGCGGGACCGAATGCCGGCTACACGGTTGGCGTCAAGAGATGGCGACAACCCGGAGGCCTGGTGGTGCACACCGACTCAACAGGTGGTGTCACCTGGAAGAGGGAGGTCGACGGGCCAGAGGTTCGGCGTGTACTCGTGACTGCAGATGGCTCAGTGCTCGCGCTCGGTACAAGCAGTGTCGCAGACTCGGCTGGCTCCAAGGGCGTAATGAGCCTATGGAAGCTACGGCCCTAGATGCACTGGAGACAACGATGAGAAGCTACCTGATGGCATCTATAGCGGCGATGTCTTTGGTTGCTGCCGACGCGGTCGCCAAAGAGTGGAATAACCCAGGTGCTGAGGCCGCGCTGCAACAGGCGGTCAGGAACCACAAAGACCTACCGAATTGCGCGATGTTCACAGTGGCCGCTCACAACGGGGGGACTGGGGACCTCATAGCAGCACACCCAAACTCCTCGGGGGAGAATCTCTGCAAGAACCCCATGTTCTTGCACGACCCCGAGACCGGTCGTTACCCGTCATTAACTGCCCCTTTCGTAGATGATGTCATGGTGGACTTCCCCCGATGTGAAGGACATGCGGGAAAGCGGCTGTAGACTCATATCGGCGGTACCGAATGGTCGAGCAATCGAGGTCCGGAGTCCGCAAGAACTACACGCGTGAG